>CATJBQ010000133.1 GCA_949738465.1 uncultured Lachnospiraceae bacterium
CAGGTAGATACCATGAAGCGGAAGCAGTTTGTCAAGGGCATCAACCAGATCGCCCAGGAGGGCGCCATCCAGATCTTTCAGGAGCACAATTCCGGCATGGAGGAGATCATTGTGGGCGTAGTGGGAGTTCTTCAGTTCGATGTGCTCAAATACCGGCTGGAGAACGAGTATAACGTGGATATCAAGCTGGAGAATCTGCCCTACGAGCATATCCGCTGGATCGAGAATACCGGGATCGATCTGGACAAGCTGACGGGAACCTCCGATATGAAAAAAATTGTGGACCTTAAGGGCAATCCTCTGCTTTTGTTCGTCAATAGCTGGAGCGTGGGGATGACGTTGGAGCGCAACGAGGGCCTGATCCTGTCGGAGTTTGGTAAAAATTAAAAAACGGGGCATACTGTGCCTTGGAAAGATACGTGCATGAGGAATCATCACGAAGGAGGAAGCGCCCTTCGGGCATACCTGTATGCCCAAAAAACAGGGCACAAAGGAGGAAACGAATATGGCAGTATTACAAATCACAAGCGAAAATTTTGAACAGAACGTGGCAAAGAGCGATAAGCCGGTGCTTCTGGACTTCTGGGCTACCTGGTGCGGGCCCTGCCAGATGCAGGGGCCGGTCTTCGAGGAGGCGGCAGAAAAGTTTGCCGGCCAGGCGGTTTTTGGCAAGGTCAACGTGGACGAGCAGCAAAGTCTGGCCCATCAGTTCGGCGTTATGAGCATTCCCACACTGATTCTTTTTGAGGGTGGAAAGGCTGCGGAGACTAAGGTGGGCTTCCATCCCATTGAGGAAATTGAAAAAATGATAAAAAAATAACGCACAACTCCTTGACGAAGGAGCCGGAACCATCTATAATAAGAACAGTCCATGCGGGCTGTTCTTTTTTTACCCCGGAACACAGTTCCAGAAATTTCCCAAAAAAGAGTTGACAAGAAGCAAAAAGTATACTAAGATAGAACAAGAAAGCGAACATAGGTTCGAGTTGTTCGTATCCCATTGCCCGGATATGGGCACAGAAGCTGGCAAAAGGAGAAGTGTTATGGCAAAAGAAGATAAGTTGAAGGCATTGGAAGCGGCAATATCCAAGATAGAGAAGGATTATGGCAAGGGTTCCATCATGAAGCTGGGGGATCCCAGTATCCATATGAACGTGGAGACGATTCCCACAGGCTCCCTGAGCCTGGACATTGCGCTGGGACTTGGCGGCGTACCCAAGGGGAGGATCGTGGAGGTCTACGGGCCGGAGTCCAGCGGGAAGACCACGGTGGCACTGCATATGGTAGCGGAGGTGCAGAAGCGGGGCGGGATCGCCGGGTTTATCGATGCGGAGCATGCGCTGGATCCGGTATACGCCCGCAATATCGGCGTCGACATTGACAATCTGTACATATCCCAGCCGGATAACGGCGAACAGGCCTTGGAGATTACGGAGACCATGGTGCGCTCCGGGGCCGTGGATATTATTATTGTGGATTCGGTGGCGGCGCTGGTGCCCAAGGCCGAGATCGAAGGCGATATGGGGGATTCCCATGTGGGTCTGCAGGCCCGTCTGATGTCCCAGGCTCTGCGGAAGCTGACGGCAGTGATCAGCAAGTCTAACTGCGTGGTGATCTTTATCAATCAGCTTCGTGAGAAGGTGGGCGTGATGTTTGGGAACCCCGAGACCACCACAGGCGGCCGCGCCTTGAAGTTTTATTCCTCCGTGCGCCTTGACGTGCGCCGTGTGGAATCTCTGAAGCAGGCCGGAGAGGTAGTGGGGAACCATACCCGGATCAAGGTTGTGAAGAATAAGGTGGCTCCGCCTTTTAAGGAGGCAGAGTTCGATATCATGTTCGGCAAGGGGATTTCCCGAGAGGGAGATATCCTGGATCTTGGGGTCAATGTGGGCGTTGTGAGCAAGTCCGGCGCCTGGTACGCCTATAACGGTGACAAGATCGGACAGGGCCGGGAGAACGCCAAGCAGTATCTTGCGGAGAACGAAGCCGTCCGGGACGAGATCGAGGCCAAGGTCCGCGCCCACTACCAGTTAGACGGCGCAGGCGCCGGAGAAGAGGAAGCGTCCAAGGCGCCGGCGGAGGAAGAAACGGCGAAGGCAGCTAAGGGAGCGTCCAGGGCGGCCAGAGGAGCATCCAAGGCAGAAGCGAAGGCACAGGCCCGGGAGGAGCCGGATCTGGAGCAGCCGGAGGAAGCCGGGGCCGGAGAGACGGCCGATGGCGCCAAAGAGGAGTAAGAGATGCTTGTAACCAGACTGGAAGATTTGTCCGGAGGGAAGCGCAGGGTGTGGCTGGAGGGACAGCCACACCTTGTGCTTTACCAGAGAGAGGTGGGACGGCTTCAGATAGCGGAGGGCAGTGAGCTTACCATGGAACAGTATCAGGAGATTCTGGCGAAGATTCTGATTCCCAGGGCCAGGAAGCGCGCCATGCATTTACTGGAGAGGATGGACCGGACCGAAGCACAGCTTCGGGAGAAGCTCGTACAGGGGGAGTATCCCGGGGATGTGGTGGAGGATGCCATTTCTTATGTAAAAGGTTTTCATTATATTGATGATCTGCGTTATGCCTCCAATTACGTCCGATGCCGCTGTGAGAGCAAGAGCCGACGCCAGTTGGCCATGGAGCTGGCCCGCAAGGGCGTGGAACGGGAAGTGGCCCAGGAGGCGCTGGAAGCGGAATACGGCTGTGAGGACGAGGGGGAGAAGATCCGCCGCTGGATGGAGAAGCGGCATTATGATCCAGAGGAGGCTGCGCCGAAGGAGAAGCAGCGGATGTACCAGTTTCTGCTTCGCAAAGGATTTCGTTGGGAAGATATTATGAGATACTTGACATAATTACCAAAAAAGTATAAAATTGATTTGTTGTTATTATCATGTATGTAGATTGCCGGTTTATGACGATTTATGATATATGACATAGAAGACAAAATACATTATGCTATACGTACAATGAAAACTAAATAAGGAGGTGCTCCTGTGACGGGACCAGTAATTGCTGCAATTGCAGTTGTCATTACGCTTATTATAGCTGTCCCTGTTACCTATTTTGTCACCGTTTCCCAGAAGCAGAAGGCGGCTGATTCCAAGATCGGCAGTGCGGAGGAACGGGCAAGAGAGATAATAGATGAAGCTGTGAAGACTGCAGAGACAAAAAAACGAGAATCACTGTTGGAGATCAAGGAGGAATCGATCCGTACCAAGAACGATCTGGATAAGGAGATCCGGGAGAGGCGGAACGAGATTCAGCGCAACGAGCGTCGGATTATCCAGAAGGAAGAGAACCTGGATAAGAAGATGGAGGCGGCAGAGAAGCGGGAAGCAAGCTTCCACGCCAAGGAAGAAGAACTGAAGAAGCAGAAGGCAGAAGTTTCGAGAATGCATGAGGAACGTGTACAGGAACTGGAGAGAATCTCTGGATTAACCTCTGAACAGGCAAAAGAATATCTTTTGAAGAGCATTGAGGATGACGTAAAGCTCGATACTGCGAAATTAATCAAAGAAATGGAAAACAGAGCCAAAGAGGAGGCTGGTAAGAAGGCGAAGGAATACGTGGTGACTGCCATTCAGAAATGTGCGGCAGACCATGTGGCAGAAACTACCATATCGGTAGTCCAGCTTCCCAACGATGAGATGAAGGGACGCATTATCGGC
>CATJBQ010000134.1 GCA_949738465.1 uncultured Lachnospiraceae bacterium
GGACCGGCTGATCCGGCAGGGGGATATCAGTGTGAAGCAGGCCATGGAGGATCTGCTGGATGGGCGGGGCGTCTGCACAGAGCTGGAGGAACAGGTGGTGTTCAACCAGTTGGATGGGAGCGTAAAAGCTCTCTGGAGTATGCTTTTGGCCAGCGGTTATCTGAAGATCGCAGGCTACAGCCGCAATCCCCGGACCCGGCAGAAGATCTATGAGTTGAAGCTTACGAATTTTGAAGTAGAACTGATGTTTGAGAAGATGCTTGCGGGATGGTTTGAGGGGCAGAATACACGGTATCAGGATTTTGTCAAGGCACTGCTCAAGGGTGACTTGAAGGAAATGAATTATTATATGAACAAAGTGGCTCTGGCCACCTTCAGCATCTTTGACAGCGGGAACCAGCCTTCGGAGCAGTCGGAACCGGAAAGATTTTACCACGGTTTTGTTCTGGGATTGTTGGTGGAGCGGCGGGACGACTATCGGGTGACCTCCAACCGGGAGAGCGGTCTGGGGAGGTATGATGTGGTGATGGAGCCTCTGCGGGAGACACTGCCGGCTATTGTCATGGAATTTAAGGTGATCGACCTGACGGAGGAGGCGTGCCTTGCGGATACGGTTGCGGCGGCCCATCGGCAGATCCGGGAGAAAAATTATGACACCGAACTGACGGCAAAGGGGATCGCGCCGGAGCGGATCCGGCATTATGGTTTTGCATTTCAAGGAAAGCAGGTATTGATCGGGTGAGCGGATATGTACAATTTTAGCGTATTATGGAAAAATGAAGTGGTGGCGGATGTGTCGGTGGCAGAGGAGGACGGCATTAAGACCTTGAATTTTATCAAAAGGTACACCGACGACGTGGGCAAGCAGCCCTTTGGCGGGACACGTCTGGATCTGGCCCGGGTATACGAATTCCTGGAAAACCGCTGGTTTGAGCGGGGAAGGGCGGATGTTGCCTGGCAGCTTGAGGGCCTGGGACTTTCCGAATACAATCCCTGGGAGATTGTGAAAAAGACCCATGGCGTGATGTTTGAGGATTTTATCTGGGTGCGGTTCGAAGGGGAGGCGCTGGTATGGGAAGATGTGAAGATCCGGGATTGAGGGAAGTGGTGCTGGGGGCGAAGGATATCCGCGATATGGAGAACAGCTCTAAGGGCGCCCAGATAAAATATTTTAAGGAAGATATCTGGTACAAGCAGAATCAAAACGGGTATGAGGTGAAGGCGGAGGCGTTGGGGACGGGGCTTCGGATTTTTCCAAAGATATGGGAGAAGCTTGCGGGTGTGCCGGATTGCCGGGCAAAGCAGGTGCTGGTTTATCAGCTAAAACGGTATGGGGAGTTGATATGGTAAATGAAAAGAAAGTATAATCAAAAGCAACCGTGATTGAGGATATATCCTATGGAAATATTAGAGAATACCCCCCTGCTGGAGAGTATGCTCCGGCGCCATCACATAGCAGAATATTTTTCGGATCTGTCCCTGTACCGGCAGGGCCTTAAGCTGATTTCCTTTCCGAGAAACACCTATCTTTACAGCCGCGCTGAGCACAGAAAATACGCCTACTTCCTGGTAGAGGGCAGATTGTCGGTCTACGCCACGGCGGAGAACGGGGAGCAGATGCTGGTGCGCCATTGCGACGGTTTTATTTTCCTGGGGGACATGGAGCTTCTGGGCTATCGGGAGCCCTCCAACATGACCCGGACGGATACCAGGTGTATGTTTGTAGCGCTGGACATTGCGCTGTTAAAGGAGCGTCTGCTGGATGACAACCGGTTCCTGCGGTTTTTGAGCGATAACCTGGCGGAGAAGATCAATCATCTGGCCCGCCATCAGTTCCATAACAAGATCATTACGCCCCGGCAGAAGGTGGTGTCCCATGTGCTGGAGGCGGGGGGAGAGAAGGGGTACTTTAAGGAGAATCTCCGCAGGACCGCGGAGATATTAGATATCAGCTACCGCCACCTCCACCGGATCCTGTCGGAGCTGGTGGAGGAAGGCGTGTTGGAGCGCAGCAGCCGGGGCTATGAGATCCGGAAGGTGAAGCGGCTGGAGGAGCTGTATTGGGAACAGGAGAAGTAGCATGTCTGAAGCGTATAGGGAACAGGAAACGCAGCGTTCTTAAAAGCGCAGCCGCATCTGCTCGCAATAATACTGTACATTTTCCCATTTGGCGTCGGGGGCGATCCGATGGTCGGGGCAGGGGATGTAGCCGCCCAGGGCGATGAGAGGCTCAAGGCGGTCCAGTTCCCGGTCCACCGCCGCCCGATCCTTGGAGAAAACGTTTTTATTCATACCGCCAACGCCACGGATCCTGCTGCCGTACTGCTCCCGCCAGGGGGCGATGCTGGCATTCCAGGTGCCCACCTCGATGGGGAACATGGTGTTGACGCCGTTGTCAAGCCAGGCGGGAATCAGGGAATCGATCATGCCGTCGCAGTCCAGGGAAACAATCTGTATGTCATAATTTCTTAACAAATCCGTAATCTTTTTGTAATGAGGCCCCACCTTCTCGTAGAAAACGGAAGGAATCACAAGGGGACCGTTTTTAAAACAGATATCCTCCCAGAAATGTGCGAAATCAAAGGTCATGCCCTGCTTCAATACGGCCTCCACGGTCTGATAACACAGGGCGCCAACGGTGTCGATGATCTCATCATACAGGTCTTCGTCATCCGCATAGAGATAGCTGATCCCCGTCACTCCCATAATATCCCGGATTTTGCCAAAAAGGCTTCCGCAGTGCAGCCCCACGGGGTTCTGGGGATTCCGGTCTTTGAGCTGTTCGTAAGCGGCCCGATCGATCCGCTCCGGCGAAAAGGAAAGCCGCCATTTGTAATGCTCCTCCCAGGAGGCCCGGTCCTTGAGGGTGTGGTCGATCTCGGCGGGGATGGATCCGGCGCCTTCTTTTTTTAATACCACAACGCCGTCGCCGTTTAAAAACATCTGGCCGCCGGAGGGGTATTCCCCCACTACTTCCGGCTGAAAAGCAGGATACAGGCTCGTGTTTGGGCAATAGCAGGTGTGCCAGTCAAAATCGAAGCCAAGGCGTCTGGCGATCCGGGCGTCGTATTCGTTCCCGTCGCTCCAGTAAAGGCATTCCTCCCTGCTGATATGCCCCTGCTGGTACCATTTTTCCAGAGTCTCGCTCCAATAGCCAAAATGTACCACAGGCATCCGGTCGTAGTTTTTATAGTTTAAAATTGCTCTGACGCGTTCCTTGTTTGTCATTCCTATTTACCTCCAAATATCTTGCTGTTATGAGCATTTTTGTTTATAATATACGTTGAAAGGGCTATATTCAATAAGAAAAATTGTCAAAAAATATAGAAAAATTGTCCTATGAATTTGAAATGTAATGTTACGGAAGTGGAAGCGCTGGAAGCGCTGGTTTTTTCTGCGTTTCCCCAGGAGAATCCGTTCCCTTATCAGGTAACCGCCGGAGGGCATTACCGCTGCGGCAGTTCCTATTTTACGGAGCGGGACAGCTTTTCGGAATCGCTGCTTTTGTACACCTGCAAAGGGTGCGGGAAAATCATCTACCGGGATGCCACGTGGTCTTTGCCGGCCGGAGCCATGGTTCTGCTGGACGGGAAGTATGCTCATTGGTATGGGACGGCGGGAGCGGAGGCATGGGATTTTATCTGGCTCCATTTTCGGGATCTTTCCCTGGTTTCCTTAGCGGATTACCTGTTTGAGCGGGGCGTTTTCCTGCAGCAGGTTCCCTTGGAGGAGGCACAAGCCCTTTACCGCTCGGTCAATGATATTTCTTCGGAGGTTTTGCGGCTGGGAACCATGCGGTTGTCGCAGCTTTTGTCTTCCTTTTTGACCAGGTGGGGGAGTTACAGCTATAACAGGCAGTTTTCCATCGGGGAGGGCAGGGAGCAGTTGATCCGGAGGGCCCAGGAATATATCCAGGAGCATTTTGCATCGGAGGTGACTTTGGATGCGCTGGCATCCTGGTGCTCCGTCAGCAAATATTATCTGATCAAGCTTTTCCGAAAGACCATCGGGATGACGCCCCATCAGTATCTGCTGCATGTCAGGATCAGCCAGGCCAGATTAATGCTGCTGTCCACCTCCGATACGGTTGCGTCCATTGGAGAGGCGGTGGGATTTTCCGATACCAGCTCTTTTATTGCCGCTTTTAAGAGGATCGAAGGGACGACGCCGCTGGGGGTCAGGAATGTAAAAATATAAGGGAGGGCATGCCTTAAGAGGGAAAAGAGAATTTTAAGTGTACTTTTTTGCAGCAGGAGCCGGATGTTGGCTCCTGCAAAATTTTTCTGTTGATGGGAAATCCGGGAATGAATATACTGTTTACATGGTCTATGCTACAACGTGCTTGTTCTATGCCTGCGGGGAGGGGTAACGTGAGAAGGAGAAAGTATAAGTATTTTCGTCAGTTGGCAACAACAGTGATGATTGCGCTGTTCGTACCGGTCATTATTTATTTTTCTTATTTCTGGAAAACCTCAACGGATCAGATGGACCAGGAAAATCAGTCCTATTACGAAAAACAGACAGAAGTGTTCATGAGCCATTTCAATGAAGCGATCGTGGAATTGAGAAAACAGTCGATCACGCTTTCAGTGGGCAGCAGGAGCAAAGACAGCGGATTTTACCAGGGAAGCGAATCTTTTTCGGAAAATGCATACGGGCTCTATGAAGCCATGCTGGAGCTTCGGGAGCTCTATTCCTCCTGGGGAAGGAATAAAACGGTGGAGTGCGGAATTTACTATTATGAGATCGACCGTGTGGTAACCTGGGAGGGGAGCCGGTCGGCAGATCATTTTATCCGTTATATGACCAATGCGGGAGAAGCTGGCAGCCTGACGGAATTTTTCCGGCAGGAGAATTACGAACCGTCAAAAATGCTTTTTGGCACCACAAATACCGGAGAAAAAGCAGACGGCAGTATGCTGGTTGGGTATTGTACGACCATGGGCGGAAACTTAAATCCCGTTTTAATTTTCTATATCTTGTCGGAGGAAATGTTTCTGGATTTTCTGAATATGGATTATAGCGGCGGGGGAAACGATTACTGCATCATGGATCAGGAGACGGGGCAGGTTTACCTGGCGCTGTACCTGTCTGATTCGCCGGAAAGGACGGCGGATTTCTGGAGAGAGGAAGAATATCTTTACCGGGGCGGGGAAAGTCCGCTTCCTCTGGATTTTGTGGTGCGGATTGCGGAGGATTCTTTGCAGAATAACATCCTCATTTTCCGGAAAACCATGTACAGGCTGCTGCTTTTTACGATCCTGGCGCTGATGGTGGTCTGCGTGGGGATTTTGTACATCAATTATATGCCGATTTATAAGCTGGTGAAGGATATCGGTTATAGGGAGGAGGATGAGTTTACTGCGGTACGGATTGCTCTGGACAGCAGATCCAGCAAAATGAAGGAGCAGGAGATGCTGATTCTGGATCTTTTAACGGAACACTTGATCCGCGGGATTCCCATACCCAGGGAGCGGGTCCGGCATTTTGGCTTTGTTTCCAATATGAAATATTACCAGGTTTATGTTCTGGAGGGCGGGGTTTTGCTGTCGGCGGATACGGAGCGGCTGACAGAAGAGATCGAACGTGGTCTGCCGGTGCGGATTTTCGTGACAGACTGGCAGGAGGATGGGAAGAACATCCTGATTGTGTTTATGGAAGGACCGGACCAGGAGCGGGTGGGAGCGTTTCTGCACCGGTATTTTGCGGCCCTGCTGGAGCAGGGGTATGTGCTGCGGGCCGGGAAAATGGTGGATTCCATGGATGAGATCCGCAGCAGCTTCCTGGCCTGTACCAGGAAATCCAACGTCCAGAAGCAGGAGCGGAAAGAGGAGGGCCGGGCAAAAATGAAGGAGGAGGTTCTGGCTTATCTGGAAACCCATTACCGGGACCCGGATTTGAGCCAGGGGCAGGTGGCGGATGAATTCCGGATTTCCGTCTACACCTTAAGCCGGATGTTTAAGAAGCAGGTAGGGGTGGGATTTGTGGAGTATGTGAATTACAAGCGTATGGAATACGCCAAGGAGCTGCTGCTGACCACGGATTACCCGGTGAAGACCATTGCCGTCATGTGCGGCTTTGCCAACGATAATTATTTTTCCAAATATTTTAAAAATGTTGTGGGGGAGTCCCCCAGCTCTTTCCGGGAGATTTAAAGATGTTAGGGTCAAAAGGGGTTTTTTACCCCAACATCATTTAAAAGGGCGATCAAAAAGATCCTTTTGATAGGAGGAATATCAAGGGGTCTTTTTTGCGCGCAGGTGCGTAAGAAAATGGGCAGCTTTGCAACACGTACCCAGCGCGGCGGGCAGGGAAATTTTTACCTGCCCGATTATGCACACAGGGGATAGAGAGGAAATAACGACTATAATAAAAGTGGAAAATTTTGCAGAAACAGTCAAAAAGACGAAAAAGCAAGAATCTACGGTTGAAAAATGCATAAAAATGCCGGTAAAATAGTGGCAGAATAAATGGAAATGACCAATGTGTCAAAAATCACCCTTCGGGCGCAAGAGGAGAGAACGCGAATGAGAAAAAAAAGATACCTGAAAGGCTGGCGTCTGTATGTGATGTGTTTGCCGGCAATCCTTTACTATCTGTTGTTTGTATACAAACCGATGCCCAGCATCATCATTGCCTTTAAGGATTTCAGTATGCGGCTGGGAGTTTGGGGAAGCGAGTGGGTGGGACTGGCGAACTTCCAGCGTTTATTCCAGTCCTACTGGTTCCCGATTATATTAAAGAATACTTTAACTTTAAGCTTATTGGCTCTGATCATAGGGTTTCCCATACCGATTCTGTTGGCGCTGCTGCTGAATGAGGTGTCGAACGGCAGGTTCCGGAAGATTTTCCAGACGGTTTCCTATGCGCCGCATTTTATTTCCGTGGTGGTGCTGTGCGGGATGTTTACCATGTTTCTGAGTCCCTCCTCGGGAATTGTGAATATCCTCATCACGAAGCTTGGGGGGACGCCGGTGAATTTCCTGCAGGAGTCGGGGATGTTCAAATGGGTTTATGTGCTCAGCGGGATCTGGCAGGGAATGGGGTGGAGCAGTATTATCTACTTCGCAACCCTCTCCGGCGTGGACAAGGCGCTGATTGAAGCGGCGGATATTGACGGCGCTACCAGGCTCCAGAAGATCCGGTATATCAATATCCCGGTATTACTGCCCACAATTCTGATCCTGCTGATCCTCCAGTGCGGGAATCTGCTGAGCGTGGGATATGAGAAGGTTTATCTTTTGCAGAATGCCACCAACTTAAGCGCCTCGGAGGTTATTTCTACTTATGTATACAAGACGGGCCTGACCCAGTCGGATTTTTCCTTTGCCACGGCGGTGGGACTGTTTAATTCTGTGATTAATACCGTGATTCTGGTCTGCGCAAATACCATTTCCAAGGTGACGGCCAGAACGAGTCTGTTTTAACAGGAGGTGCATGATGAAGAAAGAGAGAGTGAATTCCGGGCTGAGCGACAAAATATTTATGGTGGCCGTATATGTGATTTTATTGTTGCTGCTGGCAATTTTCCTGTACCCCATCCTGTTTGTGATCAGCGCGTCTGTCAGCGATCCGAAGGCGGTTTCCGGCGGTCAGATGCTGTTGTTCCCGGTGGGATTTACGCTGGATGGATACCAGTACCTTCTCCAGTATAAGGAGATCTGGATCGGTTATGCCAATACGCTGTTTTATACGGTGGGCGGTACTTTGCTGAATCTGGCGGTGACGCTGCCCTGCGCCTATGCCATGTCGCGGCGGGATATGAGGGGCAGGAAGGGACTGATGATATTCTTTATGATTACCATGTATTTCAGCGGCGGGCTGATACCGGGATATCTGAATGTAAAAAGCTTTGGGCTCTTGGATACCAGGACAATCATTTTGATCAGCGGACTGATGTCTACTTACAACATGATTGTGGCCCGGACCTATTTTGCCACCTCCATTCCTTACGAGATCCAGGAGGCGGCGGTGATCGACGGCTGTAACGATTTCCAGATTTTTTCGCGGATTGTGTTCCCGATTTCCAAGGCCATTACGGTGGTGATGCTGCTGTACTATGGAGTGGGGCACTGGAATTCCTATTGTGAATCGATGATTTACTTAGACGACCGGTCGAAATTTCCGCTGCAGCTTTTTTTGCGGGAGATTCTGACCAAGAGCCAGTTTGCCCAGACGGCCATGATGGACGGAGACAGCTACAGCGCGGAGCAGATGATGGCCCTAATCCGCCAGTCCGAGACGGCCAATATGATTAAATACGGCGTGATCGTCGTGTCGGTAATACCAATGCTGGTACTTTATCCTTTCCTGCAGAAGTATTTTGAAAAGGGGGTGATGATCGGTTCGGTGAAAGGCTGAGTGCGGGGAAGGTGCAGAAACTATAAAAGAGTATGAAAAAATTACGGAGGAGAAGAATATGAGAAAAATGAAGCAGTACAAAAAGATGGCAGCGTTGTTTTTGGCAGCAGGAATGCTGGCCGGAGCCGTTGGATGCGGGGACAAGCCAGCCCCAGAGAATGGGACTGCAAAGGAAGATCCGTCTGACAACAAAAAGACAGAATCTTCTGACAATTCGGAGCGGGAAAATGCTGCCGCTTCCTATAACGAAACAGGATATCCCATTGTAGACGAGGAGATTACCGTCAGCGTTGCGGGGGCCATGCCCATCGGGCTGGAGGACTGGACGAACCTGGCTGTGGTGGAGGAATATGCCAGGAGGCTTGGAATCCGGATGGACTGTACCTTTTATCCCACGGACTGGAGCACGGAGGTAACGCTGATGGTGGCCGGGAATACGCTGCCGGATCTGATTATCAACGGCGCCTTAAACGTGACGGACGTGAATGGCTGGGGAGACGAGGGATATTTTCTTGACATGAGTAAATATCTGGATCTGATGCCCAATATGATGGCCTATTTCGAAGAACACCCGGAGGTAAAAGCTTTTTGTACCACAGAAAACGGCAATATTTACGGGTTGCCCAGAATGCGGACGGATCTGACGGACCGGCTTTCCAGATCCTTCATCAACCAGAGATGGCTGGACAATCTGGGCCTGGACGCCCCGGCTTCCATGGAGGAGCTGTATGATGTCCTGGTGGCTTTCAAGGAAAAAGACGCCAACGGAAATGGGGATGCTTCCGATGAGATCCCGCTGCTGTATTCGCCGGAGTGCGACCCAAGACTGGAGCGGACGCTGCTGGCCGCATACGGGATCTATACGACAGATGTAGGCTATGTGCTGCAGGCGGACGACAGCGGAAAGGTAGAGCTGGCAAATACCACTGAAAATTACAAGGAATTCCTTACCTTTATGAACCGGCTGTACAAGGAAGGGCTGATGGAGCAGGAGGCCTTTACCATTACCAGCGACGAGGCAAAAACAAAACAGGCGGGCGATGTTTACGGCGTTTTCGGATGGTCCGCCCCCTTTGTTCTGGGAAATTCCGACATCACCTATGATATGGATTATACGGCCCTGGTGGGATTGACTTCCAACGTATGCGACGAGGGCAGTGCAGGGCTTTCCAGCGCTCTTGGCGGCAATTATATCGTGGCGATTTCCGCCGATACAAAATATCCGGAGGCCCTCTGCCGTTTCCTGGACTATTTTTACACGGAGGAAGGCGTTGAGGCCGCGGCGCATGGCTACGAGGGGATTACTTTTGACTTTGTGACCAATGACCTGCTGGGGGTTGAGGTGGCAAAAATGCATCAGCCGGAAGGGTATGCCTCCGAGGAGGAATTCCGCTATAAGGCGGCTGTGTTTAATATGTCCCTCAATCTGATTGAGACAAATCCGGACCGGGAAGCGTTGTTTACGGTGGATCCGGAGGTCTTAGAGAGCGATGAGGTGATGAAGGAATACGGATGGGCGGCCAAGATCGCAGACTCCTACCGCAAGAACGGCAGCAAGGGCAGCGATGTTTATCCCACCATATCCTATACGGCGGACGAGGCGTCAAGGCGGACCGCCCTGGTGACTGATATCCAGACGTATCTGGTGCAGGCAAAGGCTCAGTTTATTACCGGTGAACTGGATATTGAAAAGGATTGGGACACTTATTTAGGTACCGTAGAGCAGATGGGGATTTCCAATCTCCTGGAAATCGAGCAGGTGGCCTACGACAGATACATGAGCAATATGAAATAGCAGATACTTTTAACGAGGAGGATCGAACATGTTTCAAAAGGCGCAGCCCATCTGGATCCGGGGAAAGACCTGTGAAATGAATCTGTATGCGGTGTTTCAGGCGGAGGCGGAGCTTACCGCAGGAGCGGAGCTCCACATTGCCGGAACAGCCTTTTACCGCATCTATGTAAACGACTGCTTTGCGCATTTCGGGCCGGCACGCACTGCCAAAGGCTATCTGCGAAAAGACGTCATCCCATTGGAACCCTATCTGAAACCAGGGGACAGACGCTGCAGGATCCGGGTGGAAGCCATGGGATATTACTGCAAAAGTCTTTCTACGGTGCGCCAACCCTCCTGCATCATGGCGGAGATCCGGGAAAAGGGGCAGGCGGTGGCATATACCGGACGGGACTTTCAAGGCTTTCTGCCGGGGTGCCGCCTGCAAAAAGCAGAGCGCTACTCCGTCCAACGCGCCTTCACGGAGGTCTGGGATTACCGGGGAAACCGCGGTCTGGCGCAAGCGTCCGGTTCCGCGGAGGAGGTGGTGGTGAAAGAGGAGTTTCAGATTCTGGAACGGCATGCTCTTTGTCCGCAATATGAGGATTTTGACCTGGCAAAAGCCAGCCTTTACGGCAGTTTTGTCTTCGATGAAACAAGGCAATTCCAGGAACGTCGCTATTCCTGGAAGGGGGAACTGCCCCATTGGGGCATGTTTCCCTGGGAGGAGATTCCCTACCACCCCTACGCCTGGGTGCAGCGGCAGAAGCAGACAGTGCTTGGGAGAGAGAAAAAGCTGCCCCTCCAGTTAAATGAGGGAGAATACGCCATACTGGATTTTGGAAGGATCGAAGCGGGATTTTTGAAGGCTTCCATGGAAAGCCTTGGGGAAAGCGACATTGTCATCGCCTTCAGTGAATTTTACCAGGGGGAGGAATTCCAATTTTGCAATATGAACGCCCATAACGTGCTGGAATATCTGCTGGCAGAAGGAAACCGTTATCAGGTGCAGAGCTTCGAGCCCTATACCTTCCGGTTTGTGATGGTGGCGGTGAAGGAGGGCTGTATCCGGCTCTGCTCCCTGGGGGTGAAAACCTTCCAGTATGACCTTGGAGGGATTCCCTGGCCTGCCTGCGAAAATGAGGTGCAAGCATCCATCTGCCGCGCCGCCGTCCGGACATTTGCCCACAATGCGGTGGATCTGTATACGGACTGCCCCTCCCGGGAGCGGGCCGGCTGGCTGTGTGACTCCTATTTTACCGGGCGGACCGAGTACGCGCTGACTGGGAAGACCCTGGTAGAAGACAATTTTCTGGAAAATTACCGGCTGTTTGAAAATCCCGGCGACTACCCGGCGGGGGTTCTTCCCGACTGCTATCCGTCGGATGTGCGAGGAGGCGGAGAATTCATCCCCCAGTGGACCATGTGGTATATCCTGGAGGTGGAGGAGTATCTCTTAAAGCGGGGCCATGAGGACCGGACGGAGGAGTTCCGGAAAAGCATCTACGGTCTGCTGGATTTTTACGTCCAGTATGAAAATGAAGACGGCCTGCTGGAATGCCTGCCCTCCTGGAATTTTGTGGAATGGAGCAAGGCCAATGAGTGGACGAAGGATGTGAATTATCCCACCAACTTCTTATATGCCAGGGCGCTGGAAGCAGTTTACCACATCTACGGCGATGAGGAATGTGAAAGGCGCAGCCGCAGGGTGCGAAAGGCGGCGGTGGAGCAGTCCTTCAACGGACGTTATTTCCGGGATCACGGAGTGCGCGATGAAAAAGGCGTTCTCCGGGTCCAAGAGGACAGCTCCGAGGCCTGCCAGTACTATGCGGTGCTGTTCGGAGGGATCGATCTTCGGGCAGATGCGTATCAGGAGCTGAAATCTCTGATTCTTCATGTATTTTCCCCGGACAGAAAGGGCGCTATGCCCCAGATTCTGGAAGTGAACGCCTTTATCGGGGCTTACCTGCGGATGGATACTCTGCTGAAGATGCAGGAATATGAGCTGGTGCTAAAGGATGCAGAGGGGTTCTTTGGGAAAATGGAGGAGTATACCGGGACATTATGGGAGTACCGCCAGCTTGTGGGCAGCTATGACCATGGGTTTGCGTCTTATGCTTTTGTGGTGATTGCGGAGGCGGTTGGCGGGGGAGAAAAGAGGTAGAGCATAAAATTTGTTGGCCTTTCCGTTGACGAAGTGAGAAAATTGAAAACGGACCAGAATATGTAAATGGCACGAATGAGCTCAGTAAAAAACTATAAATGAGCAATTTGGGTAAAAATTCCAATTTGCTCATTTATAGTTATCCCAAAACTGCCATATCGTATTGCCATCAGGCGTATTTCTACAGTTCCACTACAGCGTTTCATGCGGACAGCGAAAGAATCTCTATCCCTTCAAAGCCCCCACAGTAACCCCCCGTTTAACCTGCTTTTGCAACAGTATATAAAATATGACAGAGGGCAGCATTCCGATCACAATGCAGCTACAGAGCCCGACCCAGTTGGATTTGTACATCATCAGCTGATTGATCTCGTACAATTTTACCGCAATGGTATATTTTTTCGGGTCGCCCAGCATAACAAAGGGCCAAAGGAAGTTATTATACAGATTCAAAAAGGAAAAAACGAAAACGGTTACCAGCCCCGGCTTTGCCATGGGCATAATGATCTGTATCATAGTGCGGAAGTATCCTGCGCCATCCATATATGCGCTTTCCTCCATCTCGTAGGGGATAGAAGAAAGGAACCCGTTCAGCACCATTACACTGAAGGCATTGATCCCCACACTGCTTAAGATGGTCAGGCCGGTGATGGAATTCAGCAGATGCAGCTTATTCATCAGTACATAGGTGGGAACCAGGGCGTTTACTCCCGGCAAAAACAGGGAGAGCATGATCAGCCACATCAGGGTTTTCCGTCCCCGGAATTTTACGCGGGTCAGGGAATAGGACACCATCATGGTAAATATAAGCCGGATGACCATGGAACAGCCGACATAGATGACGGTATTTAAAAATGCCTGGCTTAGATCCATGGAGATCCAGGATTCGATGTAATTGGTAAACTGAGGTATTTCCGGCAGGGCCCAGACGGACTGGTAGAATTCCCTGTTGGTTTTCAGGGAAACGTTTACAATCCAGAGTACAGGGATTAACACGGTCAGAGCCCATACAAACAGTCCGATCCGCCAAAGCCAGTTTCCGGCCCCGGCTTTTTTCTTATTCATGCTTTTTTTGTCCCCCTTTCTTAGTATTGTACTGCTTCCCTGCTGCTGAATTTCTCCATAAGGAACCGGATGATGATCAGAAGTATCGTCAACACAATGCCTACAGCAGAAGAATAGCCATACATATGGGAAGTGATTCCCTCATTTTTACCGCCGAATGCCAGATGGTACATATACAGCGACAAGGTGTTTGTCGCCCCGCCCGGACCGCCGTTTGTCATGAGCATAACAATTTCAAAGTTTCCAAATGCGTTCAGAATTAAAAATGTGGCGGAGGTGATCAGGGTCTCGCGGATCAGGGGAACCGTCACATGCCACATCTTCTGCCGCATGGTGGCGCCCTCCAGTGTGGCGACTTCGTACAGGGAATCCGGAATAGCCGTTATGGCGTTTATGTAAATGATCATGTGGAATCCGACATTGCACCAGATCATCGGAATCATAATACAGATTAATGCGGTAGACTTATCCGCCAACCAGTATTTTCCGCTGAAGTTATCGGTAACCAGATGGAGCAGGCCGTTCAGCAGCCCCATATCGCCATCATAAATAAAGGACCACAGCAGGGCTACCACCAAAATGGGCATAATATTTGGCATATAGAACAACGCCTGGTAAAATTTATTTTCCCGGAAACGGGTATTGGTCAGCGCAAAGGCCAGAAGCAGTGCCAGGAGGATTGTTATGGGAACCGTGACAATCATAATCAGAAGATTGTGCAAAAGCCCTCTCCAGACAAAGTCATCTGTCAATAAAGTAATAAAATTTTTAAGTCCGATAAATTTGGGGTCTGCAATCCCATTCCATTCCAAAAGGGAATAGTAGGCAGACATCAGATTTGGATAGAGCGTAAATATTATGTAAAATACAAAAGCCGGTACAAGCGTAACCAGTAAAAAGCCCAGCTTTCGCTTTTCTAATTTCTTTCCCTTTCTCATCGTTCACCTCGATTCCAGCTTATCCAGCTTCTCTGGTTTCATGAAAACGGGAGGGAATCGTATCTCTCCCTCCCATTTTTCATGACACAAGAACATATGTTTGCGTCAATTGCCTTCCCGTGCTTTGTCCAAAAGCGCCTGGCATTCTGTCAGAACGGTTTCGGGATTTACTTCGTTCATCATCATGCCTACATAATTTTCGGAATAATTCTGCTGGGCCTGTGCCAGGGAAGCGCCTGAGGGGATGCTCTTATACTTTTCTGCCAGAGAGATGCATTCATGATCCGCAATATACCGGAGGGAAACCCGGGCGGATTCATGCAGCAGCCCCATACCTTCCGCATTATCCGCAAAGTCTGTACGAATGTACGGGATACCGCCGCCTTCAGCAGCGCCCTCTTGTACGGACATGTCGCACATTAAGCGGAGAAACTCTTTGCACCAGGCTTTATTTGTTTCCGGCTTATTTGCCCAGATTACCAAGCCTGCATTGGCAAAGGCAGGTCCGATATATATCGGCGTGTCTTTTGTTTCGCGGAAAGGAATCATCATATATCCCCATTCAAATCCTTCCGGTATAGAATCAGCCATCTCATTGCCGATCCAGGTTCCGGATGCCACCATGGCTGCTTTTCCCTGCAGAACCTGCATCTGGGCCTGGGTGTGGTTCATGCCGGCCAATCCGGTGTGCCAGTAGCCCAGTTTTCCCAATTCCCCGATTTTGTTCCAGGTCTCCGTCAGATATGTATTGTTATAAAAATCATTGCCATAGTTCTGGAAAGATTCCGTAAATGCATCGATATCTCCCGCTTCGTGGGCAAGCTCAAAGCTCTTGGGGAGGACCAGGGAGTATGTAAGATAATAGCTATACACGCCGGTTGAGATTAACGGAACCACATCATCCTTCTTAATGGCCGCACATAAATCTAAAAATTCCTGCCATGTCTGGGGATCCTGATTCCATCCTTTTTCCTCAAACAATGCCTTGTTATAGAAAAAGCCATAATAGTTCGTGCCCATTGCAGGGAATATGGCAACGTGCTCTTTTCCGTCCGGCCAGCCTGGGTAATAAGTAGCGTCTACTAATCCGGCGGGAGCAAGATCCCTGATTTTAGTGCCCGGGGTATCATTAAATTCATAATCCCATATGTCCTCACATGGCTCCAGGGCGCCGGCAGCGATGAGCTCCGGGTTTCTGCTGTAGGACCAGAACAGGTCAAACATATCGTCATCATCACCTGCATTAATTTTAGTATCCACGATCGTCTCGATATCGGCCGAAATCGTAGTTTCTATTTCTACATTGGGATACATCGACTGAAAAAGCTTCAGGGCGGCGTCAAACTGGGCCGTACCGTTGCCCTGGTCTGCGATCCCCAGCTTCAGGACAACCGGTTCTGTCTTGGAGAGGCCGTTGGGGTAAGTGTCGTCTCCGCTGTTCTGGCTTTCCTCCGGGGTATTTGTATCCCCGGTATTGTCCTTTGGCGCATCCTGTGAGGAATCGTTTTGCGAGTCCTGCTTTCCGGTATCGCCAGAATCTTTTTCGCTGCCGCAGCCGGTGAACAGTCCCACTGCCATCGTCAAGGCCAGCAACATGCAAGCTAATTTTTTCATTTTCATAAATTGCCTCCTTTTAATCTGGGAAATTGGATCCCTTCTGTCAAAATATCTGCAGAATTTTGAACTACCTGTATTTTACCTGTCATAGTGCACATATTCAATGTGATGATGCTATTAAATACAGTCCAAAACAACGAATGGTTCTTATAGCTGTCCCCGTTCCCTTTGCGGCAGACAGATCGTAATCCTTGTTCCATTCCCTTCCTGGCTGTCAATCGAAAGGGTGTACTCCGTGTCGTATAAGAGGCGCAGTCTGGATTCTACATTGTGCACGCCGAACCCATTTTGGTTCCGGTGACAGGTTCCATGCCGCAATTCCTCCAGAAGCCCGCAATCCATGCCGCAGCCGTCATCTTCGATATAAAAAACCAGCATATTTTCCCGGCAGTACTGGGAAATTGTGATGTTGACGAACATATGCATCTCATCAAAGGCGTGCTGGAAAATATTTTCTATAAAGGGCTGCAGAATCAGCTTTGGCATGGCATAGCCGCTGGAAGCAGGATCAAAATCTATTTTACAGGTAAAGGTATCCCCCTTGCGTATGGTAAAAATCTGGACGTATGCTTCGATCTGCTGCATCTCATCCTGAACCGTATAGATATGCTCTCCCTTATTCAGTGACAGACGATAAAAGCTTGTCAAAGCAAGCACCATTTTCTGAATGACTCCATCCTCGCCAAGCTCCGCCAGCCGGAAAACAGTGGACAGGGAATTATACAAAAAATGTGGATTAATCTGCATCTGGAGCATTTGCAGTTCCGCCTTCTCTTTTTCAATGGCGATTTCGATATTCCGCTGCATTAATTTGCTGATCTGTTCTATCATCTGATTGTAGCCCGCGTAAAGCATACCAATTTCATCCTTGCTTCGCACCGTCACGCTGGTGTGGGGTTCTCCATGCTGAAAACGCTGCATGGCCCGTAACAGATGAAGCAGGCGGCTGCTCAGGTAGCGTGAGGTTCCCAGGATAAATACGCTCACAAGGGTGAATATGATCAGAGCGGAGGCCAGCAATATGTACCGGAGCTGTACACTTTTCTCTGAAACCGATTCAGACGAATCCAGGACCACCAGATAAAATCCTGTATTACCCAGAGCATCCGCAGAAATAATCCATTGGCTGTTAATTTCCTGATAACGGTTTCCCTGCTCCATTTGAGTGATGGCCTCCTGGAACAGAGGTCGGTGGTCTGCCATGAACTGCTTCTTCCATTGCTGGGAGGACAGAAGATAAAATTCCTCATCCAGCACAAAAGAAATACTTCCTTCTGTGGGAAAGCGCTCAGGTTCTTCCCCGATCAAATCTGCCAGTGGGCTGATAAGCCGCAGCATTCCCACCGGATTTTTGTCATCCCGGATTTCAGCCACCACAGAAAAACAGTGATTTATGTAATCCATATTGGTCTGCTGGACCTTGTATTCTTCCAGGTTGCCTTTCAGCTTGCGGAACCAGTATTGCTTACTGACCCTGGAAAGCTGAAGTACCGCATAATCCTTCAGACCATTTTCAATATCCAGTGAGTTGCATTTGATTCCGCTGAGAATTCCTTCATAGTCACTGTGGATTTCCTCATACCCTTCATTGTCGTAGCGGATAATCCAGATCATCTGTCCGTGCTGGGCGGTCTCTGTCAACGTATCTAATACCGGTTTCACACTGGCCTCATACAGCCTTTTTGTCGTTTCCGGCTCCCTGCTGCCCACCATTTCCTGCATCAGTGAGCTTTCGCACAGTGTTCTCACGATAATCTGGCGCTGTCCAATATTATTTTCAATATTCCGGACAAGCTCCCGGTTGGTAATATTAAAGTTGTTGATGGCTTCCTGGCGGATAAAGCTTGACCAATAATGATAGACAACCAGTAAAAAGAACAGTACCGGAAGTAATACTGCCACGGATATCAGCATCAGCTTTTTCTTTATTTTCATATCGGGGAACCATGATTTTGCCCAATGCCTTTTCATTTCTCCTCCTGGATCGGATATCCATTGCGAAACTGGGCGGGCGTGCATCCGAATTCCCGCCGGAACCGTTTGATAAAAGCGACTGTATCTTCGTATCCGACTGCATTTGCTACCTGATAAATTTTTACATTTCCTTCCATTAGCATTTGTTTTGCTTTCTGCATCCGGACACTTACCAGGTAATCGTAAAATCCCTGCCCACATTCACGTTTGAAAATCATACTGAGGTAATTGGGGGAGTAGAGTACTTCTTCCGCAATCCGTTTTATGGTCAGATCTTCCATATAACGGGTCTGTACAATGGAAATCACCTGATTTACTACCATGGAGTTATGCCGGAAGTTGCCGTTGTCTTTCAAAAGCGGGGTGACGACCGTTTCTTTCCATTGACGTATCTGATCCCAAAGATCCTCTGTTATGGGACAACTAATAAATTCGAACTGCCATTTGCCGTTTTTGCAGAGAGGGATCTCATGCGCATTGTCTTCAAAAAATTCTTCCAGCCTCTTTCTGATCAGGGCAGTTTTATCAGGAAGGACCAGGAGTAAGTTATTTTCTGATATGCCAATTAGCGTGCTGTCGGAGAGACCGGACAGAAAGCTGCGTAATTCCTGCTGCAGGTTTACCGGGTCATTGCCGGCCTGCTTTTCCTGATAACCATAGCCCCACACCAGGTACGGCGCTTCCAGATATTTCAGATTTTCCAGAACGCGCCGGATAGAATCCCACTGTCCTTTAAAAAAATAATCCATCAATTCCATTCCCAATAAAGCCTGCTGCTGAAGATTTGCTTCGGATATGGTCTGCTGCCTCCGCCTTAGCTCGTATTTTTCATCAAGCAGTTTTATGAGCTCTTTTACCTTTGATACCAGATTGTCCCCCACCGGCTTCAGCAAATAATCATAAGCGTGTATCTGGATCGCCTGTTTTACAAAATGAAAATCTTCATAGCCGCTGAAAAAAAGGATTTTCACATCCGGCGCAAGATCCTGCATTCGTAACGCCATGGTCAATCCGTCCATAACCGGCATTTTCACATCGGAAATTACGATATCGTATGGGTCTGCTTCGAACTTTTTAAGGGCGGCCAGGCCGTTTTCAGCCACATCCAACCGGCTGATTCCATATTGGCCGGAGGATAGCTGGCGCCGGATCCCTTCGCGTTCGTACATCTCGTCATCTACAATCAATACGCGGTACATAATGTACTCCTTCCGTTGTCATTTACTATGAGCTGCCCAACAAATGGGGCGTTTCAAAATTGGGACTGGCAAATTGCACAAAATGTGTTCCTCTTTTGTTCCGATTCCGAACCTAAGAACCTCTAAATGTCCTGCTGGAATTTGACATTCAGGGACGCAACCGCCCTCTATGCGACGTCCTGTCGCAGATCGGGCTTTCGTCGCCGGTCTACACTCCGTTTCGGTCCGCGCTAAAAATCGTCCCCCGGACGATTAGCGCCCTGGCGCCGAATTGCTGGTCATGATTTGGACATTAAGAGGTTCTAAGATTCTCCATAGTCACAAATCAGAATACATTTTGTGCAATTTGCTAATATCAGTTCTAAAAAGCCCAATTTGTCCCCAACATCATCTTACTATTAGTGTAACATTTCAAGCGTTGTTTTGACAGGGTTTAAATCTATGAAAAATATTCCAAAAGCACGATCATGAAGGAAGGGAATTGGCAAAGCCGTAGTGGGGAGAAAAAAGATCATAAAAACAACAAAAGTGTGCCACAAGGCACACTTTTGTTGTTTTCCCTCTGTCATAATAAAAGAAAAATTTCCGAGTATGCCCATATGCGCGGGAATGCAGCACAAGTAAACCAATCAAATCCAGGAGGTATTCTATCATGACAGAACGTGAAAACTTTTTCCTTTCCTACAACCACAAGCAGCCGGAGTGGACGCCCAACTTCTTCTCCGCCTACTCCCCTATGGGCTCGTCCCTCTTAAATAACCAGGGTGAGCCGGGAAAGGGCGGCCGTGATATGTTCAGCGTCAACTGGCTGGTGACGGCAGACACCGGCTACCAGGCCATTCCGGATCCCCATGAGCATATATTGGAGGATATTGCCGACTGGCGGGACGTGGTGCATTTCCCGGATCTGGATGCCATGGACTGGGAGGCGGCCGCGGTGCGGGATCTGGCCCATGTGGACCGGGAGAACAAGGTGGTGGCCTGCTTTGGCATGGAGGGGAATTTTAACCGGCTCCAGTCCCTGATGGGAATCTGCGAGGCCATGATCGCCATGGTGGAGGAGCCCGATGAGGTCTATGCATTTTTTAAGGCCCACACAGAGTTCAAGATGAAGACCATTGAGAAATTTGCCAGATACTATAAGCCGGATATCTATGTAAACGGGGACGATATCTGTTCTTCGGATGGACTGTTTATATCAAGAACCATGTATGATGAGCTGATCAAGCCCTTTGAGATCATGCTGGGCCAGAAGGCCGTATCTGAGGGGATGATCGTAGAACATCATGTCTGCGGGAAAGCAGAAGATATCGTGCCGGATATCATCGAGACCGGGGCCACCATCTGGCAGATGGCCCAGAGCATGAATGATGTGGCTAAGGTGAAGGAGCAGTACGGGGATCAGCTTCTGATCCACGGCGGCTGGGATTCTTTCGGTCCCCACAACTACGATGACTGTACCGAGGAAGCGGTGCGCGCCGAGGTGCGCCGCTGCATCGACACCTACGGGCAGGGCGGCAACTATGCGCTGTTTGCTGTCGTAATGGGAGATCTGGAGGATGAGAGGATCCGCCGCCGCAGAGCCTGGGTGGACGATGAATGCCACAATTACAGGCCCTGGGCGTAAGATTACCACTGCCACAATTACAGGTCCTGGCGCAAGATTACCACTGCCGCAGCAGCACCAGGAAGACGACCTCATGGGGTTCCAGTTGAAACCGGAACTCCATGACGCCGTTTACCGTATTTTTCTGATACAGCGTTCGTAAGGGTTGGATTGTGTTGCGCAGATAATCCAGGTCGTCGATGGAAAAACGGTCCGGATAGCCATTTCTGGCCCACTCGTCAAAGACACTGCCATGCTTGCGGTTGATCTGGTACAGGATCACATCGTAGGTTCCTTCCGTCATTTTTTCCAGCTTGATTTCGATATTTTTCGTCTGGGGACTCTCATATACATTGTAGGCATCCTCCGGCGGAATGCTGCTGTGGAGGGAATAGCCGTCATATCCACTGACATAAGTGTAATTGCACATGCCCACCATATACCGGTCCACCGAGCCTTTTAGGATCACGAAATCCGTTCCCTTTTGCACCAGATTGTTCCGGCACTTACTGAACACGCTCAGCAGAAGGGCGCCGGGCTTTTTAATGCCGTATTTGTTAAAAATACCGTTGCGGCCGTCCAGAAAAGCACCGTTTTTTTCATCCATGGCGGGAATATCGGACATCTGGCAGTATCCCAGCATATCCACCTCACCGATGAGGTCCACCGTATTGTGGAAGAAAAAAGCACTCTGGAAGCATGTGTCGTTCAGGTAATGTCCATAGAGCACATCCGCGGCCAGCCAGGACACATGGATGGGCGGCAGATGGGGCAGAAAAGACGCCAGGGACTTGCGGAAGGCCTGTACCCGGTGGAGGGCAAAGGAGCGGTCGCGGGTGTAAAACATGCTCTTGACAGACTGTGCACGGTTTTGTTCCGGATCCTGGGAGACGGGAAGCTGCTCATAGGGAAAGAGGCCGATGGATAAAAAGTCCGGCGTAACCTCCGTATGGCGGAGCATGGTCAAAAGCTCCTGTGTATGGCTGTCCGGCAGAGAGCCCTCCTGCAGCAGGCCGCCCACCTTGGCGTTGGGAAGGATACTGCGTATCAGCTTCCAGCTTTCCACAAAGCGCGGAACAAAGCTTCCGGCCGGCTCCAGATATCGTTCCTCTATGAACCGGTGGGGGTTGATTTCAAAATACCAGGTGTCCACCTCATCCGGGCCGTACATATTGGCGCAGCGGCTGAGCATCGACTCCAGCAGGGAAAGATATTTCTCATGGTCAATGATAACATTCCCTTTTTCGCTGATCTCCAGAAGCTCATAAGGAATCGCCAGATCCAGATAAGGGATCAGGCTATGGGTCTGCAGCATATTAATGGCCCGGTCAAAATCCATAAAGACAAACTGGCCAATCGTCTCGCCAAATAAAGAATAATCCATCACCTTTTCGATACGGCCATAGGTAAAATTCATGATATTCTGTACCTGATTCAGTTGTTTATCCATGTCGCGTTTCAAAAGATCCTTCAAGGGTCCTACGTTGATCATAAGCTTCCAGATTGGAATTACCGGGGTTACGCAGTGCATATCCTCCACCCGGATCACTTCCTGGGAGGGGAATTGTACATTATAAAGCTCTGCATGCTCTGGAGCGCCGTAGGCCTTGTGAAGCTGCTGGTACGGCTCCGGGGCAAGCTCTTCCACGCGTTCCATCTGCACTTCGGGAGAAAACGTCCGCTCCGCCAGCTTTTCCTGCCGGTAACGGTTGGGCGTCATATTGTAAACCTCCTTAAATACCCGGTTGATGGCGTTCATGCTGGCAAAGCCGTTGTCAAAGGTGATGGCGGTAATGGATTTGTCCGTATAGATCAGATCCTCCATCGCATGCTCTAAGCGCACCCGGTTCACGTAGGCATTAAAATTTTCATGCATATTTTGCTTGAAAAAAGAAGAAAGGTATGGCGCGCTCAAATGCAGGGCGTCGGCGGCTTCCTGCAGGGAGATGGAGGAAGCGTAATTTTCATGGATATAACTGATAATAGAAGCCATACGCTCCTGGTATTTGGGATTTTCCAGCTCCAGCCTGTCCGTGATACAGGCTTCATAATGATAGGCGTTCAGGTAATACAGCAGGCGGTAGGCCTGGGAGATCAGGTTCAGGCTCTGGATATCCTCGCCGCCGAAATAAATATGCGCCGCCTGGGTCAGCATCTGGCGCAGAGGCTGGTAATTGCGGCTGGCATCCACAGAGGAATTACAGATGAAGCGCCCGGTCTGCAGAGAACGCCCCTTCTGGAAAAAACCGGAATCCATCACCAGCGTCAGAATCACGTTATTGCCGGCGCTGGAAACCTGATAGGTGAAGCCCGGTTCAAACAGAAAAACATCGTCCTTGCCCAGAAAATAGGTTTCCCCGTCCTTCAGGACACGTACCGTCCCCTCTAATATAAGAAAGAAATCATAATCCAGGAAACAGCGGGAAGAGTTTTCCTTTATGGTAATGTAGGCCATTTTCAAAAATGGCGATTTTTCATGTGCAGCAGCCATGGCTGTCTCGTCTCCCTTCGTCAAAATGACGTAAACCCCAAAAACACTATCAGAGGAATAACTAAAGTATACAAAAATAAAAAAAGAAAAGCAAGAGCAGAGCTTAAAAATATAAATAATTGACTATCGATTTTTCATATTTTCCCTGTTAAAAAATTGTCAAAGTCAGAAAAATGAAAGATAGCTAGAAAAAAATTCTGGAAGCCATAAAAATCGTGGGGCATCCGGGGGCCGGATGGGGTATGATAAAGCTACCTTGAAAACAGGAAAACAATTGAAGGAGGAAGATCATGAAAAAGAAATTGATCGCAGCATTATTAACAGCTTCTATGACAGCAGCCCTGTTGGCAGGATGTGGCGGAACTGCAGCCGAGGAGGGCGCGTCCGATCCCGCGCCGGCCGGCGATGAGGACGGAGAGGATGTCGATGCGGAGGACGGGGAGGACGCTGACGCAGATGTTGAGGCAGATGAAGATGAGGATCTGGCAGAGATCACCGTATCCTTCTGGTCCCTGGCAGGCGTTCCCGATGATGCCAACAAAGCGATGGTGGAGGACGCCATCAACGAGATCACCGAGGCGGAGATCAACACCACCGTTCATCTGAACATCATGGACGTAGGAAGCTACATACCCAACGGAGCTATGGCCAACGGCGTTGCCAACGGAGAGGATTTTGACCTGGTACTGACCGCGGCGGCCCTGTCCGGACACTTCAATGTTATGATGTCCAACGGTATGCTGATGCCCATTACCGATCTGCTGGATGAATATGCACCGGAGCTTATGGCAACGATTCCGGAAGGATATCTGGATGCCACCACCAAGGACGGCGAGGTATATGCGGTACCCAGCTACAGCAATAAGGTACAGAGCATGTTCCTGAATGTCCGTAATTCCGCTCTGGATGCAGCAAACGTTGATATCAACTCCATTAAGACCATTGAGGATCTGGACAAATTACTGTATGCCATCAAGGAGACTTCTCCGGATCTGATTCCCTTAAGCGGAGCGTCCTTTACCATCAACATGACCTATCCGGGCTTTTCCTTTGGATCTGGTGATGCGGTGGCAACCTGGGATGCGATGGGAGAAAGCACCGCTGTGGCGGCAGCCGTTTACCATGACGATGATACCCATACGGCGGTGAGCCGCTATGAGAGTGAGGATTTCAAGAAGGATATCGAGTATCTGAAGAAGTGGTATGATGACGGACTTGTAGACAAAGACGTAGCTACCGACAGCGCTACCGGCGCAGCCATTACCGATAAGGATAATGTTGCCTGTGATATCTATGTGGGCCAGGAGGATATTGCCGCTACCCGCTGCGCGCAGGCGGATGCTTCTTATGTGAAGATTGCAGAGGGGATTGTGGGAACCGGCGCGATGCAGCAGTTTACCTGGGCGCTTCCTGTATCCTGCGACGAGCCGGAAGCAGCCGTGAAGTTTATGAACCTGATTTATACCAATGAAGATATTATTAACCTGTTGAATTACGGGATTGAGGGTACCCATTATGTAAAGAAGGATGATGGAACCATCGGCTTCCCCGAGGGCGTTACGCAGGAGAACGCCGGCTATTACATGGGCAACCTGACCGCCCTCATCGGAAATGGTTTCCTGTCCCTGCCCTGGGAAGGCGCTGACCCCAACAGCCGGGAAATTGGAAAGAAGGAGATGGATAGTGCCAAGTATTCCCCGTTGATCGGTTTCTCCCTTGATACAGCCGCGCTGGGCGACACCTACACAGCCCTCTGTCCCATCGCCAACCAGGAGTACGGCCCGGCCCTGTTCTGCGGTTCCGCTCCCGACGGCTACTATGAGGAGTTTATTAAGAAGATGAAGGATGCAGGCCTTGACAGCTACCTGGAGCAGGTGAACGCACAGATCCAGGCATGGCTGGCAGAGCAGCAGTAAGTCTGTGGTTTATCTGCAAGAAGCCATAGAGATTCCTATATGTAACTGAAAAGCGAAGCCGCCGCTTAGGCGGCGGCTTCCCATCCTTAGGCTGAGAGCACCCTGCGGGTATCCCTCGATGCGCAAAATATAGCGCATAGCATAAGGAAAGGAGAATGAGATGAATGAGAAGAAATCGGTATTAGACAAGATTTTTCCCAGCAGCAGCCGGATTATGTTTGACGTGATCCTGCTGGGCATCCTTCAACTGGTAGCCTTCCTGTTTCCAGTGGCAACCTATGTGTACCGGAAGAAGCTGTATTCCATCAAGGGCTCGCGGTTTCTGACAGGCGTTACCATTATGAAGGGGAAGGTGGAGATCCCCACCAATACCTGGGCCGTTCTGATGGTGGTCATTGCGGCGCTGGTGATTCTCACCGGAGTCCTGTTCGTGAAAGTGAAAGCAAAATATGCAGGCACTACGCTTCTGGTCTTAAGCGTTGCGGAATTTGTATTGTCCATCGTGTTTTCCAAGGGAGTTGTCAGCACCCTGGAGGCAGGCAAGGGCAAGCAGGTGGCCTTAGCCTACGGAAGCATTCTGATGGTGGTCTTTTCGCTGCTGATGCTGATCCGTGCCTTTCATATTTTATATAAAAACAAGGCCATTGTGCCGCTGGACTTTATGGCGCTGCCGGGCGCTTTGTATTTCCTGATTAACAACTATTTCCCCATGTTCGGTATTTTCATCGCCTTCAAGAAGGTGGACTACAGCGTGGGGATCGCAAAGAGCGACTGGGTCGGGTTTTCAAACTTCAGTTATTTGTTTTCCACAGAGGACGCCTGGATCATGACCCGTAACACCATCCTCTATAATCTGGCCTTTATTGTGATCGGCATGATCGTAGGAATTATCATCGGTATCATGCTCTATGAGATTGTCAACCGGACCTGGCAGAAGATCTTTCAGACCACGATCCTGCTGCCCCAGCTTGTGTCCATGATTATCGTGGCCTATATCGTATACGGCTTCTTAAGCAACGAGGCCGGATTTATCAACAAGGCCATCCTTGGCCCGGGCAACGAGATCGACTTCTACGCCAGCAAGCAGTACTGGCCGGCCCTTCTGATTGGGGTAAATACCTGGAAGCTGATGGGCTACAACGCCATCATTTTCTTAAGCTCCATCGCAGGCATCGACAAGAGCCTTTACGAGGCGGCCAAGGTGGACGGCGCCACGAAAATGCAGCAGATTTTCCGGGTGACGCTGCCTATGCTGAAGCCCACGGTGATTACCCTTCTGATTATGCAGGTAGGACGTATTTTCTACTCGGATTTCGGTCTGTTCCTGCAGGTGCCCATGAGCTCCGGCGTACTGTACAGTGTGACTCAGACCATCGATACCTACGTATACCGTGCGCTGATGACCTTAAACCAGATCGGCAAGGCGTCTGCGGCCAGCGTATACCAGTCCATCGTCGGTTTTATCGTAGTACTTGTAGCAAATGGCATTGTCCGCAAGGTGGACAAAGAAAACGCAATGTTCTAAGGAGGTGTGGGAATGGAAAAGGATTCCAGTTTAAGAGGCCGTGGAGACAAAATCTTCCAGGTGGTCTGTTATGTTGTACTAATCATCCTGGCGCTGAGCGCCGTACTGCCGTTCATCATGCTTCTGGCATCCTCCTTTACGGATAACGCGGCGTTACGTGTCAACGGATACGGCTTCTGGCCGTCCGTGTTCAGCTCCTATGCTTATGAATATATGTTCCAGGGCAAGGCGGCCCAGATTTTCAGAAGCTATGGCATCACCTTCTTTATCACCATTTTTGGTACGGTGATCAGCCTGCTGATCGGGCCTATGTTTGCCTATACCATGTCGAGGCGCGACTATAAACGGGCAAAATTCTGGACGGTGTTTGTGTTCTTTACCATGCTGTTTAATGGAGGCGTGGTGCCCTCCTACATGATGTGGACGCAGATTTTCAACATTAAAAATACGATCTGGGCGTTGATTTTCCCCAACCTGATCGCCAACGGATTTTTCATCATCCTGTACAAGAATAACTTCTCGTCCAATATCCACCCGGCGCTTATAGAGGCGGCCAAGATTGACGGGGCCAGTGAGTTTTTCATCTACCGGAAGATCGTACTGCCGCTCTCCTTGCCGATCTTAGCGACGGTGGGCCTGATGACGGGCTTAGGGTACTGGAACGACTGGACCAACGGCATTTACTACATAACGGAAGAAAAGTGGTACAGCTTACAGGTATACTTAAACAGTATCTTAAGCAATGTGCAGGCTATGCAGTCTATGAACGGTGCGGCCGCGGGAGGCCAGTTCCCGGGCGTTAGCATCCGGATGGCCATGGCGGTGATCGGCGTGGTGCCCATCATGATTTTATATCCCTTCTTCCAGAAGTATTTCGTGAAGGGGATTGCCATTGGCGGCGTGAAGGAATAACAGAGCACAACATAAGGAATAGGTGACAATATGAAAATATTAGGATTATCTTTTGGAAAAGTAATGGGCAACTGCGACATCCTCACAAAGGAAGCCTTGTTCGGGGCGAAGGAAGCTTTTCCGGACGCAGAAGTGAAATTTATCAATACCGTAAAATTAAAAATCGGCCGCTGCATCGGCTGCGGCGCCTGCTCCACGGCGTTGGAGAAGGGCAAGGATAACCAGTGCGTGATCAGGGACGATTTCCAGGCGCTGGAGGATGAGGTGCGCGCTGCCGATGTACTGATTGTGGCGGCTCCGGTGTATGTCTTACAGCCGGTGGGCCAGTTTAAGGATTTCGTGGACCGGTTCTCCTGCCGCCATGACGTATCTGCCATCAACTGGGTGCTGGATAAGCGCCGCAGCGGCGAGATGCCCGGCAACGCCGACGACTTCCCCATGGAGCGGTTAAAGAGGCGTACGGTGGCTTACATCAGCGTTGGCGGGGCAACTACCAAAAACTGGGTATCCATGGGCTGTGCCAGCATGCCGCTGTTCGGCTTCCCGCCCATGATGATCCAGACCGGAAACATGGACGCTTCCGCCATGGGCCCCAAGGGCAACCCTGTGCTGGATGAAGCGCTGATGGCCCATGCAAAGGGTCTTGGAAAGCATGCGGCAGAGTCTTACACCCTGCCGGATGAGGAGATCACCTGGTACGGGCCCGAAGGGACCTGTCCGGTATGCCACCAGAATCTGCTGATGGTGGACGGTACCACCAAGGTGGAGTGCCCCATCTGCGGGATCGAGGGGAAGCTTTCCCTTGAAGGCGAGAAACTGGTTGTGGATTTCCCCGAAGAACAGAAGGCAAGGGCAAGAGGCACCTTCAAGGGGCTTCGGGAGCATACCACGGAGATTCAGGGCTTTGGCGCCCAGGCAGTGCCCAAGATCATGGCGGCCGGCGGATTTGATGCGCTGAAGGAGAAGCTGGAGAAGTATAAGAATTTTGAGGAGACGATTGCGTCGATGTAGGAATGTAAAATAGGGAAGGACGTATCTTAAATGATACGTCCTTTTTTCTGTTGTCGGAGGAGTGTGGATGTGGTATGATGGAGAAAACAGCGGCAGGAGGTATTTTTATGACAGCGATCAGACGGGAAGTAATTCAAATGTTGGAAAAGGTACCAGAAGATAAATTGAGCTTTGTTATTCAGATTATGCAAGGGGTTAATGGCAGGTAACCGTACATAGCTCCACCGGAGACCGGGTTGCCACAGTCTATCATTTTGCAGATATTTTCAATGACAGCAGGCCGGCGATGGAGCTCAAATAAGATTTGCTGCATTCTGTTAGTTTATAAAATATATACTTCCTCTGGAAAACCATCTAATACATCCCCTTCCGGGATGTCCCTGACAGCGCTGGAAGTGTCCCAGTACATAGCCCTGGGGGCTTCTGATGTCAGGGGCAGCCAATTCCGTAGAAAATCTGGCAGATGCGCATTGCTTCCGCCGTCCCTGACGGCCATACGGCCATGCCTGATAAATTGTACAAAGGACTGGAAGATGCAGTCTCCCACTTCCCTTGCCTGGGCTTCGTCCTGGGGGCTTCGTTCCATGGCAGGCATATTCCCGCCGAAAGCAAGGCTTTGGTCGGCACAATGCAGGGCGGGCAGCAGCTCCACATGGTACTGCCATACCAGATTTCCTTTTTGGGCAAGACGGTGAGCCAGCCGGTAGCTATAGAGCCGGTACATATAATCCGTAATGACACGGACCCAGATATCCGCCTGCGTATCTGCGGAAGGAGCGCTGCCGTGGCTTTGTTCATATTCCAGAATTAATTTATCTGCCATGTTACGGGCAAGCACAGTGTTCTGACCAAAGAGTGCATCCGAAATAGCGGGAGCATCTTGCAGAAAATTTTTCTGGAAAAGCTTAAAAAATGCAAACTCGTTTCGGCTGCAGCCGATCATGGCATTTCCCGTATAGAAGGTACCATTTTCAGCAATAGGCTGCCAGTCTTCCGGAATTACAATACCGTCCGCTACCGGGCCGAACATACAGGTATTGCCGGGATTGTCACAGAAAATTTTCTGAATCTGAATTAAGTCTTCGGCCGGGATATGTAATAAATCTTTCACAGCAAATGGCCGGTGCTGTTTCGCCATAAATTGCTTGGCCGCGTTTAGGTAACCGGCAGTTGTCTGGCGGGAGGTATCAAGAGAACGGATACATTGTGTGGCGCCGCTGGACAGGATCACCCGCTGCGTATAGTGATTTAATTCCGGCAGCATCATCAGTGCACTGATGGATTTTGCACCGGCGGAACTGCCTAAAACGGTAATTTGTTGAGGATCGCCGCCAAAAGCTTCAATATTTTCAAAAGTCCAGCGAATAGCTGCCAGCTGATCCAGAAGACCGTTATTTCCGCTGGCCTGGTACTCCTTTCCCAATATTTCTCCCAAGTACAGATAGCCCAGGATGCCAAGGCGGTAATTGACCGCTACGTAAATAATATCTTCTTCCCTGACAACCTGCCGGGGTGTACGTTCCTGGTTACTACAGTTTTGGAAACCGCCGCCATGGATTTCCAGAAGAACCGGAAGTTTTTGGTCGGAGCTGGCATTTTCTGGCACATAAATATTGAGGTTCAGGCAGTCTTCACTGAATTCTTCCGGGGATTGTTTCTTTAACCAGGGAGCTTTCTCGTCAATAGGTTGCATGGCTTTTTTCCCAAAGTGTGTACAGTCCAGGATGTCATTCCAGGAACAGATTACAGGTGGATGGAAGCGTTTTGCTCTGGCAAAAGGTATTCCTTTGAAGGAGAGGAAACCATTCTCCCGGATACCACGGACAGCGCCTGTTTGTGTTGTGATGATGGGCGTATTTTTTTTCCGCATAATGTTGCCTTTCTTTCTATAAAATTTTCAAATATACTCCAAACGGAGTGAAATTATGTACATTATACGTTATATGAAAAAAATGTTACAATGAAAAAACGATTAAAAATGTTGGATAAAACGCTTGTATTTATGCCTGTGGATGGATACTTTTAATATATTCTCCAGGCGTTTTACCTTCAATTTTTTTAAAAATGCGTGAAAAATAGTAAGCATCGTTATATCCGCTCTGCAAGGCGATGTCCTTGATGGAAAGCCGGGGATTCTGGCGCATAAGTTTCTTGGCGTGATCCAGCCGGCGGTTGTTTAAAAATTCCAGAGGAGACAGGTTGACCTCGCTGCGGAAAAGCTTGCGGAAGTGGCTGGGGCTGTAGCCAGTATTCGAAACAGCCTCGGACAGATTATAGCTGCTGTCAAGAAAGTTGTCATTGATATCCTCAAGCACCTGGAGCACATAAGGATTGACGGTCTTTGTGGAGCTTCGGGAAAGCAGCACCTCCAGCATCAGTGAGTGGATATTTGTCATAATCTGGGCCATATGAGGACGGTGTATTCCCTGGATGTCATAGCCAAAAAAGAAAATTTTTCTGATTAATTCCGTGTCAGGGTTGCACAGCTTTTGGAGTTGGGTATTGGTCGTGACAAAATCGGTGATCTCAATACAGCCAATGACTACTGTCTGGCTGATCGTCAGATGAAGCTCCATATGATTGGGAACAACTGCCATATCGTGCGAAATAAAAGGAATGATCTGCCCATCATATCCGATGCGGAAGCTGCCCTCCAGCACCAGCCAATATTGATAGATATCACTGACAAATGTAGTGGTTTCTTTGGAAAAAGTCTGAATGGAAAAATGCATATTCATGTAAATAACCCCTTATCAGAAAATTTTGCTCGCCCTTTCGGAACCCCGAACTCCGCTTTGCTGCGTATGGGTAGCGTAAAGGTTCGCCTTCGGTTCACCTTTACTTTATTATAACAGTTTCCTTTTGCTGTGGCATCATAAAATGACAATATTGATCGTTTTGTCTATTTTTTATCCCTTTTTTCTTAATTGCATTTTATGGTTTCAGAGGATATTGTAGAGATATCAAATAACAAAGGAGCGATGTAGTATGAAAAAGAAGGTAGTTGCCTGGATGCTAATGACAATGGTGTCGCTGCCAATGATAGCAGGCTGTGGAACGGCGGAAGAGGGCGTTACGGACAAGGACAGCAGTCCGGAAAAGGTGCAGGATGAGAGTGATGCAGGGGACGATGCCCAGGAAAGCCAAGGGGATACGGAGGAAGAAGACCTGGCGGAGATTACGGTATCCTGGTGGTCGTTGGGAACCGTACCGGATGAGGAAAACCTTGCCTTGGTGGAGGAGGCCATCAATGAGATTACGGAGGCGGAAATCAACACCACAGTTCATCTGAATATTATGGATTCCAGTTCTTATATTCCCAATGGAGCAATGGTCAATGGCGTTGCCAATGGAGAGGATTTTGATGTGGTATTGACAGCGGCGGCACTGTCCGGCCACTATAGCGTCATGCAGGCCAATGGGATGCTGCAGCCGATGAACGAGCTGCTGGAGGAATATGCGCCGGAGCTTTTGCAGACTGTGCCGGAGGATTTCCTGGGGGCGACCACGAAAAACGGGGAGATTTATGCAATTCCCAGCTATTGCAACAAGGTGCAGAATATGTACTGGGTCTGCCGGAATGAGGTTTTAAAAGGTGCAGATATTGATATTAACAGCGTCCGTACCATTGAGGATATTGACGAGGCACTGCACAAGATCAAAGAGGCATTTCCTGATATGAATGCGTTGGGAGGCAGCGCTTTTTCGGTAGGCCTGTCTTACCCGGGATATACTGTTGGAGCAGGTAGTACGACTATGAGTTACGATTGCATGGGCGAGCAATCCGGCGTCCTGGCAGCTGTTTATTTTGAGGACGATAGCCTTACTGCAGTCAGCCGTTTTGAAACGGAGGATTTCAAGACAGAGACAGCCAGGATTAAGAGCTGGTATGATGCAGGACTGGTGGATAAGGATATCGCAACAGATTCCGCAACGAATAATCCCCTGCAGGAGAAGCCCACAGTCGCCAGCGTATTTTATACCGGCCAGGAGGATCTTGTTACTGCCCTTTGCGAGGATACTTCTTATGTGAAGCTTGCTAGTGGAGTCGTGTCTACCGGACCGCTCCAGCAGTTTACCTGGGCAATTCCGGTGTCCTGTGACGAGCCGGAGGCATCTGCCAAATTCCTGAATTTGCTCTTTACGGATGCACGGATCGTAGATCTGTTCAATTATGGAGTGGAGGGCGTCCATTATGAAAAAAAGCCGGATGGCACTATCGGTTTTCCGGAGGGAATGACAGCAGAAACCTGTGGATACTATATGGGAAATATCACTAAGCTTGTGGGAAATGGCTTTCTTGCCTCTGTACGGGAAGGAGTTGATTCCACGGCAGCAGCAAATGGCAAGGAGGAAATGGATCAGGCCGCCTATTCCCCGCTGCTGGGCTTTTCCATAGATGCCTCTGATCCAACTATTTCCGATGCGTATACCCAGCTGGTACCAATTGCAAACCAGGAGTATGGCCCGGCGCTCAAGAGCGGAAGTGCGCCGGAAGGTTATTACGAGGAATTTATTGACAAGCTTTATGACGCAGGGCTTAAGGAGTATCTGGATGGCGTGAATGTCCAGATCCAGAGTTGGCTGGCAGAGCAGTAGGTTTTAGTGAAACAAATGTCATACCCGATAATCCTACGCAAACGTCACAATTAAAAAGTACAGATATTTCAGAAAATACATCTGGAGGAATCTTATGACCCGGGATATGACACAGGGCAAGCCCTTGAAAGTGATGACCATATTTGCCATTCCACTATTTATAGGAAGTATTTTTCAGCAGATCTACAACATGGTAGATTCCATCGTGGTGGGCAATTATGCGGGCTCTCAGGCTCTGGCGGCGGTGGGGACTTTCTGCGGCCAGAACATTGGCGCCAGGGATTTCGAGCGGGTAAAAAAAGGCATGCACATCGGGTATATCATTTCTGTGGTCTATGCGCCGGTGGTGGCGGTTATGATCATTTTTGCCAGGCCGATGGCGCTGCTGTTTAACCAGGATCCCAGGGTGGTAAAGATCGCGGTGGGCTGGCTGGGTTCGCTGCTGATTGGCTGGCTTAGGTATCGCACCGGAAAATGGCGGACAAAGGTGAAGCTTATGGAGGGCGGGGCAGGGTGAGGTCTATGGTCTGTTCCGAATATGCCCGGATGCTGCTTTCCTGGCCACGCTACAGCGACAGATAAAGATCCGACGCCAGATCCTCCAGCCGGGAGCGGTCCAGTATCCGGTAGCCGGCATCGGTGCGCTCTAAGATTCCTTCGTCTACAAGCTCCCGGAGCGTCCGGAGCAGATGGCGGTAGCTGGTGCCCAGAAGCTCTGCCAGATGCGTAAGGTTCTCCGCGAAAATCCCGTGAAATTGAATCTGGATGATATAGCTGGCCAGCTTATTCTCCAGCGGATAAAGCTGGTTGATGGAGCTGTTGTGGGCAGCCACAGCCAGCTTATGGGCCAGCGAATTGGCCATGTACCTAAGAAAGACCGGATCCGATAAAAGCTCATTCCGGATTCTGGCTACATGCATGGAAATGCAGGTACAGGGAGCCATGGCCTGTACCGTGGTGTCTGAGGTATCCACCGAGAAAAATTCCAGATCCCCCAGCAACTGGAAATCGGTATAAAAGCATACCAGCAGGGATTTTCCATTGCTCAGGTCGGCGCATACCCGTACCTTGCCCTTGAGGAAAAAGATCAGATAGGTGCGCTGGGATTCTTTCTGGTAAATGATTTCGTTTTTATCAAAGGTTACCAGATGGACATACTGCCTGTAGCGGTCAAACCGTTGGAAAATTTCCGGTAGATGGTACTGATTACAAAGCCGTTCCAGGCGGGCAGGATCATCAATAATCTTCATGGGACTCCTCCTCTTTTATGTAAGAAATTCTCACTTATAGTATGACATATGTCATGGTTTCCGTCAAGAAATTATGCTAAACTAAAACTAAGGAAATTCGAAATTTCAAATCTATTTTAGAAAAGGAGAAGATAGGGATGAAGAACTACAAAGCACAGATTTGTGTCATCGCAGCAGGTCCCTCCGGACTTTCCGCAGCCGTGCAGGCCGCTGAGGACGGGGCCGAGGTAATCGTTCTTGAGAAGGCCGCCGCCGTAGGTGGAGCCGCCAACATGGGAATGGGCCCCTTAGGAATCGGAACCAGGTATCAGAAGGCCCAGATGATCGATATTTCTGTAGAGAAGGCCTTCAACATGTTTATGGATTACACCCACTACATGGTAGATGCCAGACTGGTGAAGCGGTATTTCGGGCAGTCCGCTGAGACCATCGAGTGGCTGGAGGATATGGGCGTGGAATTCGAAGGCGCGTTTCGTTATTTCCCCATGGCCGAGGCAACCTGGCATATTGTGAAGACCGATAAGGGCATCGGACCTCGTGCCGCTTCCTTCATGAACAAGGCCCTGTATGAGAAGGCTCTTGAGCTTGGCGTGACCTTCCTCTTAGAGACACCCGCTACCGGCATTCTGAAGGATGAGAACGGTGCTGTCTGCGGCGTGATGGGCGTTGACAAGGACGGCGAAGAGGTCAAGGTTGAATGTAAGGCCGCCATCATCTGTACCGGTGGCGCAGGTTGCAATCCGGAGATGATCAAGCAGGAGACAGGCTTTACCTTCGGCAAGGATATGTTCAATTTTGCGATTCCCGGAATCGTTGGAGATGGACTTCGTATGGCCTGGGAGGCCGGCGCAGACCACGTACCGGTACGAATCGAGATGGCTGCCAACATGGAAGGCATCGACGATTTGCCCCAGTGTATCCCCAACATCATGCTGCAGCCCAACCTTCTGGTGAACCAGTTCGGTAAGCGTGTGATGAATGAGGAGTATATGCAGAATGCTACCTATCTGTCCAACGTTGTATCCAACCAGAAGGACAGAGTATGCTATAGTATTGTAGATACCTCTATCGTAAAGGATTATATCCGCCACGGCGTGGATGTGGTCAGCCTGGTTCGTACCGAGACTGACGTATCTGATTTCTACGATGCAGTGAAGATGGCACAGGAGAATGGAAACAGCTCCTTCTACATCGCCGATACCATTGAGGAGTTGGCAGAGCAGATGGGCGTCGATCCCGATGCACTGGCCGAGACGGTAGACGACTACAACGACTACTGTGACAGCGTAGACGAGGAATTCTTCAAGCAGAAGAAATATCTGCGCGCCGTACATAAGGGCCCCTTCTATGCCACAAGAGTACGTGCCGGCGGTTACGGTACCGTAGGCGGGATCCGCATCAACGAGAACTGCGAAGCCTGCGATGCGGACTTTATGCCGATTCCCGGCCTCTACGCGGCCGGCGCAGATTCCTGCAACCTGTACAACGACAGCTACATGTTCCTGCTCCCGGGTAACTCCATGGGATACGCGGTCAACACCGGAAGGATTGCCGGTATGGAAGCAGCGGAATTTGTAGAGGAAGATTAAGCCAGCGCAGCCAACGGCAGAACAAAAATTGCCGTTAGCGATCACAACGTATCAGGTGGGGGAGCAATCCCCCATTATGATAAATACCTTAAACCTAGCAGAGAAAGCCACGCGTATGCGGGGCTTTTTCTGCTGTTTTGGGATTAAGATATTGTAATCTGGCAAAAATCCGGTATAATGAAGGAAAGGTGAGCGAAGCGAAAAACCACAGGCTAAAAAGGGGGGAAGATGGTGGAAGAGAAATTAAAGCTTCCAATTGGAGAGGAATTTTTCAAAAATATCAGAACAAAAGGCTTTTATTATGTAGACAAGACGAGTTTTATCAATGAATTGCTGCGCACCAGAGGGAGCGTAAATCTTTTTACCAGGCCCCGCCGTTTTGGGAAAAGCCTGAACCTCAATATGCTGAAATCCTTTTTTGAGATCGGAGCGGACGCCGCCCTTTTTGAAGGGCTTAAGATCATGGAGGAAGGGGAGCTGTGCCGGCAGCATATGGGAAAGTACCCGGTGATCTCCATCAGCCTGAAGGATGTTGGCGGGGAGGATTTTCAGACGGCTTATGATGCATTGGGGATGGTGGTCAGCGAGGAAGCAGGGCGGTTTGACTGCCTTCTGGATAGTGAGAAGCTGACATCCTATGATAAAACAAAACTGGTACAGTTGATGGAAGGGGATTTTGAGAAAACCGCTTATCTGCAGGCCAGCTTGAAGCTGCTGACAAGGCTTTTGCATAGACATTATGAAAAGCCGGTGATTGTACTGATTGACGAGTATGATGTCCCTTTAGACAAGGCGCATCAAAACGGATATTATCCGCAGATGGTAAACCTGATCCGTTCCCTGTTCAGCCAGCTACTCAAGACAAATGAAAATCTGGAGTTTGCAGTGATTACGGGATGCCTCCAGATTGTGCGGGAAAGCATTTTCACCGGCTTGAACAATTTTAAGGTGCATGCGGTTTCTGACGCCCGTTTTGCAGGCTATTTTGGCTTTACAGACCAGGAGGTTGGGGAAATGCTCTGCTATTATGGCCTGGAAGACCGATTCGGGGATTTTAAAGAATGGTATGACGGATATCATCTTGGAAATGTGGACGTCTATTGTCCCTGGGATGTGATCAATCAATGTGATAAGCTTTGCACGTCGCCCGATGCGCCCATGGAATCCCATTGGGAGAACAGCAGCAGTAACAATATTGTAAAGGATATCCTGGAGCAATCCACGGAGACCACCCGGGCGGAGATTGAGGCATTGATTTCCGGCGAGTGTGTGGAGAAGCCGTTGATTGCCGGCTTGACCTATGCGGATCTTGACACTGAAGAACCGCAAAAGAGACAGATGTATCTGTGGAGCGTTCTATTTGCCACCGGGTATCTGACAGATGCCGGGGAACCCAGTGGGACGGTTCACAAGCTGGTGATACCCAACAGGGAGGTGCGGGAAATCTATGAAGACCGGATCCGTTCCTGGTTCCGGGCAAGGGTTGTAAGTAATACAGAGCGGTGGCAGGAATTCTGCACGGCTGTCAGGGAGGGTGATAGGGATACCGTACAAGCATTGTTTAATAGCTTTATGGAGGATTCCATCAGCATCCGTGATACCTTTATAAAAAAAGAAAGGAAGGAGAACTTTTTCCATGGAATGCTTCTGGGTCTGATGCGGGCAGAGGAAAGCTGGGTTGTGAAATCGAATGCGGAATCGGGGCTCGGATATACAGACATCCTGATTATGGTTCCCACGGAAAAAATCGGATGTATTATTGAAGTGAAATATGCAGAAAACGGTGCTTTTGATCCAGCCTGCCGGAAGGCTATGGAGCAGATTGAGGATGAGGGGTATGTAGCTGTTCTCAAGCAAGAGGGGATGCGGACGATTCATAAGTACGGGATTGCCTGTTATAAGAAAAACTGCAGGGTGGCATACGAGAGAGAATCGTAAAATGCTTTTACTTTAAAACTGATTTATACGAGTATCAGATCATTTCCCGGTAAAATGGTTGATAAAAAGAGGTCAATGTCATTGATAGCCGATTGGTTTTCAAGCGGAAAATCCGTCGGCTATTTTAGTGAAAGAAATAGAACATGCTGCTTTCTTAGCCAAAACAAGAATATAAATCTAAAATAATGGTAAAATAAAAATGCAACACTTTGTAATAAAATGTTGCATCTTTTGTCTTACACAATTATTATCGGATGTTGTTTCAAATACTTAACCCCCTTTTCAAAAAATATTATTAAAGATTCACCCGGAGAAAAATATGGTCCTTATCATCCTGGTCGATGCCCAGATAACGTTTTGTAATCTGGAACGAAGAATGATTATAAATGGACATTAATAGTACAGGCGGCGTTCCGGACTTCCATGCGTGATAACCGAAGGTTTTCCGCAGGGAGTGACAACTGATCTCTGTCTCAAAATGCAGTTGCTGGCCGGCGTTGCGGATAATGCGGAAGGCCTGGGAACGGCAAAGATGCGTATGCAGTTTTTTCCCAGGAAACAGATAGTCCTCCGGGTGAACATTGTTAAGCGTTTCACGATACTGCGTTAAGGCTGACAAAGCGCTTTGGTTCAAGGCAATCTGTGTGCGTTTCCTTGTTTTTCGTTCCTCGATTGTGATATGGGTCAGAAAATGTTTTTCCGGAAATGCATAGACATCCTTCCACTTCAGCTCCAACAGATCGCTGATGCGGAGCGCGGAATTGATGCCCAGGCAGATCAGGGCATAGTTGCGCATATTGGGCTTGTCCCGGAAATAATAATCCTTCAGTTCCTGAATTTGTGTCAGATTTCGAATTGGCTGAGTTGTACTCATAGGCTCCCTCCTTCATGTTTCCCCTGGTACGATCAAAAAGAGTATTTGATGAATACCGTATCTTTTGTGCTGCAAGCAACATTTTATTACAGATTGTTGCACCAATGCCAATGAATTAAGTGCCGCATACAGCGGCCGCAGGAATCGGCGCGTAAGAGCGCACAGAACAAGGAGGTTTGGATATGCTGAAGCTTACGCTGAAAGCCGGGGAGTATCTGCTGATCGGAGACGGGATCAAGGTGGTCTATACCGGCGGGAGCAACAACAACGGCCATCTTCTGGTGGATGCGCCCAAGTCCATGAATATCGCCAGGAGCGGGGCGCTGAAAAAATACGGAATGGCAGCGGAGCCGGGCAACGAGGTGAGGCACCATAAGGATCGGCAGTTATCGCCAGAGGCCCAGGCCAAGATCAAGGCCATTCTGATGGAAGAACGCAAGAAAGCCAGAAGAGCGGAGCTGAGTGCGGATCCAAAGGCAAAATTCGGATATTGACCGATTCGGTCAACGGATAATAACGCGGGGGTAGCCTAGGGCCTTCGCTTATTATAAAAAGCAAAATGCAAAAAAGAAACGTTTCCCGGCAAAGCCGGAGAAACCCACATGCACGCAAACGGATTTGCGGCATTAAAAGACAAGGAGGAACATATTATGGCAATGGTAGTACAACACAATCTTACGGCAATGAATTCTAACAGGATGCTGGGTGTTACAACAAGCGCACAGGCAAAATCTTCGGAAAAGTTGTCTTCTGGTTTCAAAATCAATCGTGCGGCAGACGACGCGGCAGGCTTGACCATTTCTGAGAAGATGAGAAAGCAGATGCGAGGACTGGACCGGGCATCCACCAATGCGCAGGATGGCGTATCTGCCGTGCAGACCGCAGAGGGAGCATTGACGGAAGTGCATTCTATGCTGCAGCGTATGAATGAGCTGGCGGTGCAGTCTGCAAACGGAACCAACAGTGAATCTGACCGGGAAGCAATTCAGGCTGAAATTGATCAGTTGTATACGGAGATTAACCGTGTAGCCGAAACTACAAAGTTTAATGAGACGTATTTGCTGAAAGGGAATGAGGCTGGGGATAAGAAGACGGTGTATTCTTATAAAACAGTTGCTGTGGATGCTGCTTTTGAGGGATTAAATAATAAAACATTTGCAGATTTCTATGCTGCAGGTTCAGGCACAGCTTATGCGGATGAAGATTCGTTATTGCAGGATTTAGAGGATGGAAAGAAAATATATTCGGCTGCTCCGGTAAATCAGGACGTAGCTGATAAGGTAACAGCAGGAACGGAGTATACGATTACCAATGCGACAGCAACCAAAACTGGTGGTACTATAATTGCTGCAGGCAATATTTCGAATACTGCTGCAGCAGGAACATACACATATACTGGGGGCGCATGGCAGGATCCGGATGGAAACACAGTTGGAACAACTGGTAGTGATGCTGATATGTCAACTCTTCTGGGCGTTACCGTAAGTGGGTCGTCAAATACAGATACAATTACGATAACAGCGGCATCTGTAACAACAACCGGAGATATTTATGCAGAAGGCGGAACAGAGAAGCTTTCAGATGCAGAAATTATTGCAGCGGATGCGGCAGGCGATGATATGTATAGTACTGCCGCAACCCAGGCAGAAGCTGTTGCGGATACAGATTATACGTATACCCCTGCCGGGAACCAGCGCAGTCAGTTCTATGATGAAAACGGCAAGGAAGTAGCCGCTTCTAAAATTGCTGAAATGCTGGAAAACGGTGATAAGTTATACGATGGTGCTGATAAGGCAACAGCAACAGAAATTACGGCAACCAATATTGCTGATTATACCGACAGTGCAGAAGTAAATGCCGACTTAGAATTTAACCTTCATGTAGGTGCGGACTCATCCGATGACAATAAGATTGGTGTAAAAATTGCAGCCATGAGCGCAGCAGGAATCGGTCTCGGAGCAAAACTGGATGTAAGCACGGAGGATACTGCCACGGCAGCAATTGATATCATCTCTGATGCAATCCAGATGGTATCCACTCAGCGTTCCGCCCTTGGTGCAATCCAGAACCGCTTAGAGCACACCATCGCCAACCTGGACAACGTAGTTGAGAACACCACAGCCGCCGAGTCCCGCATCCGCGATACGGATATGGCTGAGGAGATGGTAGAATACTCCAAGAACAACATCCTGGCCCAGGCTGGACAGTCCATGTTAGCCCAGGCGAACCAGGCAACCCAGGGCGTTCTGTCCTTATTACAGTAAAATCAGCCAGGAATCAGTTTTTTGCAGCCAGGCAAATATTAATTTGGCAATGCGCCAGATTGCAGCCGGGCAGGATCAGATTACCGATCTGATCCTGCCCGGCTTGTTATTTTGTAAAAAATATGGTAAGCTAATCGGGTAGGAGGTGGATTGCATGGGGAATTATCTGAATCCGGGTAACAGTGGATTTACCGGCATCCGAAATGATACGTATGTGGATAAGAGCAGCCTGATTGGCTTGATTAACGAGACAATCGAGACGCCAAGACGTCTGACCTGTATTAGTCGTCCCCGCCGTTTTGGAAAATCCTTTGCGGCCAAGATGTTGTGCGCTTATTACGACAGAAGCTGTGATTCCGCGGCGTTATTTGACGATCTGAAGATTGCAAAAGATCCTCAATATGCAGATTCCTACCGGAAGCATCGGAATAAGTATGATGTGATCTACGTGGACATGACGGCTGTGATTGGAGCAATAAAAGGCAAAGAGGATATAATTCCCTTTGTAAAACGGAATGTGTTAGAAGAGTTAGTGAAAGCTTACCCAGAGGTAAAAATAACGGAAGCGTTCCACGATACTCTAGCCAATATCGTTGCACTCACAGGAACCAAATTTATCATGATCATCGATGAGTGGGATGCTCCGATCCGGGAGGCAGGGGATGATTCGAAAGTACAGCGGGCTTATCTGGAATTTTTACGATCCCTGTTTAAAAACAGCGGCGCCACAGATAAAATATTTGCTGCGGCTTATATGACGGGGATTCTGCCCATTAAAAAGGACGGTTCTCAGTCTGCGATTTCAGATTTCCAGGAGTATTCTGTCATATGTCCCATGGAATACGCGGAATATGTGGGCTTTACGGAAGATGAAGTGAAGGAGCTCTGCAGGCAGAAGAACCGGGATTTTGCCAGAATGAAGCTCTGGTATGATGGATATACTTTTGAGGATGTGGGCTCCGTCTATAATCCCAATTCCGTGATGAAGGCCGTCCGTAATAACAGATTCCGTTCCTACTGGACGGAGACGTCTGCCTCAAAGAGCCTGATGAAGTATATCAGCCTGGATTTTGACGGAATGTCAAAAACAGTTGCCGCGCTTCTGGGAGGCGTTGAAGTTCCAGTGGATCCCATTGGCTTTGCCAATGACCTGGTCAGCTTCCGGAACCGTGACGACGTATTGGCTTTGTTGATCCATCTCGGATATCTTTCCTTTGACGAGGAAACGGGCCTGGCGCGGATTCCCAACGAGGAGATCCGGATGGAATTTGCCAGGTCGGTTCGCGAGGTGAAACGGGAAGACACGATCCGCCGTGTGCGTGAGAGCGACCAACTGATCCTTGATACCATTCAGGGAAATGAGGAGGCGGTGGCGGCACGGATTGAGAAGATTCACCTGGAAGAAACCTCTCCTTTGTTTTACAATAATGAACAGGCCTTGCGCAGCGTCATTAAGCTGGCTTACTTCAGTTATAAGGATCATTATCTGAAATTTGAGGAGCTGCCCTCTGGTGATGGTTTTGCAGATATTGTATATCTTCCGAAAAAGCTTTCGCCTATGCCGGCGCTGGTGATCGAATTAAAATGGAACCAGTCGGCAGAGGGAGCCATTGACCAGATTAAAAAGAAGCAATATCCCCAAGGGTTGGAAGGATATGGCGGGGAGCTTTTGCTGGTGGGGATTTCTTATGATAAAAAAGCACCGGATGGCAACAGGAAGCATTTCTGTCTGATAGAGAGTGGAAAGAAATGAATTTCCCCTTCCTAGCGGAAAAACTAAATTTGAGAAAAGCCCCCCTGATGGGTAAGATAAAACTATAATATACCATACAAGGGGGCATTTTTTATGGCACTTATGACAGGAGAACAGTACATAGAGAGCATCCGCAAGATGAACATGGAGATTTATATGTTCGGGGAAAAGATCGAGAACCCCGTGGACAATCCCATTTTGCGTCCCTCTCTGAATTCGGTCCGCATGACCTACGATCTGGCCCAGGATCCCCAGTACAAGGATCTGATGACTGTGACGTCGGCTTATACCGGTAATACGATCAACCGGTTCGCCCACATCCACCAGAGCACCGAGGATCTGAAGAATAAGGTGAAAATGCAGCGTCTCTGCGGCCAGAAGACAGCGGCCTGCTTCCAGCGCTGCGTGGGCATGGACGCCTTCAATGCGGAATTTTCCACAACCTTCGAGATCGATAAAAAGTATGGCACCAGCTATCATGAAAACTTTAAGAAATTCATGAACTACTGTGCGGATAACGACCTGACGGTGGACGGCGCCATGACGGATCCCAAGGGCGACCGCTCCAAAGCGCCCCATGCCCAGGAGGATCCCGACATGTACCTGCGCGTAGTCGAGAAGCGGCCGGACGGGATTGTGGTGCGGGGGGCCAAGGCCCACCAGACCGGGATCTGTAACTCCCATGAGGTAATTGTGATGCCCACCATTTCCATGGGGCCGGAGGATAAGGACTATGCCGTATCCTTTGCAGTGCCGGTGGATACCAAAGGCATTTTCATGATTATCGGACGCCAGTCCTGCGATACCAGGAAGCTGGAGGGCTCCCAGATGGACGTGGGAAACGCGGAATTCGGCGGCGTGGAGGCCCTGGTGGTCTTTGACGACGTCTTCGTACCCAACGAGCGGATCTTCATGAACGGGGAGGCGGAATTTGCCGGGATGCTGGTGGAGCGCTTTGCCGGCTACCACCGCCAGTCCTACGGCGGCTGCAAGGTAGGCGTGGGCGACGTGCTGATCGGCGCGGCTGCGGTTGCGGCGGATTATAACGGCGTTGCCAAGGCTTCCGCGGTGAAGGATAAGCTGATCGAGATGATGCATCTGAACGAGACCCTGTACTGCTGCGGGATTGCCTGTTCCGCGGAAGGGCGTGCCACCGAGTCAGGGGCTTACATGATCGACCTGCTTTTAGCCAATGTCTGCAAGCAGAACGTGACCCGTTTCCCCTACGAGATCGTGCGTCTGGCAGAGGATATCGCCGGCGGGCTGATGGTGACGGCGCCCTCCGAGAAGGACTTCCGGGATGAAAAGATCGGAAAATACATCGACAAGTACCTGAAAGGAACCGCGGAGGTATCCACGGAGAACCGCCTTAGGATCCTGCGGCTGATCGAGAACCTCTCCCTTGGAACAGCGGCGGTGGGCTACCGGACCGAGTCCATGCACGGGGCAGGCTCTCCCCAGGCACAGCGGATCATGATTGCCCGCCAGGGGAATCTGGGAGCCAAGAAGAAGCTGGCAAAGGCCATTGCACATATTGAGGAGTAGCATATGGAGTTGACCATTGAAAATGTAGAAAAAGTTCTGGATGAGAGGGTGCGGCCAAGCCTTGCCGACCACGGCGGAGATATCCAGGTGATGGAGCTTGCAGGCGGGATTCTCAAGGTCCGCATGCTGGGACAGTGCAGCGGATGTCCTTCCGCCAGCCTCACCATGGAGGAGCTGGTGAACGAGGAGCTTACCGGGGCATTTCCGGAGCTTGAGGAGGCGGTGCTTGTCACAGGCGTCAGCGACGATCTGATTGCCCAGGCAAGAGAACTGATGAAGCGCCGGCATTAAGAAAAAAGGAAGCGTTGGCGTTAAGAAAAAAGAAAAATCGGCATTGAGAAAAGCAAGGAGGGCAGTTCACAACGTGAGCTGCTCTCTTGCTCTTTTTTAGTTTGTTAAATATTTATCAAAATCCCAAAACCAAATGTGGATGAAAAATGACCGGATCCATTGGCTGTCCGACCAGATCCCATATGGGCTTGCGTGAATCGGACCCAAGAAGCTATAATGACTTCAAGAACAGGAAGGAGGCCGGGAGAATGAGCGTTTCATGTGTTACAAGTTTACCCGATCTGACAAAGCTCGACATTCCTAAGAAGCTGCGTTTCATTCCGATTGGGGATGACAAAATATTCTGCAATCTGAAAAATAAGCATCGCAGCGTGGAGGAAAAAGAAGGGGATGCCGGAAAGGGAGATTATGTTCTGGTTACATTGACGAGAGAGAACGGTTCCGTCAGGAAGCGTCATGTGGAACTGGGAAGAAACCGTTTTCCCGATCTTGAAAAAATCCTTATCGGCAGCAGGAAAGGCCAGAAGCGGAAGGTTAAGATCAGCGGGGAGGATACCCTTGTTGAAATCTGCAAGGTGAGCAGGGTGACAGAGCTTCTGTTGACGGACGAATCCATAAAAAGTCTGGAGCTGCCAGGGATAAGTTCCCTGGCGGATTACCGTCGGCAGTATCTTCGCGCGCATGGTGCGGAAATAGCAGGCCGTCTCTTTCACTCCATGCAGCCCAGACTGCTGGGACAAGTGGTGGATATGATGGAATGCGATCTGGCGCAGGAAGAACTGGATCATTATCACCAGCAGAAACGTCTTATGATCCAGAACATCAGCGGGGACGTGGACCAGCGCCTGTCAGACGCCTATGGGTCAAAGGGAGACAAGAGCAAAGAGGAATGCGACCGGTTATTTTATGAGGATAATAAACAAACCTACGCGGTTTACATCTGGGGAAAGGCATTGGCAGAGCAGAAAGGCGTTGTGCCGGATGAGGAAGCGGCAAAGCAGGCCATCGATTCTTTCTGCATGATTTACGAGAAGACGGAGGAGCAGGTAGAGGCGGAAGGCCTTCGGGAGGATGCAATCATTATGTTTCAGCATGTAGAATATAAGCCTGTGGGCGTTTGCTCCCAGGAAATATCTTTTGACCTTGTGGACGGTTATCATCATCATGTGCATTTCACCGGCGGCTGCTCCGGTAATACCAAGGGCGTCGCCGCATTGGCGGAAGGACAAAACGCCCGTGATGTTGCCAGGCTGCTGAAGGGAGTTCCCTGCAGAGAAGGCAATTCCTGCCCCAACCAGTTTGCAATTGCCATTGAGCAGGCGCTTATGGAGAGCGGGGAGAAGTAAAGGAGCGCCGGATCAAGAGCTGTCCATCCCAGAGAAAGGAATACTATGTATTGATTCTTGCGCCGTGCCTGTCGCTTGTGTCAGCATGTATTTTTCTTAGCGCAGAAAAGAAAAACAGGGTGCTGGCAGCTCCCGTATCCCTTGTACTTGGGACAGTATTATTCCTCAGTAATCATATCGTTATGACTGCGGCAGGTCTTTTCTTTGGCCTGCTTTGTATCTCTGCCTATGTGGTGTGGCAAGAGAAGCGGCCCTTTATCGATGGAATCCTCTTGTTTTGCATCAGCGCAGGACAGGTAAGCTTGTGGATCATCTTTCAGGACATGCTGCAAAAGGTATGCAAAGATACGATGATCCTTTCTCTGTATACGTATTTTTTTTCTGGATGGGTTTGGCGCTGATGGCGCTTCTGGTCATGTATGGTCAGAGAAGTGAGCAGAGTACCGCAGAGAGCAGCTATCACCAGGAAATGTATACATTTATGAATGTGGTACGTTCCCAGCGTCATGATTATAATCTTCATGTACAGACGGTGGCCAGCCTGATTGCCCAGAATAAATGGGAGGAATGCAGGTCTTATGTGAATGCCCTGGTGCGTGACACCAGCGATATGAACACGGTGCTTACGGTAACGGATCCGGCCGTGGCCGCATTGATCCACAATTTCCGTATACTGGCCGCACAGAATGGCATTTTGCTGGATCTTATGATTTGCAACGACATGACGAATGTTGTCACAAATGCGTATGAGACAAATAAGATTATCGGAAATCTGCTTCAGAATGCGCTGGATGAGCTCATTCCCCGTCCGGAAAAAGGGAAGATCGAACTGGGGATCCTGAAGCGGGGGGAATTCTGCCTGGTGTGCGTGTCCAACCGGGTTATGGACCAAAAGCCTTTTCTGGAGGATGGGGAGGAGATCTTCCAGCAGGGTTTTACCACAAAGCAGGGACATGACGGCGTGGGCTTAAGCAGCATCCGCGCACTGACCCGGCAAGCGGGCGGAGACGTGACGGCCTGGCTGGAAGGGGAGATCGTTCATTTTGTCGCGTCCATACCGATGCGTCTTAAGCTGGAGTAGGCAAACGGAAGGAGAAAACGATATGCAGAAGTTTCATATAGAAATACTGCTTCTGGATGATGAAGAAGCGCCCCTGGAGTATTCACGCCGGACGATTGCGCAATACGTCGGGGAAGAAAGGATCCATACGGCGCAGACTGTGGAGGAAGCGCTTGCGGTACTGAAACAGTATCGGATCGGGATGGCGTTTCTGGACGTGGAGCTTAAGGCCGGCGATGGATTCTCCCTCTGCAATTATATCCACCGTGAATATCCTGCGGTAAAGGTTGTGATCCTTACAGGACATGTGGATCTGGGGGCAAAGAGTTACGATTATGAGCCCTTTGATTTTTTGGTGAAGCCCCTGGATCTGCTGCGTCTTGAGAAAACGTTTTTGCGGTATCAGCGCCGGACCAATGAGGGGAATGCGGCGCGCCTTGCAATCGAGACAAGCGCGGGGGTTATCCTTCTGAAACCGGAACAGGTGGTCTGTATTTCAAAAAATAAAAATATCTGCCTGGTACACTGTGAGGACGGGCAGGAATATAAGGCAAATTATTCCATGGACAAGCTGCAGGAGATGCTGGAGGGATATGGGTTTTTCCGCACCTACCAATCCTATCTTGTCCCGGTTGACAGGATCCGCCAGTTGCAATCGTCAAAGTTTGGCAGCTCCTACGAAGCGTACCTTGACGACGGAACCGTGGTTCCGGTAAGCCGTGGAAAATATGCGAAATTGAAGGAGTTCATTATGCAAAGAAGCCTTCGTTTGTGATAAATCAAATATCACGGAAATTCGACCGGATCCCATGGAAATAAGGCGGAATCGCCGGCGATGATTGAATAAAAATGCACCAAATGGTATACTTTGTCATATTATAGCCAGAAAAATGGCAGATAAGAGAGGTGCAGGATTATGAAAAAAACGATTGTCGTTTTATTAACAGTTGCAGTGCTTGCGTGTACATGCATCGGCTGCGGAAATGCGGCGGCTCCGGAGGGGGCGGATGCTTCCGGCGCATCGTCAGAGGATTCGTCTGTGGTGAATCTGATGGACCTGTATTCCATTGAGGATCCGGGGGACGTTACATACGACCAGCGTACGGCGCTGTACATGCCGGTGCTGGAAAGCGACGAACACTACGCGGATGGTGCAAGACACTTTTTCAGCGTCCTTTATGGAAAAGAAGGAAAAGGTGTCTATATGTACAACGTGGAAATCTTCGAAGAGGCGGAGCAGGCGACCGCTTATCGGGAGCAGGCCGGCGCCGGCAAGACGGACGGCGTCGCATTCATTACCGAGAGTGATGAGAATTTCTTTATCGAGATGGAATCCTTCATTCCCGATCTGCAGACCATGATTGATAACTTAATGGAATCGGGCATGATGGAACTTGACTGATTTTTGCAACCTTTGTTCTCCTCCTGTAGTTTTTACAGGAGGTTTTCACCCGGGTGAACGGTGTGGTCAATTTATGGAGCGAGATCAAGGGGGCTCAGGGAACGGCGGCAAGGATGCTGGATATTTTTACGGTGCCCGAAGAACCAAAGAGCTCCGGATTACGGAAAGAGGAGATCCAAAACGGAGACATTGTGTTTGAAAACGTGAGCTTTTCCTACGGGGACAAGCAGGTGATCCATGACCTTAACGCGGTATTCCCACAGGGAAAAACCACGGCCATTGTGGGCAGGTGCGGCAGCGGAAAAACCACGCTTCTGAGCATGATCGAGCGGTTGTATGTCCCCGCGTCCGGGCGTATTACAATTGGCGGGAAAAATGTTGCGGAATATGATCTTTCTTCCTATCGTGATCATTTCGCATATGTGCAACAGGACGCCGGCATTTTCGGCGGAAGCTTACGTCAGGCGATGACCTATGGGATTCAAAGAGAGGTGGGAGAGGGGGAGCTTAAGGAAGCGGCGGAAAAGACCGGTATTTTGTCTTTGGTACAAGGCTTAGAAGGCGGATTTGACGCGGCGCTTAGTACAAGCGGCGGTTCCGTATCGGGGGGCCAGCGGCAGCGGATCGTATTGAGCCGGGAGCTGATCAAGAACAGGCCGGTGCTTTTGCTGGACGAGCCAACCTCGGCCCTCGATGCCATGTCGGCGCTTATGATACAGCAGAAAATATTTGAGTTGTTTCCCGGTACCACAAAAATAATGATCATCCATGATCTTCGTATGCTTTCCCGGGTGGATCATGTTGTCTTTATGGAAAACGGCCGTGTGCGGGACAGCGGAAAGCACAGGGAGCTGATGCAGCGATGCGAGTCTTATCGAACGCTTGTTTCCTGCGAGGAAGGGGTGAGCGCATGAAAAAAAGACCTTTTGATACTTTTCGGACCGTTCTTTCCGGCGTAAAAATTCCATGGCTCCTTATGCTGATCAGTATCGTCTGTTCCTTTGTGATGGCCCATGCTATGATCGGCAGCGCCGTGATTACGGCGAAGGTTGTGGATTCCAACGGCAATCTGGATACGGCGGATCTTTTTCAATACGTGGGGCTGCTTCTGGGCAGCGGTATTCTGGCAGCGGTGAGTACATACTGTAACAGTCTGCTGACAGAAAAAATAAATATCGGCGTGCGGTCGAAAGTGTGGAAAAAGCTGCTGCGGCTTCCCATGCGGTACTACGATGAGGAGAGCGGAGAGAATCTTGTCAGCCGGATCACCATAGACTGTAACAGGGCCAGCGCTTTTCTGGGTGTGATTATCATGACGGTGGTATCTGTCTACGGGTTTTATCTGGCGATCAGAAGTATGCTGTCCTTCAGCGTGACCCTTTCTCTGTGGAGCTTATGTATCGTCCCTGTGGTGGCCCTGGGTGTGGCGCTTTCGGGCAAACTGGTGTTCCGTTCCCAGAACCGCATGTACCAGGCAAAATCGGACGCTACGGCTTACCTTCTGGAGCGCGTAAAGAATTTCCGCCTGATCCGCTCTGCAAACATGGTGGAAGCGGAGACGACTCTCGGCAAAGGGAAGTTCGCCAGGATGTTTCAGACAACCATTGCGGCCATGCTCAGCGATAACCTGATGGCTTCCTTTGTGGCAATTACGCCCATTGCCCTGATTATCATTACCTTTGTGGCAGGAAGCATTCTGGTGGCGAAGGATCAGATCTCCCTGGGAGAGGTTATCGGCTTTTATACCGTTTCCTCCATGGCGAGTATCCGGGTCAGCGCGCTGATCACCGTCTACGGGGATCTGACCGGGGCAAACGGTGTATTTGAAAAGATCAGCCATGTGCTGAAGGCCCAGGAGGAGGATTCCTCCGGCGTTCCGCTGGAAGTGCCGGATCTGCTTTGGGGATGAGGATGTGCTGAAATACGATACGGTATCCTGGAGGCGGGCTTTCGCACTGGTGTCCCAGGACCGTCCGCTTCTTTCCGGTACAATCCGTGAAAATATTACGTATGGCTGTGTCCGCCAGGTCAGTAAGGAAGAACTGGAAAAGGCAGCCCGCCAGGCCGGAATCTGGGATCTGATCAGCGCCCTTCCGGACGGTTTTGATACCCGGGTAGAAGCTAAGGGAGAGAATTTTTCCGGCGGACAGCGCCAGGGGATTGCCATTGCCAGAGCCATTATGCGCAATCCCGATTATCTTTTGCTGGATGAAGCCACCAGCAATCTTGACGCACAGAGCGAAAAGCAGGTGTCCGAGGCCCTTGCCAGCCTTATGAAGGGCAGGACAACCGTAATGATCGCTCATAGTTTCTCGGCGATTTTGTATGCGGATCATATTATCGTATTAAAGGACGGTTATGTGGAAGCCATGGGAACGCCGGATGAAGTGTCTGAAAAGAGCCAGGTTTTCAGAAGCTTCGTACAGTCCCAATGTCTGGGGCAGGAGGTGTAAGCTTGAAAACAAGATTATATGAGCTGCCGGACTGGCAGTGTGTATTGAATCAGATCGGATGGGCGGATGCCCCCACAACCCAAAGTATTGAGGAAGCGGTGAGGCGGGAGCTTACCCGGGGAAAGGTGACCTTTGAGGAGCAGGATCCAGGCTGTCCCATAGAAAAAGGCTGCCGTGTAACCTTAAAGACCGAAAGCCGGCTTCCCAAATTCAATAAGGCCAGGACCGTGATCCAGGTGGGAAGCAACCTGTATCATGCCCGGCTTGAGGAGCGGCTGTGCGGCATGAAAGCAGGCGGCTGCGGGCAGCTTACCGTGAATGGCGAAACAGTCACATTTACGGTACTTAAGGTGGAACAGAAAGCTTACCCTGCCCTTACGGATGCTTTGGTACAGGAGCAGGGAATCGAGGGCGTCGCAACCCTGGAGGAATACCGGCTTTTTCTGCGCCGGAAGCTGCAAAAGGAATACGCGGCCACATTGTGCAAAAAGCTGCTGGCGGAGCTTGGCGGGAGAGCGAAGATGGATCCGCCTGCCGGTGAGGATATCATCCGGGTGATCGATCTGGAATACGAGCCGCTTCGTGTCCGGTTTTCCCTGGATACCCTGACGCCGGAAGAGTGGGAGGAAGGGTTTGGGAAAACAGAATTGAAGGAATTTTATGCCCAGATCTATCCGGACGTGGCAAATCTGTTTGGTACCACCGGCAAGGAATCTTACTATGAGGGAAGGAGAGAGGCGGCTTGTGAAAAGATTGTCAATTGCCTGATCCTTAAGACTATTTTAGAGGACGGGGAGACTGATCCGGTGGAAGATCTGCAGGCGGAAGAAAAACTGATGCAGGCAATGACACAGCGCCTGGTAAATTCTATTTATGGAGGATGAAATATGATAGCATATCCGACAACAAGTAATTATGATGAGATCGTGGCAGAAGGCTTCTGGATTGCCGATTTTTACACTTCTACCTGTGGCCCCTGCAAGCTGATCGATAAGATCGTTGGAGAATTGGTAACGGAGAATCCGGATATCAACTGGGCCAAATGCAATCTGGAGAATGATTGGAGTATGAAGGACCGTTACGATGTTCTGGGGACGCCTACCCTGATTTTTTACCTGGATGGGGAGGAAAAGGAGCGTTTGATCGGAGGGTTCCATACAAGGGAAGATATTGAGGAAGCGATTTCGACAGTACTGTATGGAGAATGAGTAGGGATGTCCGTTGGAAGCTTTATAATCTCATCAAAAGCAAATTGGCAGGGTATTGCTTGAACCAATACCCTGCCAATTTTGTATTTCAAGATTTTCATCATCTCATGTTGGTTCATTAGTTAATATTTTTTGTGGGCAGTCAAATCTATCATTCCGGTTTTCAACAAAACCATAATTCCATGCAATAATCGTCAACGCTAACAATACGACAAAAATAACATTAGAAATGATGAGCGGAAGAATATCTTTCTTATCTTTGCTGACCAGAGAGCTAATATAGTAAAATAACCCAAACAAAACATTTATAAGCACAAGTCCTATAATTAATGAAATTCCGACTGTTCTATATATACTGGCTTGAGCTATATTGTTTAGCACGGAAGTGGAAAAGGCAATTCCACCAGAGAATGCCAATACAACAGCAGCAAATATTCCAAGAATGGAAATATATTCTTTTTGTGAATTTCCTAATTTGTTTTCAACATCAGATAATTTCTTTTCAGTAGCTTCAAAATCTTTATTTATAGCTTGAACCTCAGTGTGGAATGTATTGATTTGTGTCTGTAAAGTCTCCAATGATGATTCGCCAGAGATTCGTCTATCTGCAGCATCAGAATAAGCAATCCTGGCAATATCCAGATTAACATGGTCATATAACTTATTGATGGCATCACTAACATCGATGGTACGTTGTCCATCCGCAGATTTATTTTGAGGATTGTACCCATTTCTGATAATATCCAGGTTCTGGCCAAGAATATTTATATCTCCCAGGTCGGGATTTTGCTGAACTTGGGTCAAAACAGAGAATATATCTGTATAGAAATGTCTAAATCGTTTCGCATTTGGTTCTGCATCATATAATGATTCAAGGCGCTTATACATATTGAAACGATATGTTGCATCTTGAAGCAACTCTTGCGATTTTGATAGCTCAAAAAGAATATCGCAAAATTCTTCCCTCTGTTGGCGTTCCTTGATTAAATTCATTTATTATCCCACCGCCTTTATTAATTCGGGAGGAATAATATTCCGATTCCCAGCCCCATTTTTATAGATCTGATCCCAAGCCCCGTTTTTCCTGTGGGTTTCTTCCACCAGTTTCCAGGGATCCAGGACTCTTTTGTTTTCAATAATCTCATCAACAATATTTTTGTCCTGGGCTTCAATCGTAATTCTTTCATGTATAGAAGTAATAGGCATTGCCCCATACCCGCAATAATAATAGTAGACATTGGGAACCACAGGTCCAAATTGCCAGGCTTCAATAGCGTCGGGAAAGGCAATGCTATTGTGTGTTAAAAAATGCACCTGTATATAGTAAAGAATCTTTTGAAGCTGCAAATTGCTGATAGGATGAACATCCTCAACACATTTCGATATAATGTATTTCGATAAGTCTAAAGCAGCATACATATTCGATATCCTCCTTTTTTTCATATATAGGTATTATATCATGTATAAACTTAGAATACTACAGATAAATCTAAATTTTATAGAAATAAAAATTGGGGAAAATTTGGGGGGAAATAAAATGAAAAGAAAACAGAGCGCGAAGCAGGGCCACTCGATTATGAGTGGCCTTGCGTGCGGTACTGGCTGGGCGTAACATAACAAAACCTTTTAAACACCGTAGAAAAATACTGGCTGGAGGAAAAACCGTACTGGTGTGCGATCTCCGTAATAGATAAATCCGTGCCCGTTAAGAGCTCCTTCGTTTTTTCAATCTTCTGCTTCTGGATATATTCTCCCGGTGGAAGTCCCATGGCCTGGACAAAAAGCTTGTTGTAGACAGGCAGGGATAAATGATCGAGAGGCGGAAGGTCGGAAACCCGGATCACCTCCGTCAGATGCTCCTGGATGTAGCTTAAGCTGTGGCCAATGGCTTCGGCAGGTGGGGAAGCACATTTTGTAAAAGGGATTGACAAATCGAGCAGCACCTGGGAAAGAGCATTGCGGATCCGTGTGTCAAAATGGTTGTCAGCAGTGTCGAAGCATTTTACTAACTGCCTTAAGGACAGAGGAAGATCCGCAGAAGCTTTGAAAATGCGGCTGTTGATCCGGGAAAAATAATCCTGAATCTGCACATACTCCTCCGGATCCGTAAACAGGTTCAGCTTCGACAGCAGGGACAGGTCAATAATCAGATAATAGAGGGAGGATACCTCCTCCGGAAAGGCTCCCGTACCGTGCGGCTCTCCCGGATGGGTAAAAAAGACTTCCCCCTGTTTTACCAGATAATCCTTCGTATCTGTCCGGTATGTCTGGGAACCCCGTTCCATGTAGACAAATTCTGTCATTTGCTTATGGTCATGGACTGCCAGCGGCCGGAAGGCCGCCAGATACTGCACATACCCGATGGAGAAAAAGAGCTGCTGTTTATAATAGTATTTGTGGACAATGCGCCGTTCCTTTTCCATGAAGACGCCCCCTTCTTGCGGATGTATATAATTGTATATTTATAAAAACGAAAGCATTTTACAGGGAAAAATGCTAGGATGATTGTAACATGGAATCAGCAAAAAAGCAAAAGGAGAAAATGGACATGAAAAGAGATTGCAAAAAAGAGCGGGAGACAGTGTTAAAGGCGATCCGGCGGGAAGGGCCGGACTACATACCGATGGCCTTTCACATTAACGCCTCCTGTTATGAGACGTATCCCCAGGAGAAGCTGTTTGACCTGATGGAAAGCCATCCGTTCCTGTTTCCGGATTTTGTCCGTCCAGAAGGAGATTATAAACCGATACTTTATAATAATGAGCGGGCGGATCAGCCCTATGTGGATGACTGGGGCTGTCTGTGGGAGACCACCATGGACGGAATTACCGGGACGGTGACAAAGCATCCGCTGGAAAGCTGGGAGCAGTTTGACACCTATCCAGTTCCGGATCCGAAGGTCTGTATGGGAATCGGGCGTGTGGACTGGGAGCAGGAGCGCCAGAAAATTGCAGCCCAAAAGGAAAAGGGAGCCCTTACGAGAAACGGGCTGCGTCACGGGCATACCTTTCTGCAACTCTGCGATATCCGGGGATATGAGAACGCAATTTTTGACATGGAGGACGAGGAGCCGAAGCTTCTGGAGCTTCTGGACCGGATTTGCGAATTTAATTCCTTTATTATCCGGCAGTACCTGGATATGGATGTGGACATCCTCACTTATGCGGAGGACCTGGGAATGCAGGCAGGGCCAATGCTGTCGCCGGAGAATTTTAAGAAATACATTCTGCCCTGCTATGAAAAATCGGTGACTCCTGTAAAGGAAAAAGGTACCATCCTCCATATGCATTCCGACGGGGATATTCGTACGCTGACGGACTATTTGCTGGACTGTGGCATGGATGTGCTGAACCTGCAGGATCTGGTCAACGGTCTTGCGTGGATTGAGGAGCGGCTCAAGGGCCGGGTCTGCATCGAGCTTGATATCGACCGCCAGAAGATCACGCCCTTTGGGACGCCGGAGGAAATCGACGGGCTCATCAGAGAAGAGGTGCGCAGGCTGGGAAGCCCTGCAGGGGGCCTTATGATGATCTATGGGCTGTATCCCGGGGTGCCTCTGGAAAATGTGAAGGCGTTGATGGACGCTATGGAGAAGTATGCGTTTTATTACAGGTAATATTTTTGTGAAATCATCTTAAATGTAATACATATTGTTGCTTTCAGCATACAATAGTGCTATAATAAATACAATTTAAATACAAAAGGAGAGATTTATATGGCATTGGCAACTTTAACCGCAAGAGTTGATGAAAAAGACAAGGCCAGCTTTGACACTTTCTGCTCGAATGTTGGCTTGAACACTTCCACCGCGATCAATCTTTTTGTGAAAGCAGTTTTACGTGAAAACCGCATTCCCTTTGAGATTGCCCAGGCTACCGACCCATTCTTCTCCAAAGCAAATATAGCCTATGTGAAGAAATCTGTCCAGGAGCTGAAAGCCGGGAAAGGCGCCCCCCATGAACTGATCGAGGCGGACGATGAGTGAAAAAATATGGTCGGACGATGCCTGGGAGGATTATCTTTACTGGCAGATGCAGGATAAGAAAACACTGAAACGAATTAACCAGCTTATCCAGGATATTGAACGGAACGGCTGTATGAAAGGAATCGGGAAACCGGAACCCCTCTCCGGTGACCTACAGGGTGAATACAGCCTCCGCATCAACGAAAAGGAACGCCTTGTTTACCACATAGAAAACGGCCGGCTTTACATTGCCCACTGCAGAGGGCATTATGGAGATAGATAATTCATCTTTCAAACACGTTCTAGCGCAGGCAAATTGTCATATAAGGCGGAATACAGAGGATCTCGTCCTTCACCATAAAATTCCTGGGATGTATGATATAGCATTCGCCGATCCGCTCCCGGTATTTTTCCCGGAACCGCAACAGGGAATTGGTGGTATATTTTTTCCCGGATTTTACCTCAATGGGGTGCATCTTGTATTTGAGCTTGCTGTTGTTGGAGATGATAAAATCGATCTCAATATCGTTGCGGTGTTTTTCTTCGCTGTAATGGGTGTAAAAATAAAGCTTATGTCCGTTGGATGTCAGCATCTGCGCAATTGCATTTTCGTAGAGCATACCGTGATTTAGGGACAGCTTCCCCTCCAGAATCTGCCGGTCATCGCGTTAAAAAAGCCTTTGATATGCAATATCTTCTATTATCATATCAAATAATATTATTATGCGCAATATATGATTTTATATAAATTTTGATAATACGCAGGATTGTAATCACAACATTATTTGATAATGCGCGTTATTATGAAATAAATAATTTTTGATTATGCGCAAGATTATAAAAAGCGCAATTCATGACAATACGCATTATAAAAGAAAAATGGATGCCGAACCGATAAAAAATAACCGGCATGACATCCACAAATTAAACTGCCTTATCCCTTACAAACTGCCAACCACGTCCTTAAAGTCTTTAAGATCCCCATCCAGATGCTGATACATCTTCAAATAGAAGGGATACAGCTTATCATAGGCGGCCGCCCATTCCTCGTTGGGCTCAATGACCTCCTTCACCTGGATCAGCTTGTCGATGGTTCCCGTAAGGTCCGGGAAAACGCCAACGGCATTGCCCACAATCAGCGTATCCCCAAAGGGAACGTCACCGCTGCGTTCATCCAGAATATACACCGGAAGGCGCAGCATGGAAGCCTTAATCATGGACCAGGTGCGGCTTTTCGAGCCGCCGCCGGTGATGCGGAGGCAATTGGCCCTGGCCCCGGCGTCCTTGACGGTCTCCATCACATGACGCAGGGCGAAGGCAGTGCCTTCGAAGACGGCCCGGATCATCTCCTTCCGGGTGGTATCTAAGGACATTCCGATAAACATGCCCCTGGCGTGGGAATTCCATAGAGGCGCCCGCTCACCCAAAAGGTAGGGGAAGAACATGACGCCGTTGCTCCCGGCAGGGACGGTAAGGGCTTCCTGGTTTAAAAGCTCATATACGTTGATCCCCTTTTCTCTGGCCAGCTTTCTGTCTGCCTCCCCAAAGGTATCCAGATACCAATTGATGGCGGCCCCGCTGGTGTTGATGGGGGCGTCAAAAAGATAAGGCATCCCCTCGATGGCACAGGGCTTGGTCACCACCGGAACATCGGGAGCGCTCTTGACGCCGCTTCCCACAAAAACAAGAGACGTGGTGCCGGAGGATTCTCCCGCCTCTCCCAGACGGCTCAAGCCGGTGGCATACATGGAAGCCATGGCGTCGGAAGCGCCGGCTGCAACCGGAATTCCCTCCAAAAGCCCTGTCTCGGCGGCCGCCTGGGTCGTGACCGTGCCGATAATCTCGTTGACGGCGACGGGCTTTGGCAGGATGGAATTAAGGTCGACGCCGATCACCCGGGAAATCTCCGGGGACCAGTCCATGGTGGTGATATCCAGACACTGGCAGCGGGCCGCCTGGTCGATGTCCATGGTAAACTGCCCGGTAAGCTTCAGATTAATGAAGGAGCTGGCCTGTAGAATCGCTTTCGTCCTGGCAAAAAGCTCCGGTTCATTTTTCATAAACCACAGAATTTTATTGGGAAGGAATGCCACATCCGGTTGTGCGCCGATTATTTTTACAAAGTGGTCAAAGCCCAGTTCATCCTTAATAAACTGAAGCTCCTTGGCAGAACGGCTGTCCATCCAGATCAAACCGTTCCGAAGGGGCGTCCCTTCCTCGTCCACCGGAAGCATGGTGACGGTCTGGGAGCTGACACAGATGCCCTTGATGCTGGCTACGATTTCGGGTCCGGCGGCGGAGGTGATCTTCCGTAAAATCTCCGCGGCATTGCTCCACCAGAGATTTGCATCCTGCTCCACCTGGCTTGGGCCGGGGAAGATGAGCTGGTTGGCCCGGGAGGCGGAGGCCACGACAGTTCCGTCCTCCCGAAGGAGAATGGCTTTCACATTGGTGGTTCCAAGATCCATTCCGATTAAGTACGATGTATTGCTCATATGAATTGTCCTTTCTGTAAAATAAAATATCTGCTTTTCCACTGTATTTATGGTAGCATCCGGAGAGAAAATCCTCAAAAAATTTTTTTCCGTTAATATATGGAAATATCGTGTTTGCGCCAGGGAGAGAAACTTCCTATACTGAACTCAGAACGAGACGCCGAAAAGGCGTTAAAGCAACGGCAACGGCATAGGAAAGGAGATCCTGAACATGAGTGAGAAAATGAAAGCGGCAATGATGTATGGACCAAACGATATCCGGGTAGAGGAGGTTGACAAGCCCCAGTGCCCCAAGGACGGACTTATTCTAAAGATCATGTCGGTGGGGCTGTGCGGCTCTGATATCCGGAACCTGACCACCGATTCCAGAAAGGGCAATTATCCCTTTATTTACGGCCATGAGATCGTAGGATTTGTAGATGAGGTGGGAGCAGAGCAGACAAAATACAAGGTAGGCGACAGGCTGTTCCTGTTCCCGGGGACCTACTGCATGGAATGCGATGAATGTATCAGCGGGCACAGCGAGAACTGCTCCAACGACGAGGTGGCGCATCTGGCCGGGACCGGCGGCTTTGCCCAGTTCGTGGCGGTCAGCGGCGAGAAGATCCGCCGGGGCGGCATCTATGAGATTCCCGACGACGTAAGCTTTGATGCGGCCAGCCTTGGGGAGCCTCTGACCTCCGTATTTGCCTGCCTGGAAAATGTGGACGTCAGCTATCCGGATACCCTGGTAATCATCGGCGCAGGCCCCATCGGCTGCTTTATGTCCCAGCTTGCCAAGATCCGCGGCGCCCAGAAGGTGATTATGATCGATATCAACGCCAACCGTCTTGAGATGGCCAGGGAGTTCGGCGTGGACATTACCGTGGACAGCTCCAGGGAAGATCCCATCGAGGCCATCAAGAAGCTGACAAACGGCAAGGGAGCCGACAAGGTAATCTCTGCAACCCCGGTAAACGCAACCCAGACCCAGAGCATTCATATGGTCAGAAAGGGCGGCCTGGTGGTGTTCTTCGGCGGCGTGCCAAAGGGGTCCATGACGGAGCTGGACTGCAACCTGATTCATTACAACAATATCTGGATCAAGGGGCATTTCGGGGCTTCCTACAGCCAGTCCAAGCGCGCCTTCCAACTGGCGATTTCTCCTACCTTCCCCACGGAGAAATTCATCACGCATATTTTGCCGCTGGATCAGATTAACGAAGGGATCGGGCTGACCAGAAGCGGCGAGGCCATTAAGGTTGTGCTGCATCCCTGGGAATAAAACTTCCAGATCATGCCGGGCAGATGGGGCTTGCCAGTTTTCGTATTGGCAAGCCCCATCTGTCTTTTCTTTCGGAAATCATCAAGAGAGAATATCTCCGTAGCTTACAAGCGTTACATTGCCA
>CATJBQ010000135.1 GCA_949738465.1 uncultured Lachnospiraceae bacterium
GAATATCTGGACGGCCATCAGGAAAGACTGCTGCTGATTTGAGGATCAGCAGCAGTCTTTTTATCTGAAATTTCACAGAATTTATGATTATGTTGTCTGCAAAATGAGAGTTGAATTTTATAACAGATTTTATATAATAGAGAAAGTATAAAAAAGACCGGAAAAGAAGGGCTTGAGTAATAAAAGGAGACGATTATGAGCTTTTGGGGGATCGTATCTGCAAATTCTTTGAGTATGATAATCACAATGCTGTTCCTGCTTTGGATGTCCGGTGTTCTGCTTGGCAGGATTCCAAACAGAGGGATTGGGCACACCGTAACATGGATTCTGTTTATGCTGTTTTTGGTGCTTCTGATTTCAGTTTTGGGAGCAGTCTGCTACCGGACAGGCTTTTGGCACCTGCCTTATAGCATCGGCAGCCTTTCCTGGCAGTACTTTGTTTTGGTATGTTCGGGGATGTTTCTGCGTCTTGTGTACAGGGTGCCCCTTCGGGATTGTTTTCTCAGCGTTATGATGATCGAGCTTTTGGGTTCCTACGGCGATCTGCTTTCGGAATTATACCTGTACGGAAGGTTTTATGATCTTACGGTTGCTTCGGAGCTTAGGGGCTATCTGTTCTGGATGTTTGGCATAAGACCGGGCAGCCTTCTGCTTTGCGGTCTGGTGATTATAAAATCCGGAATTGGGAAAATCTACCGCCGGTGGCTGGAACAGGAGAAGATTCACAGAGGAATACTGGTTCTTTTAGGGCTTTATCCGGTTTATTGTGAGGCTTTGGATCACGTGATAAATGACCCGGGGAAAAACAGGGCATATCTTTTGCTCCCCTTTGTTATGTTATTGGTGATTCATATGATATTCGTCTATGTAGGCCGGGACTGGCAGCAGAAGCAGTATATTCTGGCCCAGCAAACCAACTTAAGACAGCAGACCATTTACATAGAAAAAATGGAGCAGATACAGGCGGAGCTTCGCCGGTTCCGCCATGATTTCAAAAATATGACGGCCGGTATGTATCTCCAGGCAAGGGAAGGAGACCTGGATGCGGTACGGTCCTTTATCCGGGAAATGACAGAAGACTTTGACCGGCAGGTAGGCGGCCAGGTCCGGCTTATGAATCAGCTTGCCAATGTACATGTGGCGGAGATCAAGGGACTGCTCCTGGAAAAGCTGGCCTGTATGCAGAAGGAAGAGATCCGATGTGAACTGGAGGTACTGCACCCCTTTGAGAGAACCCGGATGCGCAGCACGGATCTGTGCCGATGCCTTGGAATTCTTATGGACAATGCGGCGGATGAGGTACGGGGAAAAGAAGATGGAAAGATTCATCTGATGATCAGCAGTCAGAATGGATGTACCACCTTTCGGGTTAAAAATACCCTGTACGGGAAGGTGGACTTTCAGAACCTTGGAACGGCCGGGTACACAACCAAGGGAGAAGGCCGCGGAATTGGGCTGGAAAGCTACCGGAAGATTCTGGGGAGATACGACTTTGTATTTCCTTTTACGGCCATCCAGGACGGGTACTTTGTGCAGGAACTGAAAATTCAGGAGGTTTAGATTCATATGATGCCGATTTACATATGTGAGGATGAAGAAAAAATTCGGAATGCGGAACGCATCTGGCTGGAAAAGCAGATTCTTATTGAGGGGCTGGATATGGAGATGGCTCTGTGTACGCAAAGCCCTGAGGAGCTTTTGAAGCATCTGACAGGGGAGAGAAGGCAGGGAATCTACTTTCTGGATGTGGAGCTCAGGGGTGCTTCTATGGATGGATTCCGTCTTGGGCAGGAGATCCGCAAAAGAGATGCCAGAGGCTTTCTTATCTATGTTACGGCCTTTCAGGATCTGGCCTTTGAGACCTTTCGCTACCATTTGGAGGCCTTGGACTATATCTGCAAAAAAGATCCGGAGAAAATGTACGCAGGACTTTCCCGCTGTCTGAAGGTGATAGCGGAGCGTGTGAGCCGGGAACAGGGGGAGCAGCAGGAGTATTTTACCGTTAAGACCCTGGATGTAGTACGGCATATCCCTTTGAAAGAAATTCTGTACTTTGCCACCTCCGGCCGCACTCATCGGATTGAGCTTTACGCCAGACAGGAGCGCCTGGACTTTATCGGGAGTATTCAGGAGTTGGAAGAAAAGCTGACTCCGCAATTTATCCGGATTCACCGTGCCTACCTGGTACGAGCGGATCAGATTGCTCAGGTGGATCTGAAAGCTAGGGAGGTTGTACTGAAAAACGGAGAGAGGTGTCCGTTTTCCAGAAATATGAGGCAGCGGCTTCTTGATTTTTGGAATTACTAAAAACAAAGACAAATCTCCATTTCAGGCAGTAAAAGAAACCGTTCGGGCATTTTTTGTCTCTCTCAGACTGCGAAGTGATAAAATGAAGCCATAGGAGCAAAAACAAAAGCGAGGAAGTGGTGTAAAATGACAGAAACAGCAAAATCCAAAAAGCAGTTCCTTATTTTCCTCCTGATTGCCTATGGGCTCACCTATATAATGGGGATCCTTACCTGGTATGGGAGCACGATTCCGGCGGAAATGAGCACATTTCCGACTGCTCAGATGTTCTACCCGGCAGCCGGCGTTATGTTGGCTTATTTGCTGACAGAAGGAAAAGACAGCTTGGTTCCCAAGTGGTTTTACTTCTGTTTCTTACTGATAACTCTCGTGATGGTAATCCTTTGTGTGCTGTCCGTGACAATGCCGGAACAAACCATAGCTGTTATGGGCCAGCCGGTTTCCCTATGGGCCATGGCAGCTCAATATCTGACTATAGGGGGAAGTATCCTCTGCTGGCTTACGCTTCTGATGTCGGGAAAGAAGAGAAGAGCGGCCTGGGGCCTGGGATGGAAGAAATGGAAAGCTTCCATTTTCTGTATCCTTGTATTCCTCCTGCTCTATTTTGGGCGCGCCGCCGTGGCTTACGCAATGGAGGGAACGCCGGAAGCGATGGCGGAGACTCTGAAGGATCCGGCTGCCTGGGCCTATATACTTTTTGTGCCGGTAAATTTTCTCCTTGCTTTCGCGCCGTTTTTTGGAGAGGAATATGGGTGGCGTTATTATCTGCAGCCGCTGCTTCAGAAGCGGTTCGGTATGCGGACCGGCGTATTGATTCTGGGTGCGGCTTGGGGCGTATGGCATGTGTTCTTGGACTTTTTCTTCTACACAACGCCGGATCGGGGGCTGATTATGCTGACTTCCCAGACCATTACCTGTATAACCTTAGGCATCTTTTTTGCATGGGCTTATCTTAAGACCGGCAATATCTGGGTTCCTGTGATTATGCATTTTCTGAATAATAATCTGATTCTGGTGATTGCCAATGATTATTCTGCCGATGTGATTGAAAATCAGCAGGTAACATGGGGAATGATTCCCTCTGCGCTGCTTTTGAACGGGATTGTATTCGGGTTATTTTTATTGTCAAAGGAATTTCGCGGAACACGCAGGCGGGATGGGCAAAAAGTTGACGGCTGAACGCCTAAAAGCTATGGATTTTTTTAATGCACTGTGCTATAATACCCTCAGTTACAGGGATAAAATTCCTGCTGGCTGAGGGTAATTTGTCTGCTGCCCCAAAGAACGCGGCCGCTTTCTTATTTGGAGAGGGCTTGCCCGGCGGAAAACAGCCGTACCCGTTGCAAAAGGATAAGGAATAATATGCAAAATAGGTTTTCATGCGTCAAGTGTTCAGCGGATGGGGAGTTGCCGCCGAAACGAAAAGCCTGCGGAGGATGCCGGTCTTACGATATGATTACCGCACCCGTTGCAGCAATATAAGATCGCATCTCATATTGTGGAGGGATAATTTCGTCATATGTTCTGTCACACTATGGAGGTGCTTTTTTGATCCGCAGATAGCGGAACGGATACAAAAAGAGCAGTCTCCAGCAATTATGCCCGAAAAATAAGGGCGCCCCAAAGAAAGGAGGCTTTTTTAA
>CATJBQ010000136.1 GCA_949738465.1 uncultured Lachnospiraceae bacterium
AGATTTTTTTCAGATAATCTTTTACTTTCTCTTTAAAAATTCCACCCCTTTTCCCCCCGCCCCGAGTTTTTTTTTATTTTTTATCCAATTTTTTGTGCATTCGACAAATTTGCTGGTGGAAGGCGAGCATTTTCCCGTGGCGGCGGTGACAATTCCGAACCGTCTCGGCGGCCAGTCAGACAGCGGAACGGCGCTGATTTCTGCCGTTTCATTGGCGATCATTAACCTGGGCAGAACGGTCAGCCCAAGATGATTCTCCACCATGGATACGATCGTTCCTACATCCTTAATCATGTGGATGGTCTGTTTTGAAAGGCCATATTCTCCAATCAGACCCATGATTTCCCGATCCGAACCCCAGTTTGGCAATATGAATTTTTCTTCCTTTAACTCCTCCAGTGAGATGGACTGCCTTTCGGCCAGAGGATGTGACTTCGCCATTACCACTACATAAGGATCGTCAACCATATGATGAAATTCCAGCATTTTAGATGAGGGTTCTCCGGCAAAGGCAACGTCTATGACCCCTTCCGTCAAATTATTTTCAATTTCTTCATAAAGGTTCAGGATGATTTCTATATGAATATTGGGATACTGCCGGTTCATATCCTTTAAAATGCCGGGCAGCCACCGTTTCGTCACGCTGCGCAGTCCCCCCACCCGGACGGTTCCCCACTCCATCCCTTTCATGGAGGCTGCCGCTTCTTCCAGCCGCTGCTGCGCATTCAGGATCTCCGCCATGTAGGGAAGCAGTCCTTCTCCGGCTTCTGTCAGCGAAATCCTGCCGCGGCTCCGGACAAACAATGGCAGCCCCAATTCCTCCTCCAGTCTGGCGATAGCGTAGCTGACACCGGGCACCGTCTGGTGGGTATTGGCCGCAGCCTTGCTCATATTCTGTGTTTTTGCCACCTCCAGAAAGGTCTCATATTTTGACAAAGACATAATAGCACCTCTCACCTTCCCTTTTGGGTTTTTACTGTGATTGGTGCTATTTTATCATAAAATTTGATTTCAGAACAGTCCTTCTTTAATGTTTGGACAGTAACTGTTCTGTATCCTCCTTGGCATCCGGCATTTCCGGAAGCTTCACGCCTAAGGCTTTCATCAGCTTCAATGGATTGTTGATCTCCCTCATCTCCAGAATCCGTCCGTCCTTCATCCGGAAACAGAACACATAATGGTTCTCATAGCTGGTAGGGCCTTGGGAGGAACCCACATTCTGCTGGCCTTTCCCGTAAGCCTCCACCCAGAATTTATCCGGATCCTGGGTTTCGTCTATCGTGATATTTTCCCATGCCCAGGTGGGGAAAAAGGTCTTGTTGGCTGTGAAATTTTTCAATACCTCATCCTTGCCTTCCCAACGCTGGGGCGCGCCTCCGTTGGCGGCATAGGTCAGCTCCTTGCAGCCGTTTTCGTCGAACAGCTCTGCCCTGGCCTCCCCATGAAGCTGGAAAAATTGTTGAATGGATGCTCTGTTTTTGTCTCTTACATTTGTAGGATTACTCATTTTCTGCTCCTCATTTCTGACTATTTTTCAATGGCGGCCGCATGCTTTGTGACCAGGTCTTCTCGAATCTGCTGCATTTCCCGGGCTTTCATCCGCAGGAAAATGAGTCCCGCGGCGGAGATCAGGAAAAACAGGGCCGGTACGATGCAGGTAACCAGGCGGATTCCTTCTCTGGCAGACGGCGTCTGTTCAAAGCCCAGCGCTGCCTCGTAGCCTACGGCGCTCAAAAGTACGGAGGTCAGCATGGTTCCAAAGCCGGTGGTTATTTTCTGGATAAAGGTTAAAACGGTGTTGACGGTACCCGGAGCCGCCACGCCATTTTTCCATTCGCCGTAGTCCACGGCGTCGGGGATGAAGCTGAAGGTCACGGCGTAAACGATCATCATGCCCACGCTGAATCCGATACACATCAGATAACCGCTAACCGCGAACATGCCCAGGCCGTATCCGAGAACCATCAGTCCGCAGAATATTGCCACACCAATCCAGTAAACGGCGATACGTGGCAGACGTTTCATCATGGCCGGAAGCACAACCAGGCTTAAAACCGTTGCGACAATGGCGGCTGCAAGCTGGCTCTGGCTCATAAGTGCCGGATTGATTTTATAATATAGGAAATAATAGCTCATCATACCGCCGAACATGGCGATGCCGATGGAATGCAGCACGTTACAGATTAACGCTCCCAGGAATATCCGGTTTCCTTTAAATACCCGGAAGCCTTCCTTCAGGGGCAGGCTTTTTCCGGCATTTAAGGTAACCCGCTCGCGAATGGACAGGCCGCACAGCAGGTAGCATACGGCGCTGATTGCCGCCACAAAGATTCCCAATGCCCGAAAGGCCGCTTCATTATTGGATACGCCTCCTCCAAAATACATCATGACCGGGGTCGCCAATGCCACCACAAGGCCGCTGACGTTAAGTCCCACCTGGCGCGCCAGCACCAGGCCCCGTCTCTCGTTGTCATTGTCCGTAGCTACGGAGGTAAAGGCACTGTAGGAGGTATACATAATGGTTGTAAAAATACTTCCGTACACCAGATAGATCAGATAAATCCAAAACAGCGCAAAGGCGCTTCCCGGTGTAACAAAGTCCGGACAGATAAACAGCAGCAAAAAGGATAGGCAAGCCGGTATCGCCATGGTGATATACCAGGGCCGGAAGGATCCCAGCCGGGTATGGGTACGGTCTCCCAGCGTTCCAAAGAAAATATCCGTAAAGGCGTCCACAAACCGGCAGACCAGCGTTACCGAACCGGCATAAAGCATCGGAATGTTTAAAATGTTGGTCATAAACATTAACAAATAAATCCCCATCAGGGTATTCTGGATCTGATAACCCAGCATTCCCGCCGTGTACCCCACATATTCAATTTTTCTTACTCTCGTTCCGGCATAAGGCAGAACGGCCGGAATTTTCGCTTTTGACATGATATACCTTCTTTCTATACTCCTTTCGGGAACTGTACTTCTGGAAGCTCAAGCCCCAGCGTATGATACATCTGGCAGAAGTTCATATGCTCGTGGTAGCGCTTAATCAACCCATCCTCCATCTCAAATACATGGAAAAAATAGTTTTTGTATATTTTTTCCTCATAGGCCGGGAATCTGATGGTGAAGCTGCCAAGTGCGGAGACCACAATGTAATTGGGATCCTCCGACAGCATCAGGTGCAGATCCGAGTATACGCCGTCCGCAAACCATTTGCTGTTCCAGGCGTCGCTCATCTGAAGCCCTTCATGGCCCGGCACGCCCCACTCGATAAATTCCGGCTCCGGATACCCCTTAGCCGGCCCGGTATAGCCGCCCTGGCCGGCCGGCGTAAACAGCTTCCAGCGCTCCAGCCGCCCGTCGCCGGAACAGTTCATGTACTTCATTACCGTTTCGATATTTTTACGGCGAAGCTCTTTTTCGTTTTGAAATGAATCCAGGTATTTTTCAATATCCATCTCTGTCTCCCTCCTGTTTGATATTTTTTTCACAAAGCTCTGATAAAACATGTTTTATAGTTTTAGGATAACACCGGATTTGCCGGCTGTATATTAAAGGTTTCTTTATCGAAATAAAAAAATCTTTAATATATTTCTTTTCATTACAGGAGTTATACTATAGAATAGATAGGAACAGACAAAATGCATTTCAAAAGCAGAAAAGAGGAGAAACAAATGGAATCTAAGAAAATCAGTAAATCAATCTCGTTTATCGGCGCCGGCAATATGGGCGGCGCCATCATACAGGCGGTCTGCCGGACAGCGGATCCCGGAAAGGTATTTATTACGGACTATCAGCAGGACAAGGCCGAAGCCCTGGCGGCTAAGACCGGCTGCCGGACGGCGGGAAGCAATGATGAGGCCGTTCTGTCCGGGGATTATATTTTTCTCTGTGTAAAGCCTCAGGTGATGGGCAGCGTTCTGGCCGGAATCTCCCCCACGCTGAATACGCTTAAGGAAAAAGGGGAGCATAAGGTTCTGGTATCGATTGCCGCCGGGCTTACCATTGACAGCCTCCGGGAAAAATTGTCGGGAGCTTGCCGGGATATGCCGATTGTGCGGATTATGCCCAATATGCCGGTTACCATCGGAAAAGGGATGCTGGCTCTGGCGGCAGGCACGGATGTTCCTTCCGCAGCTCTGGAGGATCTGAAAACCGCCCTGACAGAAGCGGGGCGGGTGGAACAGCTTTCGGAGAGCCTGATGGATGCATTTACGGTGGTCAGCGGCTGTACGCCGGCCTTCATCTATATGTTTATTGAGGCGCTGGCAGACGGCGGCGTTATGACGGGCCTCACCAGACAGCAGGCCCTTACCTATGCCGCCCAGGCCGTCATGGGCTCCGCCGCCATGGTTCTGGAGACCGGGGAGCATCCCGGCGCCTTAAAGGACGCCGTTTGTTCTCCCAAGGGTTCTACCATTGCCGGTGTAGCGGCCTTAGAACAGAGAGGTTTCCGTTCCGCAGCCATCGAAGCGGTCCGATGCGGATTTCTGCGGAATGTGGAGCTTGGAAAGGATTGATCCTATTCGTAACGCAGGGCGTCGACCACCTCCATCTTCGACGCCTTGTTGGCCGGATAATATCCGAAGAATACACCGATCAGCATGGAGAAAAAGAGGGAGAGCAGCACCGCTTTTACGGAAGGATGCACGGATATAATAATGTAGCTGGCATACTCGGCATACATGTTCTGCATCACAAAACCGGCCACAACCCCCAGCAGGGCGCCAATGGCAATGCCCAGCGCCACGCCGATGCTTCCTCCGATAAGGCACAGTACAATTGCTTCCACCACAAATTGCAGCTTAATAGTCCTGCGCCTGGCCCCTATGGCCATCCGCACGCCGATCTCCCTGGTCCGTTCGGTGACAGACACCAGCATGATATTCATAACGCCTACGCCGCCTACGATCAGGGAAATTGCCGCAATTCCGGACACTGCCATGGTGATTACGTTAAGCACCGTATTGATCATACCCATTTCAGACTGCATGTTAAATGCCATTACATGATAATCTTTATTCTTTTCGTATTTCCGCTCAAAAAATTCTTCCGTATGCTCCATGGCCTGATTCATGTCTGCTAAGGGATCCACCAGCAGATTAAAGTAATTGTAACCGCTGGCCGTATAATCTTTCAGCTTAAAGCTGGTCAGAAGCGGAATCATCACCTGGGTGTAACGGTCCTTCTCCGGAACGCTGGTATCCACCCTGCCAAACAACGCCGGATTGTATTCGTAAACTCCCACAATCACAAAGGTATTGACATTTCCGTCGCTGCCTGTGATGGTAATCTGCTCCCCTATGGGATTTTTTCCGTCAAAAAAATGTTCCGCCATGGTATCTGCCACCAGGCACACCTTTTTTCTTCTCTGATTATCCTCCCGGGTAAGGCTCCGCCCGGCATACCGCTTCAGCTTCATGAAATCGAGATATTCCGGCGTAGTTCCTTCTATGCTCACATTTGCATAATTATCTGTATCCGCCTCATCCACGATCTTTCCTTCACCGAAGTACTCGGAGGCGGCAACTCCCATAATCTCGTTGGGATACATTTCTATCAGCTCGTCGATCATCTCCTGGGTGACATAATCCGTATCTTCCAGCTCCGGATAAACCCAGGTGTCCCAATCCTCATCATTCTCCGGATACCGTGCCTCCAAAGAAACAGAGATGGTATTTCCACCCATGGAGTTCAGGGTAGCCGTTAAGGTGCTCTGGATGGAACTGCCGATGGTGGTGATAATAATTACCGAGCTGATGCCGATAATGATTCCCAGCATTGTCAGCAGTGAGCGCATTTTATTACTGAAAATGCTGGTAACCGCTTCCCTAATATTTTCCAAGAACATCAGTTTGTACCTCCTGGTATATTTCCTCCGGTATAAAAACGCTTCCCTCCGTTACCGCTCCGGTATAATCATGGATCAGCAGTTCTCCCGCCTGAAGACTTCCGCCGCTCACTTCCACATAATAATCGATTTCCTCACCCAGTGTGAGATCTCTGCGGACTGCTACTGCCTGGCCGTCTCCCATGCTTTCTGCCACCAGCACATAAGGGTTCTCTTCCTCGTCATACCGGATCAGATCATAGGGCACCGCCAATGCATCCTTTTTTTCCTGTAAAATAATTTTGGCGGTCGCGGTCATTCCGATCAACAGCTCCGCATGATCTATGGTGATCTCTGCAGAATACCCCGCCACAGCGCCCTCTCCCGGCATGGCATTGGGATTTACGGACTGGTTTTTCACCCGCACTACCCGTGTGACGCTTCCTGACAATTCTTCCTCGCCGGTGGCATTGGTCTTGATTACGGCCTTCATCCCCTCCGAAATTTTCAAAATATCTGTTTCCTTCACCTCAACGGCCACTTTCAGCACGCTGGTGTCTTCTATGGTAATCATTGTCTGGCCTGCACCGTAACGGTCCCCCACCGACACGTTGACCGCGGTAATTACACCGCCACAGGGAGCGGTCAGCTTACAGTCGGCTAGCTGCTCCTTCAGCAGATCCAACTGCGCGCTGAGGTCTGCAGACGCATCTGTCTGGTATTTTGCCATCTCCACCGTGTTCTGTGCGGCGGAAACGGCCCGTCCGGTACTGGTTACCGTTTCCTCGTAAGCGTCTTTCGCCGCTGAAACAGCGCTGTTGGCGGCGGGCAGGGACTGTTCGCAGGATAGCCTCTGCTGTTCTAAGACTGCCAGTTCCTCTGTGATCTCCTGATGGGCCGTTACCGCCTCCTGATAGGCTGCAAGCTGTTCTTCCGAAAGATCCTTCTGGGGCTCTAAGGATGCCACAAGCGCCGCGGCCTGTGCCTGCGCTTCCTTCTTGCTTCCAATCTCCCCATCCAGAACACGGATCTGTCCCTGGAGCTCCTCCACCTGGCCCTGCGCCTCCGAAACGGCTGCCGCGGCGCGGTTTATGGCGTTGCTCTGATCCTCCTTTGCCTCGGCAAGGCTTTTATCTCTCTGGGACGCCTCGTTTCTGGCCAGCGCATCCGCATTTTGAATCTGCTTCTCCAGCTCGGCAATCTGCTTTTCCAGTTCCGTTGTATCAAGAGAAATCAGCGCGTCGCCTGTCTTTACCGCATCCCCTACCTGTACATTGACATTCAATACTTCCGCAGATGCCTGGGATACCACATTGGTACGGCTGATTCCGGATACCGTTCCATTAAGGGAAATATAATCCGACAAATCCCGCGTCTTCACCGGTTCCACCTCCACGGTATTGACGGCTGTCTCAACTTCGCCGGTGAACTTCTTCACCATAATCATGATTGCGGCTACAGCTATGACGGCAAGAGCCGCAAGCAGCACGATCAGCCATATTTTTTTCTTTTTCTTCTTCCCTGCTTCCATAAATTCCTCTCCTTTGGATTTGCTATAAAGTAAAAAAACCGGGACAGATCATCTGTCCCGGTAATCCGAACGGAGAAGGAGGGATTTGAACCCTCGCGCCGGTCACCCGACCTATACCCTTAGCAGGGGCACCTCTTCGGCCACTTGAGTACTTCTCCGAACCGTCACATTGAGCGAATCTCGTGACGCTTTATTCATTCTACTAGAGTATTTCCATTTTGTCAATAGTTATTCTTTATTTTAACCAAGGAAAATTCACGAAAAATTTCCGGAACCATATGCAACATTTGATAAGAAGATGTTGCTTAAACGACATTTTGGATTTCATTAATGGTGTACAAAGAAATAAAATCTTGCTATCATTATGATATCTAAAAAGATCAGAAGCAGACTGTTCCCCGGCAAGGGGCAGTACAGAAAGGAGTTCGGTCATTATGCCAGAAACAAACAAATATTTTCCACATCTGTTCAGTCCGATCCAGGTAGGAACGAAGACTATCAAGAACCGGATTGAGGCAGCCCCGGCGTTGTTCGCCTTTGAACATTACATAGAGGCGGATGCCTTCGGCTATTATCCGCCCATGCCGGAGCGCGCATTCCGTATGCTGGAGGCAAAAGCGGCCGGCGGCGCCGGAAGCGTCGTGCTTGGGGAATTAAGCCCCAACCATACCTATTGCAAGCGTTTCCCCTTTGAGCCGGACATTGATTTTTCCTCCCGAGACGATGCGATTTTCCAGATCACCAAAAAGACGGCCGATATGATTAAGAGCTACGGCGCCCTTCCCATCGGCGAGCTGCTCTCCACCGGCGAGATCAAGACCTATATCGGCGACGGCATCAATCCCAAGGGGCCCTCGGAAAAGGATCTGGAGGACGGTATTACCCATGTGGACGCTTTTACGAAGGAGGAGATCCAGGAACATATCCAGGAGCATATCCAGGCGTGCAAATGGTTCCGGGATGCCGGCTGGGAAGGCATCATGATCCATTGTGGCCACGGATGGCTGCCGGCACAGTTTTTGTCTACCATGTTCAACAAGCGCGAGGACGAGTATGGCGGATCCTTTGAAAACAGGGCCCGGTTTACCACAGAGCTTCTCTCTGCTGTCCGGGAAGCCATGGGTCCTGATTTCCTGATCGAAATCCGGGTTAGTGGCTCCGAACATCTCGGGGGCGGCCTGGAGCTTGAGGACGCCGTCGCTTATTGTAAATTGTGCGAGCCTTACATCGATCTGATCCATGTGTCCTGCGGGCATTACCTAAGCTCCTCCAGAAGCTGGGAATTTACCACTGCCTATGCGCCCCATGGCGCCAATATTGAAAATGCTTCTATTATCAAGCAGAACGTTTCCGTTCCCGTAGCGGTGGTGGGCGGCCTCAATTCGCCGGAGCAGGCGGAGGAAGCGATTGCCGCCGGCAAGGTGGATATGGTTTCCTTCGGGCGGCAGTTTTTCGCAGATCCGGCATTCCCCAACAAGGCTGCAGAGGGCCGGGCAGACGAGATCCGGCGCTGCTTACGGTGCGGCAGATGCTATCCGGGACCCTCCGGCGAGCATGAAACCGAGAAATGGACGGTGAAATTCCCGCCTTTGGATTCCTGTACCATCAATCCGGATTCTGTCTGGCCGGCTTCTCATCATAAGGTACTGCCGGAATTGATGCCTGCCCCCAAGGCAAGCCGGAAGGTGCTGATCGTGGGCGGCGGCTGCGGCGGTATGCAGGCGGCAATCACGGCGTCCGACAGGGGCCATTCCGTCATTCTCTGTGAAAAAGCAGACGTTTTGGGTGGCCTGATCCATTTTACGGAGCATACGGATCATAAGATTGATATCCGCAATTTTAAAAATCTGCTGATCCGCGAGGTGGAAAAGCGCCCTGTTGACATCCGTCTGAACTGCGAAGTGACACCGGAAATGATCGCCGAGATCGATCCGGAGGCCGTGATTCTGGCCATTGGCTCCGATGATCTGATCCTTCCCATCGAAGGGATTGAACAGGCTGTCACCGCCATGGATGTCTATGACAACGATTTCCAGGGGCTTGGCAAAAGCGTAATCGTCCTTGGCGGCGGCCTGGTGGGCTGCGAGGCTGCGGCAGATTACATCGAGCACGGCATCGAGACCACCATTGTCGAAATGCAGGAGTGCCTGATGCCGGAGGTAACCGGCCTGTACCGCACGGCCGTCCATGATTTTATTGATCACAACGGCGGAAAATATAAGGTAAATGCCAAAGTCATAAAGGTTGGCAAGGACTTTGTGGTTGCACAGCAAAATGGGCAGGAAATCACCTTGAAGGCCGATTCGGTGGTGAATGCCATGGGACGCCGGGCACACAGCACAGAAGCGCTGCGGGCTGCGATTCATGTACCTGTCTGGGAAATCGGCGATTGTGTGAAAGCCCGTCAGATCGGCGACGCCGTGCGGGAGGGCTGGACGGCCGCTATGGAGATTCTGTAAGGACTTCGTCGGCAGCTTTGTATTTTAAGATCGCCGTTTCGTACAGATTATTTCCCTGGCAATCCGCTACCACCACCACCGGAAAATCCTCAATCTCCAACTGGAGGATGGCTTCCGCCCCCAGATCCTCGTAGCAGATCAGGGTGGATTTCTTGATGCATTGGGACAGCAGGGCCCCTGCTCCCCCTACGGCTGCAAAGTATACGCCGTGATTGCGCACGATGGCGTCCAGAACCTCCTGGCTGCGTTTTCCCTTGCCAATCATGGCTTTCTGACCCAGCTCCAGCAGCCGGGGGGCGTAGCGGTCCATCCGGCTGGCGGTGGTGGGGCCTGCGGAGCCGATGGGACGGCCTTCCCTTGCGGGCGACGGGCCCATGTAGTAAATGGTGGCGTTTTCAATTTCGATGGGAAGCTCTTTTCCTGCATCCAGCGCCTCCATCATCCGCTTGTGGGCCGCGTCTCTGGCCACGTAGATGCTGCCGGTAAGGTAGACGTAGTCTCCTGCGTGAAGTCCGGCGGCCACTTCTTCTGTTATGGGTGTATGTATCTGTCGATCCATAAAAATCCTCCTGGTTTTTTGTGTCAAAGTTGTTTTCTTCCGTATCCATCTGTTTTATTCATCCGGCATTAGTTTTCCGGCTTTGACTTTCGCATTTAATCTGCTATCTTCATCCAATTGATTAAAATGGTCTGCCACTTCCTGTCGATAGGTCTGGATCGCAAAATATTAATCCTTGACAGGTTTACTTGTAGCACCAGCTTTTACGATTTTCCTGGCCTCAGGAAAATCATCTGCAATTATGTGTCCGCTATTTTCGCAGGCAATCATAGTTCTTTTTTACTTTGTGAAAATTTTCCCATTTATTATATTCTAATGCCGGAGCCAGTTCTCTAGCCGACCATTACTCACTTCCATTATTTCTAATATGCTTTATATTTTGAAATCTTTTATATTCTTTATCTTTTAACTCTGCCATAGAATTTTCCTCTGAAATATATTTTTACCATAGATAATCACATCACCCGCACCACATGCCGATTCACATGGCAGCAGATATTGACGGCCACTGGAAGCCCTGCAATATGGGTAGCATAGGTATTGATATGGACCGCAAGCGCCGTGGTGGTTCCGCCAAGTCCTCCGGGGCCGATGCCCAGCCCATTGATCCGCCCAAGCAGTTCTTCTTCCATCTGGCGGATATGCGGAATCTGTGAATGGCTTCCCGTCTCCCGGGTCAGCGCCTGCTTTGCCAGAATCGCTGCTTTTTCAAAAGTTCCGCCGATTCCCACACCGACCACCATGGGCGGGCAGGCATTGGGCCCCGCATCGGATACGGCGGTGAGAATGACGTTTTTCACCCCTTCTATACCGTCTGCCGGCTTGAGCATGAAGATCCGGCTCATGTTTTCACTGCCAAAGCCCTTGGGCGCCAGGGTGATTGTAAGTCTTTCTCCCGGAACGATGGAATAGTGGATTACCGCCGGCGTATTATCTTTGGTATTTTCCCGGATCAGGGGATCTCCCACCACGGACTTTCGCAGATAGCCCTCCTGGTAGCCCTGGCGCACGCCCTCATGGACGGCCTCCTCCAGGGAACCGCCTTCCACATGGACATCCTGCCCCAGTTCCAGAAAAACCACGGCCATTCCGGTGTCCTGGCAGATGGGAATCATCTCTTCACCGGCAATCCGTAAGTTATCCTGAAGCTGGCAGAGAATCTTTTTTCCCACCGGAGATTTCTCCGTTTCCACCGCTCCCTGCAAAGCTGCCTTCATATCCGGCGAAAGAAAATGGTTCGCCTCAATGCACATTTCTTTGATCTGTTCCGTAATTGCACTTGTCTGTATGGTTCGTATCATATCCTGTTCCTCATCCTCTCTCTATATAGGGACTATAATATGGGACAAATTATTTTGTCACTTACGATAGCTTCCGGCACCGCCTAAGAACCGCCTGCCATGCTTCCTCCTCCAGAAGCTCTGGTTTTTCCAGCTCAAACAATGGCACATATCCCAGCAGTTTTCCCGTATCATTTTCCATAAAAAATCCCCAGTTCTGCTGATGGCGGTCATTGTTATTTAATATAAAATCCGCAAGCTGCATCTTAAGGTAAGCCCGCCAGTCTATCTTCATGGCTTCTGCGCAAGGGTTCAAACCATAGTGTCCACAAAAAATGCTAAATTCCTCAAAGGTTACCAACGATTGTTCCTGGCTGGTGAACAGCCGGGATTTCACGAGACGCCCCCCCCACATTTTCCATCCATATTTTCCGCTCATCGCTTAAATAAGCGGCAATTTCATCCTCTTTTGACAACGTATATTCGATATGGGAAATCTGCAGCGCGTCCAGCAAAAGGGACGCCGCTGCTTCACGCCGGCCTGTCTTAAGCAGATACATTCCGTCCGGATGACGGATCCAGCCCTTGGCGCTGACTCCTAAGGTGGTTAATTCCGGCGTATGGATTCGCAGGCTCCGTTTTCCGCAATTTCCAACACCGGTTCCTCTCTTAACATTAACTGCATCTGAAAAGCTCCTTTTGAGATTGATCTCTATAAAAAACACTACTCCCGCAGGAGCAGTGTTGTCAAGCTGTTTTTATTTTTTTCCGTATTTATAAACCGCCACGGCTCCGCTTCCAAGAAGGGCGCCAATCAACGCCTCGTATTTCATCCGCAGCAGTAGCGTTTCCTTTTGATATTCCGCTTCAAGAACATCAGTTTGATTTTCTAGGAGGAAGCCCAGCTTTTCCATCTGCTGCTTCTGGCTCCCGTCCAGATCCCGGCGGCGGAAGCAGACCCGCACCTGGCCCTCACCTGTCAGAGCATTGCCGCTTTCCGCCACGGTAACCGTCATGGGCGCATGCTGATCCAAAATACCCTCTGCAGGCATGAGCTTCACCTGATTCTGTGGCCGGACGGCTGCGCTTGTATCGTCCCCGCCGCTTTCTTCCAAAAATCCGGACACCAGCCGCTCCTCCGCTTCCGCTCCCATGGTGCGAAGAGCCGCGGAATTCATGTAAAATGTGGCCGTGGCGCCACGGGGCTTTATACCGTAAACGATTTCCAGATATTCCTTCGATAGCGTTATATACGGAATATGGTACTCCTGCCCCTGCTCCTGCACCGTCAGTGTCTGCTCCTGCTGGGGGCTGGCCGCCGCAAAATGCGCAAGCTCCTCTAGCTTCGGAATCTGTTTTGAGTTTCCCCTAAGCACATATTCCACCGGCATATTCACCTGCCGGTACAAGGTAACGCCCCGGGAAATTGCCGCCGCGCCGAATCCCACCGCTGCCACCGCCAGAAAAAGCGTAATTTTTACTGCATCCCTTTTCCTTCGTGCTCTCAGAAATCTTTTCCACCAGTTTCTCTTCTGCTCTCTCATGGCTCCTCCGCCCTGCGCTTCCGCTCCTGGATCCACCGTACGCACAGGAATCCCCCGCAGCAAAGCAGCAATACCAGAACCACTGCCATCAAAATCCACCACTGCCCCGGCTCATCCTCCACTTCCTCTGTGGGCCGCTCCGAAAAGGGCGAGGCAATGGTTGTGAAAAACTCCATTTCCTGGGACTGCTCTGCGCCGGATTCATCTTCATAGTAAAAGGTTACGGTTCCATTGGAATCCCCGTATCTGCTGCTGCCCTCCGTCAGGCCGCCCACAGAAATCTGGGTGGTCCCCAGGGCCATGGCCCCCGCCTCGATATCGCCGATAAAAATAGTTCCCTGGGGCGTCAGTCCGTCTGCCACAAGCTCTGCCCGGACGTGGTAAGCCTTGCAGCGGCCCAGATTCATGGCCTGCACCTGTAGCTGCAACACATCTCCCACCTCCAACTGGGCGGGAAGGACGATGGGATCCAACTGCAGTTCTATCGGCTGTTTAACCGACAGCCTGGCCTTGCCGTTTCCAGTGTAGGTACTTCCCTTGGCATCCGCATAGTCCATGGCCAGCGTCAGATCGTACTGGCCCTGGGGTGTCGCAGCATTTACCTGATAATCAAAGGAAATCACACAGGTTTCTCCTGGCTTTACGGAATCGATATAGACGCTGTCCGTCGCACTCTGAAGGGTCAAGAACTCTGGCTGAGCCGACACCGTCACCGTCAGGTTTTTAATCTGCTGGGTCTTGCTGGTATTTTGCAGCGTTATTTCAGCAGTAACCGTATCTCCCGCCAGAATTTCTTCTCTGGAATACCGGTAGGACTGCACCAGAAGCTTGGGGGCAAAGGTGGGCGGCTCCTCCGGTTCCGGCTCAAGCTCCGGCTCCTGGGGCTGGGCATTGGGATCCTTGCCGTCTGTAATGGTAACGTATACCACGAAATTCTGGGAAATGGGATTTCCACCGTCATCCTTCCCCTCCACCGATAACGTCACCGGATAGCTGCCGTTAAACCGCTCCGTGTTCAGCTCCAGCCAAAAATCAGCCACATAACTCTCCACCGTCCCCGTGCCGTTGTTGACGGTATGGCTTCCAAGGGTAACATTCTTGTTATAGTTCCTATAGACAAAAGGAGAGCTTCCAGAATCCCCCAGGTCCAGAGATACCCGCAGCGTGTTGTCCCCAAGCGCCGCCCCTTCCTCCCCCTGCAAAAGCATGGGAACAATCACCAGCGCCTGGTTGTTTTCAATCCTGGGAGAATAACCCTCGGCATAGGGACGGTCCATGCCTTCGTATAGATTCCGATTATCGACTATAATTGTAGTCGTATCTTGCGGCCTGCCATCTTCAGGTTCCTGGGACGCATCCGGTTCTGCACCGTCGTCTCCTACCGGCTGATCCTGTGGGATCGCGCCTTCTCCCGTCTGGTCATTCTGTGGTTCATCATAGCTGGCTGAAACGGCCTGCGCCGCCCCGGCCGTCTTGACAGATACCGCCAGAATCACCGCTGCCGCCAGAAGCTTCAGTATTTTTCTGCTCCGCCACATTTTCCGCGGCCATTTGATCCCGTTCATTTCCATTCCTCCATCTCATGCACAACGTCACACAATTCTTCAATATCCTTTGGGTTATGACTGGCCAGAAGAATGGCCTTTCCCTGGCTTTTCAGCTCCTTCACCAGCCTGCGCATGTCGGCGCTTCCCGCTTTGTCCAGTCCGTTAAAGGGTTCATCTAAAATCAGTACGTCCGGATCCTCCATAATGGCCTGGGCAATTCCCAGCCGCTGACGCATCCCCAGAGAGTACTTGGCCACCGGCTTTTTCATCTTCGGGTCAAGTCCCACCCGGCTTAAGGTTTCAAGAATTTCCTTTTTTCCAATCATAGCTTTCAGATCCGCTAAAATCTTCAGGTTCTTGTAACCGGAAAGGGCCGGCAGAAATCCCGGCGTCTCAATGATCACGCCGATCCCCTCCGGAAAATCAAGATCCGCGCCGATCCGGCTTCCATTCACCAGAATCTGCCCCTTATCCGGACGCATAAAGCCACAGATACACTTCATCAGTACCGTCTTTCCACTGCCGTTATTGCCCACAATACCGCAGGTTTCTCCCGGCCGGATGGTCAGGTTTACATCCGAAAGCACCATTTCCCGGCCGAAGGACTTCTGCACATGCTCCACCACAATTCCACTCTTTTCTTCCATGTTCTCTCCCTCTCACTGTCCCTTTCCTGTTCCCGTAAACTGAAATGCATATTTCCGGATGCAAAGCAGGGATAAGGCAAAAAAGACAATACTAACTGTCGCAAAAAAAATATAAGACATCCATAGTCTTGGAAGATTGTCGTATCCAAAGTTATGCATATAATAAGTCGCATGGTTTAAAGGCGAGATCCAGCCAAAAAGGATGTTCGCAATCTTCATCCGCTCCATGGAAATCCCAAACCAGTCTGCCACCAGATTGGGATTTAAAACCATACCGAAACCGCTGAATACAATCCCTCCGATCACGCCGCCATTTTCCCGCCACAGGTTCAGGTACAGCATCAGGCTGGACATGAGGACTGCATACCCCAGCATCAGCCCAAAAATATGAAACATACACTCATAAGGAAAGGACAGCTCCATCACCTTCACAAAGGAGGGAATATACAGCTCGCTTCCAATGCCGGAATACCCCAGAATCGCCGCCGTGTCGCTCCAGAAATCAGCCAGGTAGGCCCTGCTGCCCGTCAGAATCCAGGTGGACACCAGCACAAAGACCATGAAAATCAACGTTGCCCCCAGCAGGTATAGGATCTGCCCCAGCATCCAGATCCGCCGGTTCATGCGGATCAGAAAAAACGGCACCTCATTTCCCAGATTCGGCATATTTGAAAAAATCAAAAGCAGAATCAGAGAAATCACCAGAACAGAAACCGCGTCCCCGAAGGTCCAGATAAAGGGCTCCGCAAGCTGCAGCAGCGTATCGTGCCGCTGGGAAAAACGCACCACCTTATCCGACAGCAGGAAGCACAGGATGAAGGCCAGGCAGAAAGCCAGGACAATCTGGGGATTCCGCCGCCAGCTACGGAAATTGGCCGCCGTCACCAGCAGGGTCTTTCGCACCTTACGCGGCGCCGCAGATCTCTTCGGCCTCTTGTTATCCATTGGCGATGCACCTCCTTAAAATCTGGCTATATACAAACAACAGCAGCAGCAAAATGCTTGTTAAAAAAATCACAATTCCCTGCCAGCCAAACAGCCATGTATGGGTCGGCGCAAACCATTCGTAAGGGTACAGACAGTACAGCCCCGGAAAATACCGCTCATGAAGAATTACCAGGATATAGTAGATCACAAAGGATCCCCCATATGCAATATAACGGCTTTTTGTCACTGCCGCCAGCACCGCCGACACCGCCGCCCACAGCATTCCGGACAGAAATACCAGCCAGGGATTTACCGCTGCCCCCTCCTCCGCCCGAAGCAGACAGTAGGCCATGGCCGGCAGCGCTTCCACCAGCCCGCCGCTGATCCCACAGGAAAAATATTTTCCAAGAATATAAGGGCGGATGCCGGCACGGGGCAGAGCCGATTTTAAGAATCCGCTCTGCTCCTCCGCCAGCCAGGCCGTTGTATAGGGCAGAGAAGCCAGCACCGGTACGCTGACCCGGTATACTTCCGAGGCAAAGCCCGACTTCATCAGCATGGCAAAAACCAAAACAAACCCTGCCAGAAATCCTTTGGAGCAAAGAGCCCGCCTAAGATCCGATTCAAAGCTATTCATCCTTAATACCCCAACTGTTTATCAATCACCGACCCGTCAATGGCGTTGATGGTCAGCAGGCTACCGCTGATGGGTTCCTTTTGAAAAGCGCTGACGATGGATCCTTCAAAATCCCACACCGGTACCAGCAGGCCGGTATCAAAGCTGTCCGCCTCGCTGATTCTCATGTAGCGCAGTGTTACCTGGTCGATCTGGACGGTCTTTTTCTCATTTTCACTGGCATTGGTCACAACGATCATCTGCTGGAAGATATCCTTGATTTCATCAAAGCTCTTCATCTGGCTTTTCTCCACCACCGTTTCCACCGGTTCAATGGGAGCCAGATAATAGAAACCCACGATTCCGCTGTCATTGACGAACACCAGTACGCTTTCTCCAGGCCATTCCTTCTTGACGTATTCCTCTCCCCGCCAGTCATCCGTAAGCTTTGACAGGCCCTCGTTATTGACATATACGCCGTCCAGATTTCTGAGATACTGAAATACGTATACATTCCGGTACTCCGCAATCTCCCCACTGCCATCGCAATATTCCCCATACAGGTCGCCGTCAAAGCAGCTAAAATCCTCCAGCTTTAGTTTCTTCATCAGTTCATCTGCCATGCGCTGCGCCTCCTCAAGAGAGCACTGTGCGGAATCCTTTTCAATCTCCTTAAGTTCATAAGCCCCTTCCAGCCGCGTCCTGGGTTCCCCGGAGGCTTTCCATACATCCCCCGCGGAATAACCGTTGCCCAGAGGCGATTGTACCGTCACCCCTCTGTTGCCCAGATACTTTTCGCTGGATTTTCTGTATACAAGACAATTACCATAGTTCTCGTTGTTCTGCACATACAGGGAATGGTATCCGCCGTCCCCTTCCCCAACTCCATAAAAAATGGAACCGTTTTTATTGAGCTCCTGCTGCCACTGATAGTAATTGCTGGCGGGATCCTGGGCCAGTAGGTCCGCAACCGTATGGAGCTGGCCATCCGACGGATAATCGCTTAAGCTGATCTGGGCGGGAGCCGCTTCATACTGCTGCTGCAGGTCATTGATATTCTGCTGATATTCCGCTACCATTATGTCCCTGGATTCTTCATCCATCTCTCCGGCTGCAAAACCAGCCTCTACTTCTTCTATATATCGCTTAAATTCATGAATTTCTTCCTCAATACTGCTTTTGGTTGGCGCATTCATCCAGCTGCCGTCACAAAGGGCAACGTCCGGCAGCAGCACCTCCTTTACCTGGTCCAGGAATTCCTGGCTGATCTCTTTCTGGCGGATGCGGACAATGGACATCTGGTCCGTGGTGGGGATATCCACCTTAGCGTCCACGTTCACTGTCACCCCCAGGGATTCGTCGGAAAAGGTATCCTGGTAGGTATCATATTCCGTCATTTCCGCCACGTCGCTGACACCGCTTTCCTCCCCCTGGGCCTGATCTACCATTTTGTCAAAATCCTTATTCTTTACAATTGAATTCTCCGGGCTTTTCTGGCAGCCGGAAACGAGAAGCGTTGCTGCAAGTACCCCGATGCTGATGATTTGTTTTGTCTTCATATTTAAATTCCTCCTGCTCTATTGCTTTCTTTTTGTCATCCTAACATGGATTTTGGCATCAAGTATTCAGTGGTATTTAAACATTTTGTAAACGTATCACGGACCCCATTTTTAGTACCCAAGCTCCCTGTCGATTACCGACCCATCAATGGCGTTGATGGTCAGCATTGGTCACAATTATCATCTGTTTAAAAATATCCTTGATCTCCTCGAAGGGCTTCATCTGGGCCTTCTCCACCACCGTTTCCACCAGCTCTATGGGTGACAGATATTCAAAATCCACAATTCCCCTGTCATTGACAAATACTACAATACTCTCTCCCTGCCACGTCTTTTTGACGTACTCATCTCCCTGCCACTCCTCTGTAAGCTTACAGGAATCTTCTCGTTATCAACCAGAACGCCATCAAAAATGGAGCTGATTTCCGTCATGCTGTTCTGCCAGATATAATAATCACTCTCCGGATTCTGGGCCAGCAGCTCCGCAACCTCGCTGACGCCCTGATCCTCCGCCTGGGCCTGCTCCACCATTTTGTTAAAATCCTTGTTGATTACGATGGACTTCTCCGGGCTTTTCTGGCAGCCGGAAACCGCCAGAACTGCCATAGCCAATCCCATACCAAAAATCTGCTTCCGTTTCATATCCATACCTTCTTTCTTCCATTATAGAAAACAATACACTTCGTGCATTCTCCTTGCTTGAGCAGTACGGCAATCTGGCAAATTTCATCTCCACATGATGTATCCCCTGCCCGGAGGACTTATTATTGCCACAAAAAAAAAGAGCTTCCTGTCTATCTAAATAGTAACATGAAGCTCTTCATCAAATAAAAAAAGAAGTTAAACAAAATGTAAACGTATCACCGTTCCTTTTCCTTCCTCACTCTCAATCTCCACCCTGCAGTGATGGATGCGGGCGATCAGCGCCGTCAGGGCCAGGCCAAGGCCTGCGCCGCCGGATTTGCGGCTTCTGGACTTATCCACCATATAGAAGGGCTCCAGGATCTTGTCCTGTTCCTCCTTGGGAATTCCTTTTCCAAAATCCTCCACCTCGATATAATCCGACCCGGCCCGAAGAATAATCCGCTCCCCCTCCTTGCTGGCCTTGACGGCATTGTCAATCAGGTTTATCACCGCGTCTGTCATCAGATCCGGATCCATCCGGAAAATCTCCCCCTGCTCCTGGCACACCAGGGACAGCCCTTTCTTGCGAAGAATCTCCTGACAGGATCTCCTGGCCCGGGCAAAAACCTCCCTCACCGGAAGCTCCTGCAGCGGCAGCTCTGTCTCCTGGTCCAGCTCCAGCAGGCGCATCATTTTCCGGGACAGCCGCTCTAAACGCCCGCATTCCTGATAAATGTACTGTAGCGCCTCCACCCGGTCCTCCTCGCTGACCTTCACCTGCAAAAGGGTCTGGGTATAGCCGGAGATGGAAGTCATAGGCGTCTTCAGCTCATGGGTCAGATTCCCCATAAACAATGTTTTTTTGTGCTCCGATTCCTCCAGCCGCCGGGTCCGAAGCTCCACCGCCGACGCCATTTTGTTAAAATTTTCACTAAGCTGCCCGATCTCGTCCCGGCTCCTTACCGCGATTCTCTGGCTGTACCGCCCCTCTGCAATCTGCCTTGCGCCGTCATTTAACTCCTGTAAGGGCTTTAAGATCCGTTTCAGGATCAGATATAGAAGCAGCATGGTGCACAGCAGCACCACACCGGTAACCAGCGCCAGCACAACCGCCAGACTGGCCATCTGCTCGTCCACATAAGTGATATCCGCAAGCTGATATAATTCTGCGCCGCAGACAAGCTGTCCCTGAAATGCCAGATAACTCCGCCCCTCCCATTCAAATTCCGCAAAGGTTAATTCGCTTTGCAGATCCCAGGCCCTATAATCCAGACTCTGCAGAAATTCCCTTGGGAATACGGTCTGGTTAAAAATCTCCACCGTCTCCTTCCGCCTGCCTTCCCGGAAGCAGAGATTAAAGGGATTACTCTCCTGCTTCAGCAGATATTCCACATATGTGTCGTCGGCGCTTCCATAGGCGGTTTTACTGATAGCAGCATTCAGCTTTTGAAAGGTCTGCAGCGCGTTCTGGCCCGCCTGCACACAGGCTTCTTCCATACGGGCCGGCCTTGTAATGCCCCAGATGGCGACGCTGACTGCCGTGGAAGCCACAAAAACCACCAGGCAGCAGATTCCGATCATCCGTGTAATCAGCTTCACTTACGCATCCTCCCATATATCGCCCACTTCACTTACGCATCCTCCAGGCGGTAGCCGATCTTGGGGATTGTCTTAATGGCATCCCCAAGGCCCAGCTTTTTGCGGAGCTGCCCGATGTGGACATCCACGGTACGGGTCTCTCCCACAAAATCCACGCCCCATACCAGGCCAAGGAGCTTTTCCCTGGAAATGGCGATATTGCGGTTCTTAAGCAATACCTCCAGAAGCTGGAACTCCATAGGCTTTAAGGAAATCTCAACGCCGTTTTTCGTCACCATATGCCGGGCATAATCGATCTGCAGGTCACGGAAAACCTCGGCCTGCCCCGTTTTTCCGGACCGGGATAGTACCTTTTCCATCCGCACCAGCAGCTCCAGTACCTCGAAGGGCTTCACAATATAATCCTCGGCCCCTCCGGTAAGCCCCTGCACCTTGGAGCCGATATCATCCTTTGCCGTCAGAAAAATCACCGGTATCCCATAGGGCTTCATCTCTTCAAACAATGCAAAACCATCCATTCCCGGCAGCATTACGTCAAGAAGGGCCAGATCATAATCGTGGTCCTCCTTTAGCGCTTCACAGGCTTCCAGCCCGTCCTGGAAAATCCAGGGCTCGTAGCTGGCTACCCGAAGGTTCATGGCAATCATTTTCGCAATCGGTTCTTCATCCTCCACAATGAGGATCCTGCACTTTTGCTTCATCACATTTTTCCTCATTCCCGCTTCCTATAATTTTTTGAAGACAGCCGTTTCCTCTTGCAGCTCCCTTGCAATCTCGCGATTCTCATCCATATGGGTGCTGATCCGGTTCATATCCCCCACCAGCAACTTCGCGCTGTCTGCCGCTCCGTTCACGCCGCGGACTCCCTCGTCCACCGCACCGGCAATGGCATTGATTGAGGCGACAATCTCGTCCACCTCTACCTTCAAGGCGTCGGTCTTTGCCCGGAATTCATTCATCACCCGTTCGATATAATTCGCGTCATTTTCGTATCTGGAGCCGCTTTCCACAAACTTCCGGAACTCCTTGAGGATGGAGGTATCCATATATTCTACCATTCCCTTGGAATTTTCTGCCAGGTCATGCACCGATTCTACAATAATCCCGTTAATCTCCTGAATCCGGTTTGCCGTGTTATGGCTGGAAACCGCCAAAAGCCGGATCTCGTCTGCCACTACCATGAAGCCCCTTCCGGAATCTCCGGCCCGGGCCGCTTCAATGGAAGCATTTAAGGCCAGCAGATTGGTCTGACTGGAAATCTCAAGAATATCATTGGTCAGACTGTTGACCTGATCCACGCTTTTTGCCCCTTCGATGGCCTCTTTCAAAGCCTCCGTCATCTCACGGATCCGGTTTTCCGTCTCGTTCATACTGCTTTTGGCATCGCGCTCCAGCATCTCCGCCTGCTGCCTCATCTCCACCGAATACTCATTCATGGAGGCAGAGCTTTCTGCAATATTGGTGACCTCCGCCCGGACAGCCTCCACGCTCTGCTCGATAGCGCCGGTAGACCGGGATACCTCCTGCATGGTGGATAACAATTCCTCCGTCAACTGTGACAGTCCGGATACATTGTCGTTGGACGTGTCAACGCTGTCCAAAACCTCGCTGACCACCTGATCCATCCGCTGGGAGTTCTGGATGATAATCTTAAGAATCTGCTGAAGCTTACCCATAAACGTATTAATGCCGTTTCCAAGGGCCGCAATCTCATCGTCCGATGAAACCTGAACCCGTTTTGTCAGATCCCCCTCCCGCTTATCGATACAGGAAATGATATCCTTGATATCCCGCTGGGCCCGGAACACAGGACGGATCACACGGAACAGCACAATCAAAAGCGCCAGCGTCATAGATAAGATACTGATACCGATGGTAATGCCGTTTCCGATAATGGAACGCTTGTATACATCCTCCAGCCGGGCTCTTGCGGCCTCCGCCTGCACCGCCATATCCTCTGAAAGCGTATTCACATTCGCAAGCATGGCGTTTCCATACTGGGCAACTTCGCCATTGGCCCACCCATAGGCCGCTGCCGTTTTGCTATTTGCACTTTTGGCCACCAGATGCACAATCGCATGCTTAAATTCCTCATAATTTTCCAGAAGTTCTTTATAAACCCCTTGATTCTCCTCTGAAACATAAATCTGGTAAGCCTCAAGCTTTTCATCCAGCTCCGTTTCCTGGGTTTTGATGGATTCTACAATATCGATCATGGTATCATAATCGGTAGCTATGATATGCGACAGCGCCTGCTTATGTATATTCTGGGCCCTCTCCCGTATGCCCGACAGCTCCTGGATGCCCAGCATCTGATCGTCCGTAATTACCGAAGCGTTCCTGTTCACATTGCGGATATTTTGAATGGCTGTAATATTTGAAATAATGGATACGATTCCCAATACCATAACGGGAAGCATAATTAAAATCTTAATGCTGATACTGTTCTTTTGCCGGCTCATCTAAAAAATCCTCCCCTCTGGTTAATATGATAAGGTAATTCCTTCTACCATCGTATCAAGAATCTCCTGCAAATCCTCATTTTGCGGATTTCCTGCAGCCATCGTCTCGCCAAATGCTTTTGCAGGATCCCAGAACTTCCCGCCCACAGACTGTAAACTGGCAAATTCCGACTGGGCAAGAACCGCCTGAATTGCCGGAGATTCCATAACTTCCGCCGAATTGGAGGCATTTATATTGGATGGCCCCTGCTCACGTTCTACAAACCGCAGCTTCTGGTTGGATTCGTTGGTAATCCATTCCGCCAGCTTCTGGGCCCATTTTTGATTTTCGGAATAGGCATTTACACCTACCATCTTATATCCTGCAAAGGACGCCATCTGAAGCTGCTGCCCGGCGCAGGTATAGGCGGGAAGCTTAGCGGCGCCGTAATCCTCCCCCCAGACGTCCTTTATCGCCGTAGAGTTCCATACCCCGGAAACCCCGGCAATCACGCATCCGTTTGACACCCCTTCTACAAATTCCGTATCTTCACAGCTTTGAAAAGCGGAGCTTGCAGAAATGTCCAGAAGCGCCTGGGCTACGTCTGTCCCCTTAATGCCGGTGTCGGCGGCATTCCAATTGCAGTAATTCGATACGCCGTCGTCATTTAAGCCAAGCTCCATATCCGTACATCCGAAAAACGCATAAAGATACCAGCCGGAAGTCCAATCCATGGTCACCTTTTTTCCTGCCTGCTCTGCTATCTGTAAAATCGTATCAAAGGACTGCACGTCCTCCTCCGTAAAATAATTTTTATTATAATACAGAAAATATCCGTTATCTGCTGTCATGGGATAGGCATAAACGGTTCCGTTCACCGATGCAGCCTCCCAGGATCCCCGCACATTTGATTTCTTGATCTCCTCGGGATTTTCTGCCGGCGCGAGTGTTCCTGCCGCAACCAGGGCCCGTAGCTGGTCGTCTGCGAAGGTAAATACATCCGCCCCGCCTTCCGGATCCTCCAGCAAGGTATCCTTACAATTGGATTCACTGACATATTCGATGGAGATATCCAGTGAAACCTCATTTGCATATTTCCGCCGAAACTCCTCTGTCATCTGCGCCAGCAGCTCCCCGTCCTCCTCGGCTCCCCAGAGAGTGAGGGAAACGTTAGTGTCCGTCCCAGACGGACTCTCCTCTGTTTCTCCCGGCAGTCCATTTTGCAGTGCGTCCGTTTTCCTATCTACCTGCTGGCAGCCTGAAAGCAAGAATAGAAATCCCATACATATCGGTATCATTCTGCCTGTTTTCATGTGCATTCTCCCTTCAAAATCGCATTCGCAGAAATTATTGTACCTCTCCTGTTTTTCGCAGGCTACCTATAAATTATCATATATTTCTTAATAATTCAAGTATCCACAAAAAATCAAAATGTATGTTTTTTCAAAAAGCAGCGTAAGGCCAGAACCGCTAAAAAGCGGCCTGGCCTGCTTATTATCTGCTGTATTTTGAAATCAACCGAGCAGTAAGAACATAGATGTATTGCTCACCAGCATCATGGTTACAATGAACGCATTGACAAACGCCCCCACCCATATTGTGCCGGTTTTCTCAAAGCACTTCCGTGTGATAATGACCGAAGCTGCCGTGTACATAATAAACGGACAACATTGCATTACCCGGTCCCAGGCAGTAGCCCAGGCAGGGAAGGACGTTCCCACAATAAAGAGATAACCGTAAGCAAATATAATAATGAGAATCAATCCTAATATGTTTCCCAACACATTGATCAGCAGATTTTTTTTCTGCCCTGCAATCCGGTTGGTGGTGTTTGTGACAAGCGCCTGTACAAACATATAAACAAAGAACCACGGCAGATACTGCAGCCACATGGAGATTTTGTCTACGGTAAAGGGCTTTGCACTAAGGGCCCAAAACCGGAGATCCACATGGAAAAGAAAGGAAACGGCAAAGGTAATGGCATAATAAATACATCCCACCGAAAGGGCCAGCACAACAGCCCGGATAAGCTGTCTTACACTGATCGAAAGGCCAAGATCCTTCGCTGTCCATCCTTCCTTTTTCAGCTTCGTAAAATAGAGAATAAGGAATAGCGCAAGCGTTACAAGGGCAATAAACACATCCCAGATCGCGAAGGAATTGACATTTACGCTTGTATACATTCTGGCGTATCCCATGTTGGCCACCACAGGAAAAATCTTCGCGTCAAGCCTTATCACAGGAACCAGAAGCAGAACCGTGACTACCGTCAACAAGAGCCAGCTTCCCCAGAATATTGCCTTATCCCTTCCATTTTCCAGACGCATTTTTTTCTCGGAAACCGGAACGACAATTTTTTGAAAAAACTGGTTCTGCAGCAGACCGATGACCAGGAGGGGGATCAGCATTGCCAGGCCTAGAAGCCCAAGACCAGAAAAAATAAAACGCCACAGGAAAACCGTATTTCCGGCCGGGGTGCTCATGTCCATATCGATACACTGGCTGAAAAATTCCAAAAGGGCCGTGCCGCTGGCAGGCGTCAGATACTCCAGGGTATGAGTAGTTGCAGGATTATATACGGCGCGCAATGTACCATCTTCCACAGAACCATAAAACTTTCCGGGAACAACCTCGGTAACCTCATTTCCCTCACCCAGCGCAGCGTTAATAAATGCAATCGCTTCCGGTGCATCCCGCATATCTCCATCGCCATTTGCACACCAGAAATTTCCTTCATCATAAACCGCATAAATCAGGGCCATGGGCCTGAAAAAATTGCCGTAGTCTTCCACGTTGACGGAGGGAAGGGATGACTGGGCCACCGCCGCCGTAATTATATTCAGGGATGCGGCGTAAGCTCTCTCCTCATCGGTAATCTCCTCGCCGCCCTCAGAATCCGGTGCGGCAGCCTCCTCCAACGCCGCTTTTTCAAGAGCGCCATAATATTCATAGCAGGCTCTTGTAGCATGGCCGCCCATGGAATGGCCGGTAATGCCAATCTGCGACTTATCGATATAGTCAATATTGGAATTGGCAATAAAATCTACGACCCGGATCATGCCGCAGGCTTCTCCAAAGGTAGAGCCCGGCGAGCTGTCAAAGGTGGAGGTACTGGAAAGCCCGTGGCTCAGCGCGTCCATTTCTACCACCACAACGCCCCTGCGGCTCAGCTCGATGGCAGCAAAATCCTGTTTTTCTCCGCTGTCAGAATAACCGTGACAGCTTACGACAACGGGGGCAGGATTTTCAGCCGTTGCCGTCTTCGGTTTGAAAATAGTTGCGTGGATAAACGTGCCGGAATTGTCGGGAATGTTCATTTCTATAAGCTGGACCTTTCCCCCGGATGTCCGGACCATGCTGGACCCAAAGCTGCCAAGCACCAATAAACAGAGAGCGATACACAGCCAGATCTTTGTGGTATTTTTTGACTTCATAATTTACCCCTTTCCTACGTATGCTGGGTTGTTAGTTATTATTCTGCAGATAACTATTTATATTCTATAGAATTAATATTTATTATATAGAATGTTTTATTGTATGTCAATGCAGAAATTCATACGCACTTTTTATGCAAAGTGTACAATTTTTTGAGAAATTATCCTTTTATGCCCTGCTTCTGACAAAAGTATTCGGATACCACAGTTGACACCATTCCTGGAAATGAATATAATGAAGGAAAGGTGAGCGAAGCGGAGTTCGGGGTTCCCGGGGTGAGCCGAAGTTCCCGAAAATCATTAGAGGCATCTTATGGAAAGAGAATGGATGGGGCGTTATCGGGCCCTTATGGATGAACTGGTTATACACACAAATATTGTTTTAAAGGGACAAAAAATAAAACACGATATTGGCGATGGTGTTCTGTTAATTGCGCAAGAATGGCAGATCCTTGAATTTGTTATTATTCATGATGACGAGAACCACAAAATGGGTTATATCGCTGAAAGGCTGAATATTCCTCAAAGCTCTTTTTCCAAATATGTCAAGAACCTCTGGGAGTATGATCTGGTGGAAAAGTATCAGACAAGGCAGAATCGGAAGAATATTATTCTGAAACCCTCCCGGAAGGGAATTGATTTATATTATAGACGTGCTGACGAGGTGCATCGTCCGAATTTTAAGAACTTTTTTGACGCTCTTTCCGGAATCAGCGATGATGACCTTGCGGTTTTTGTGGATGCTTTACGCTTGCATAACGCGGATCTTGTCAGCTATGACAGGCGTGAAGAGGCGTTGGAGCTGGTGCGGAAGGAATAGTATGCGGAAGGAAATTTTATTATGGCACTCAGATTTGCACGTCTTGACAATCTCATGATTCCTGTTGTCTACTTAATCTGTATCCCTCACCGGACAAAGCCTGTCCGGCCCTGCGAGTCATAATAGCAGAGAAACCTCCAAATCCAGAAATGAGGTGTATTATGGCTACCATAAGAGATGTCGCCCAGTTGGCCGGTGTATCCGCAACAACGTTATCCCGGGTATTAAATAAGCGTGGATATATATCACCTTGATTTTGTCAAGATTAGTTGACACATTATGTTTGTGCGCAAATTCGCTGACACATACAACAGTAAAGTTTATTTGTTTTCTTTCTTCATTCATACCACAGATCAGGGAAGGATTGTACTCCTGGATCACAGAAGATACCGCCGATACCTGCGTTCTAACCGGAGAAATATCGAACGTATAACCAAACGCCTGCGAAAGATCAGAATTTTCCGCACTGTATTCGTCTAGCGTCTCAAACCACTCCTCTGTAAAAGGCTCTCTCTTATAAACATCAGCACTGTCCCCAAAGGATACAATCTGAATTCCATACCCGACGTTAGACGCATCTATCCCCTCCGGGTATTTAATGATATGATCACTTACCTTTTCATAATGTTTGCCCTCAATACCATAATTCATCAGATTTGCCAGTTCTGAATTGGTCATGATCAGGTTCAAAAGCTGAACGGCCTTTTCCGGCTTTTCGCTGGTAACAGTTACTCCAAGACCATACTCCGGTATACTGGCGCCTGTCAAATATGTATCGCTAAACGGAATCCCCTTCATCTTTTGTCCTGTCATCTGCTTGGTGCTGGGAAGGAATGATACATTTGCCCTTGTAATAGATCCACAGATCTTCTTTGCCATCACCGCCCCGAACAGTGTATCGCCATTAGTCATGGAATCTGGAACAATATATCCCTTATCCCGCCATTCTTTATGCTTCAGACATTCCTGTAAATACTCCTCTGTGTCATAAACATTTACAATCTCGGTATCCTTGTTCATGTCCATCAGAACTCCATACACGCCAACTGACAACAGATTGGCTCCAAATTGCTCCATTCGTTTGCCAACAATATTTGCATTATCTCCTACTCCATAGGTTGTGGGATATCCGTCAAAACCACTGGCCTTTACATTCTCAAAGAATTTCTCCAAATACTCATACGTGCCTTCCGGATTCTCCGGAATCTCAATATTATTTTCTTCAACCACGTCAACCAGATATGCAACAGCATCCTCTACGGCCGGATAATAATTTCCCGGTACGCAATAGTATTCATCCCCAACCTTACATGCTTCCATCAGCACACCGGCCTTTTCCAGCATTTCTGGTGCATTCTTGTCCAGAAGATCCCCAAGGCCCACCAGAAGACCATTGGCTACCAGGTCATTCATACTGGTGGTATAGCCTACAAATACAATATCCAATTTGTCCCCATCTGTTCCCAGAAGGCTTAACTGTGTGGCATGATCCGCAATGGTGATCTCACGGAACTTTACGGTACAGTTGATGGCCGGAAGGGTAATTTTGTTGATCTCCTCCTCCACTAGTGCGGTATCCGGCTGCGCCACACCGGAGCCGACCAGCTCTACAACAATTTCATAAGGCTCCTCATCCGAAGCTGCCTGGTTATTACCTTCATTGCTGCTGTTTTCTTCACTATTTCCGGCACTCTCATTGTCCACGCTTTGGCTATCATCACCTCCGCAGCCAATCATAAGTGTTGCCGCCATGGCAACGATCAGTAACATAGAAATTAATTTTTTCATCTCGTTTCTCCTTCCTTCTTATACCCATTCGCTGATCTTATTCTTGGGCAATGTTTTTCCAAATTTTTCTTTGATCACTGTGTTGGTGTACTCTGCCTGGTCTGCCATCTGCTTTACAAACAACGGCACATCCACCGCATCCACCACCTTGTAAAGCTGCTCTAAACCCCTGGCACAGACCTCCTCCCTGGCTTCTACCGACAGGAAGGTCCCTTGTTCTCCGCCGTGATCCAGAAGATCTCCCATATAAAAGCCGATAGAATACGCAAAGCTTCCAAAATTGATAATATGGGAAATATTCTGCAGGCTTTCAGGCAGCCCGTGAAACTTTGTGACGCCGGGCTTGAACATCTCACCATCATGTACCTCCGGCGGTTTCCCGTTGGGATCAATGATCAAATCCTCCTTGCGTCCTGTGATCTCATAAGAACCATAGGTTAAATCCATAAAATAATTATATTGTTTTGCTACCTCCTCTCCTACCCTCGTTCTTGCAAAATTAGTTACTGTAATCTGATCCATCCAGGCGAGAGGTACCTTTGTCTCGTCAAAGAAATCTCCAACCAATGCCCCTAAGGTCAGCTCTGAGGTTCCATGGCCTGTCACATAAATCTGACGCTTAAAGCCCTGGCTTAACAGGGAATAGGCGATTGCTTTCAGATATTGATAGCCATCGTTGACGCTCATTCGCACAGTCCCTTTTCCTGTGGCGCAGGATCCATTATAGAAGTATTTCAGTCCATCCAGCACAAGACCGTCTACCTTCTCCGCCATGGCCAGTGCCAGGCCTAAGGGACCGATGTACTCGATCTCCAGCGGACATCTTCCATGCATCTCAGTAGGTCCTACCGGAACAAAGATGATGTCATTTCTCTGGAGGTACTCCTCTACTTCAAAATTGTTTAGCCTGCCAAGTACTCTTGTTCTCATTTCCATTTGTGCTCCTCCTTTGATGTGCTTATTATAGCTCCAAAAAAAATATCTGAAAATCGCCAGAATTTCAGATATCTCCCTATATCTATAAAATTGTGTATTGGTAAAGAAATGGACATAAAGGCTACAGAATTGAACCTGCTTTTGTATAGGACTCCAATACAATTTGCCGGTACCGTTCCTCAATCATTTTATTGTATTTTCTATAACCAGATTTTCATCTCCTGCCGCTATTATAACAATATTGCCTATCATTCCTAATCCTGGACATTTTCATCTCTTTATTTTCTTTCTATAATAAAGCTGTAATTCAATATGACTCCGCAACTTTCACGGAGAGATCACGAAAGGAAGGTATCTTATGGAAAACAAAATTGAAATGCGCACTAGGATCCTCACGGCCATGACCAACTGGGAGGTAGAGGAATACTTAAAAAGAAACGACATTATCCTTGTACCGGTAGGAGTACAGGAAATGCACGGCGCCATGCCACTGGATGTGGAATATTTGATGGCTGAGGCAAACGCACGGATCATTGCAGAGCAGGTAGATGGTCTGGTTCTTCCCAACCTTGTTTACTTTTCTGCCGGCAGCACTGTGATCGGCCGGGGTACTGTCTATATGAGCATGGAGGATAGTATCAAATATATCAAAAGCATTTGTTACAGCCTAATCAATCAAGGCTTCCGTCGGATTGCACTGCTGCCTGCACATGGTAACAGCAGCATTATTATTGGAGCTGTCGTTGCCGATGTATTTGATGAGACCAAGATTCCCATCATGTATCTGCCGGTTATGGAAGCACTGACCAGAAATAAAGTAAACCGTCCCACCACTAATCTCAATTCTCCACTGACAGAAGGAGATATCCTGGGCTGTAATACCATGGTCATCGGTACATACAAAATTTGCGGCCGTATTGATGATATTCCCAATGGCGAATATATTAACAACAAACCTGGTGTATTAAGTCGTGCAGCAAAGGGTCATCAGGATGCCTACGTATTTGAGGCAATCCCCGGATTTGAAGCACTATCAGAAATTACCTCCTTCAGCTATCTGCCAATTGCTTTATATTTCAGTGATCCAGACCAACACGGCAGCGGCCTCATGCCCTGGACAAAGGAAGACGTATACCGGGAAGGTGAAATCGGTGAAAAAGCATTTCGCGAAATGATGAGCAAAGTTGACTGGAAACGCTATTTTGATGGCGTACGGGAAGCTGACAAATTTTTTCAAGAGGTGGTACTTCCCAAGTACGGCGATGTGCTTCCTAAAAACAAGTTCTATCCTAATATTACAAATGTCAAAAAATAGGAGGTTTTTATGATCACTGCAAAAACAGCTTACGGCATTGTTCGTGGTGTAGCCTTAGAAAATGACTGCACTGTATTTCGCGGAATTCCTTACGCTCAGGCAAAGCGCTTTATGCCCTCTGCGCCACCGGAAAAATGGGAGGGAGAATTGGCATGCGACACCTTTTCGCCCATTTGCTATCAGCCTGCCCATACGCCGGGCATGCCTTTCTCCGACTTTTTTATCAAGGAATTCTATCCTCATGAAGAACCCATGAGTGAGGACAGTCTGGCTCTGAATATCTGGACTAGTGCCAAAGAACCCGGCGAAAAACAACCGGTCATGGTGTGGTTTCACGGCGGCGGCATGGGTTCCGGATACGGACATGAGATGGAATTTGATGGGGAAGCTATTGCCAAACGAAAGGTCATTCTGGTATCGTTAAATTATCGGCTTGGATTTTTCGGGTATTTTGCTCACCCGGAGCTCTCAAAACGAATCCCTGGCGGCGTAGGCGGAAATAACGCCATTCGAGACCAGCAGGCCGCTCTAAGGTAGATTCGGGAAAATATTAAGGCTTTTGGCGGAGATCCTACACGGGTGACAATCTTTGGCCAGAGCGCTGGCGGCGGTTCTGTAATCAGTCATCTATGTTCTCCCCTTTCTGAAGGGTTATTTTCCGGAGCTATCATCCAGAGCGGTTTTAGCGGAATCACCTCTTACGGAACCCTGACTATGGCAGAAGAGGAGGCCTGGGGCGAGCGATTCTGTCAGAGAACCGGAAAAACAGTAGATGATTTATTGGTAATGCCCGCGGATCAGCTTCAGAGATTATATGAAAAAACTGAGCGGGATCTTGGTTCTATCCCGAAGCAAACTATGGATGGCGTAGTATTCCCCATCTCTCCTGCAGCTGACATTCTTACTGGTTCTTCTAAAAATGTTCATCTGATGGTGGGATCTGTAGCTGGCGATGGCAGCATTTACCGTCCTGGGGAGGATCCTGTCACAACACGGCTAAAGATTCTTTATGGAGAACGCGCTGGAGAATTTGAAGAAAAATATCCCAGAAATGATCCTGAGAACGAGGGACTCTACCGTGCTTTAATGGATTCCGACCCCTGGTTTGAAAACCTATATTTCTGTATTAACCAGACCAGCCATAACAACCTGGCCTATCTGTATCATTTTTGTCCCACCATACCTGGACATGACGAGTATGGATTCGTACCTGACGGGCAAGCCTATCATTCTGCCGATCTATGGTATGTATTTGGCACATTGAATCGCTGTTGGCGGGATTTCGATGAACGTCATTATGCTCTGTCAGATATGGTAATCGACTACTGGACAAATTTTGCAAAAACCGGTAATCCTAATGGTCCTACGGTTCCAGAATGGCATCCCTACAGCCGTCTGGATCCGGACCAGCTTTATGCTACCAATTTTTTGGATGAAAACGGGAGCTCCATCCGGTCGCTTATTAACGATGATGTGTGGACTCTTGTGGCTTTTCGGCTCTTTGCCGATTAATCCTCTTTGAATGATGTATCCCTATATGCAAAAAAGAATATGGAATTATAATAAAGGAAAAAGGAGAACTATATTTATGAAAATGATCATGCGTGCGGATGATGTAGGTTATACCAACATCCATGACCTTGCAACCTGGGAAACTATCGAACATGGAATTGCCACTTCAGCAGATCTAATGCTGGATACCCCCGGCTCGGAGGAAGCTATGAGACGGCTTCGCTGCTATCCCTGGATCTCGGTGGGCTGGCATATTCATTTCTGGGGAAAACCAGTTCTTCCGACAGAACAGGTACCTTCCCTGGTGGGGGAAAATGGGAAATTTAAAACAGATATTCGACAAAATCCCGATGTGGATCCAAAGGAAGCACTGGCAGAATTCCGTGCTCAGATGGATCGCTGCCTTACCATTATGGGACGTGTACCTGATTACTGCGCTACTGTACCCAGGGGGTCTCTCCTGGAAGCGCCTGTTCGATGCATCTGTGAAGAATATGGGATTGCCACAGATCTTTTTAAGGATATGTTCGCTCTGTCCGGCAGCTTTAAATCCCCTTTGGGACCGTCACCCATTGATCCAAAATGGGTAGACCGTAAGATCATTGCGCCTGCCCTGGATCTGGCTTTTCATTTAATGTCTGATGACTGGGACACAGTGGAATCCTATGATCCCATTCCCTATTTTGTGGAAGATCGGGGACATCTTCTGGATTTTCAGGAGGATGAGACCCTCTTGATCGTATGGCATCCTGGCTATATTGATCATTATGTACAAAAGGAGGGAGATTCGTCCCCGGTGAACAGAGGTTTTATTACCTGTCTTCCTAAAGATATGCATGCACTTTGTTCTTCTGAACTAAGAGAATGGGTAGAAAAAAATAATATAGAACTTGTGAATTTCCGCGATGCCCTGTATGGCACGAAAGAATATCAAAATCATTTAAAAGTACAAATAAAATAGAAAATAGGCAGTCAGGTCGGTTGCCTATTTTTAACTTATTCTGTCAACTCGGATTGCTGAACCGGTTTGATCTTCTTTATCCACTTCCTACTACGAAGCCTCCAAAGGCACCAGACCGCCTTAATAAATTGATCCAGCTTTAAGCAAATATAAATGGCAAAGCCGCTCCAGTGAAAATACAATCCGGCCAGGGCGCCCACCGGGATGCTGACACACCACAAAAATAAAATATCTGCCACCATCAGAAATCGGGTATCTCCACCACCCCGAAGCAGTCCCTTTGTAAGAATACTGTTCATGGCCTGAAAGATTACTACAAACCCGACAGCGTCCATTAGATCCCCTGCCAGCTTCCTGGTTTCATCGGTAATATTATATAAGCTGATAATGGGAGTTTTCAAAAGCAGAATTAACAGGCAGCCCACACACCCGATCACAAATCCAAGGGCTGCAAAGGTAATACCCTGCCTCTGAGCCTTCTCCACATCCCCTTCTCCCAGGGTATTTCCCGTCATAATACAACTCGCCTGACACACTCCCTGAATCACTACGGTGGAAAGCTGCTGTACCACTGCCGTAATGGCATTTGCTGCCACAAATACCGCCCCGATATGTCCCATAACCACTGCAACAGCACTATTCCCAAGGCCCAACAACGTATCACTGATCAGCACCGGCAATGCAATCTTGATGTATTCCGGCAAAAGATCCGAGCATTTAATAAATATTTCACGAAAGTGATATTGGATATTTCTCTCTCGAAAAAAGAAATATCCCATTATAAAGCAGAACTCAAAAGCTCTCGCGATTAAAGTACCCAGCGCCGCGCCCCTTTCCTCCATTCGAGGAGCCCCCAGATTTCCAAAAATAAAAACCCAGTTAAAAAATATATTGATAAAAAATGCGCCGATAGATGAAAACAACGGGATATCTGCCTTTCCAACGCTGCGCAGCACCAGACTTGTGGTCATGGAATATCCCATCAACAAATAACAAGGAATGGAAATCATAAAATATGACGTTCCAGCCTGAATGACAAACTCCTCTTTCGAAAATAAGCCCATAATATTAAAAGGCATAATCAAGGTCGCAAAACTGAACAGAAGCCCCAGCAGCAATACCCCTCGAAACATGATCGTCACCGTTTTTTTCAAGCTTTCTATATTTTTCAT
>CATJBQ010000137.1 GCA_949738465.1 uncultured Lachnospiraceae bacterium
CCGCCAGACAGCGGCTTTGGGACAAACGGCACTGCCGGAAATACATTGCCTATTTCCAGGCTTTTACCAACACCTACGGCCCCTATGAGCGGCTAAGAAGCCTGTATTTTGAAGCGGTCTGTCATCCGGACGTGGCGGTACTGTCCGTCGCTACCCGGCCGGACTGCCTGCCCCTTGCGATTCTGGAGCTTTTAGAGGAGCTTTCCCGCATCAAGCCGGTGTGGGTCGAGCTGGGCCTGCAGACCATCCACCCCGCCACCAGTTCTTTTCTTCGCAGCGGCTTCACTCTGGACTGCTTCCAGAAGGCCGTCCTGGAACTGAAGCGCCGCAGGATCCCGGTGATCGTCCATGTGATTCTGGGACTGCCCGGTGAAACCAGGGAGATGATGCTTCAGACCGTGGATTATCTGGCCGCCCTTCACGTAGACGGCGTTAAGCTGCAGCTTCTGCATGTGCTCACGGACACGGATTTGTATGACTATTATTGCAGCCATCCCTTTCCCCTCTTGTCCCGTGAGGAATACTGCTGCCTGATTATGGAATGCCTGGAGCATCTTCCCCAGGACGTGGTGATCCACCGCCTTACCGGGGATGGGCCCAAAGCGCTTCTGGCTGCGCCTCTGTGGAGCTGCGCCAAGCGGACGGTTCTCAATGAGATCCACCGCTGCATGAAGGAACACGGCTCCTTCCAGGGCCGGTATCGAATTGGGAGCGGCTCTGTACCGGGCACGGAAGCGCCTTAAGGGATACATCTGTGCGCCGCCGGAAAATCAAACAAAGACAAGGAGTGATCATTTATGGCAGAAGCCTTGACACAATATAAGCTGATCGTACTTTATATGCTGGAACGGGTGGATTTCCCGCTGACCAACACCCAGATTTCCAATTTTATCCTGGAAAAAGAATATACCACCTATTTTACCCTGCAGCAGGCCATCAATGAGCTGATCTCTGCGGAGCTGGTCCGCTGCGAGTCCACCCATAACAACACCCACTACCACATTACCGCCGCCGGCCGCGAAACCTTATCTTTTTTTCCGGATAAGATCTCTGCGGCCATCAAGGAGGATGTGATCTCCTATTTTGAGGCCCATCACATGGAGCTTCGGGAGGAGATCCATCTGCTGGCGGATTTTTACAGAGCCACGGACCAGTCCTACATCGCCCGCTGCCAGATCAAGGAGAGCGAGATCCCCCTGATCGACCTGTCCATCAAGGCCAGGAACCGGGAGCAGGCGGAAGCCATCTGCCAGAACTGGAAGCAGCAGAGCGAGGAGGTCTACGGATATCTGATGGACCTTTTGCTGCATTAAATTACATGAGCCGCCCCACAAATGGGGCCGCTCAAAATTAAAATCTTATATCTCCACCAGCTCGTACTCCATGGAGCCCAGCCCGATCTTCACCGCGTGCTCCAGGCAGGAGCGCCAGTTGGTATCCGGATGGACGCCATGGAAATGATCGTGATCGCCGGCACCGTGTTCTTTCCGTCCCAGCACGCTGCCGGCGATCACCGGCTGGCGGTTGCAGGCGTCCACACAGGCCATATCCAGCGCCACCGGATCGAAGGAGGCAAACATCCCTACATCCGGAATGATGGGAATGTCGTTCTCCGCATGGCAGTCGCAGTTGGGGGACACGTCGCAGACGATGGAGATATGGAAGCAGGGGCGGTTCTGCAAAATGGCCTTGGAATACTCGGCAATCTTGCAATTCAGAACGTCGTTGCTGGCGTCAAAGTCCGGCACAACCGCATCCTTGGGGCAGACTCCCACACAGCGCCCGCAGCCCACACATTTGTCGTGGTCGATACCGGCCTTTTTTTCCTCCAGGGTGATGGCCCCGTGGGCGCAGACTCTGGTGCACATGCCGCAGCCCACGCAGCGTCTTCTGGATACGCTGGGCTTCCCCTCGCTGTGCATCTCCATCTTTCCGGCCCGGGAGCCGCCGCCCATCCCGATATTCTTCAAGGCCCCGCCAAAGCCGGTGGCCTCGTGGCCCTTGAAATGGGTCAGGGAAATCACGATATCCGCATCCATCAGCGCCCGGCCGATTTTAGCCTGGGTAACATACTCCCCGTCCACCGAAACCAGTGCCTCATCCGTACCCTTAAGGCCGTCCGCGATCAGCACATGGCAGCCGGTGGAAAAAGGCGTAAATCCATTTTCATAGGCCGTGTCCAGATGATCCAGGGCGTTCTTGCGGCTGCCCACATAGAGGGTGTTGCAATCCGTGAGGAATGCCTTTCCTCCCAATTCCTTCACCGTGTCCGCCACCACCTTGGCATAATTGGGGCGCAGAAACGCCAGATTCCCCAGTTCCCCAAAATGAATCTTGATGGCCGCATATTTGTCGGCAAAATCAATCTGGCCAATGCCGGCTGTCTGAATCAGCCGGTGCAGCTTCTGCGGGATACTCTCCGTATAGCTTGTCTGAAAATTTGTGAAATAAACCTTTGATTTTTCCATTGTATTATATCTCCCTTCTTTGTATATACAAATACGCCTGGGCGTCTTTGTTAATTTTTTGTTAATCCATCGATTATCACAGCCGCAATCTCCTCCGGGGTCCTCCCGTCGGTATCCACCACAAGCTGGGCGGCCCGCCGGTAAAGGGGCTCCCGCTTCTCCATCATTTCCGCTATGTACGCCTCATTCATATTGTCGTTTAACAGCGGACGGTTTTTGCTGCCGCGGACTCTCTGATAGACGGTATGCGGCGAAGCGGTAAGCAATACCACCACCCCGCTTTTTCGCATACTGGCCGCATTTTCCTCTCGCAGGGGCGCCCCACCTCCGCAGGAGACCACAAAATCCTGCTTTGTCTCATACTCCCGGATCAGCTTTGTCTCCAGCTCCCGGAAATACGCCTCCCCATAGGTCTCAAAAATCGCGGCAATCTTCTGTCCAGTCCTGGTCTCGATCTCCAGATCCAGATCCACCTCCAGCCGCTTTAAGCGCTTTCCAAGCTGATGGGAAACGGTGGTCTTCCCGGTTCCCATATATCCGATCAAAAAAATATTCTCCATACGCTCCTCATTTCCTGTCCGTTTTCCCTGGCGCGGCAGTTCTGTGCCTGCCCATCCTTCCTGTGCGTACGCTTAGCAGTAAGCCTTAAGCCGCCCCAGCAGCTCCTGCGCCTCCTCATAAGGGATCTGTCCGGGCGCCGAGGCCGCCCCTGCGCTTGCAAAAGTCACCTCCGAGCCGTACCAGCCTCCTAAAAGCCTTGAAATCACTCCCAGCTCTCCCATGGACATGGCGATGAGATGGCTCCCCGGAAGCTGCTCCTTTACGGCCGTCACCGCCTCCATCAGGCGCAGCACATCCTCACGCCCCCTGGGCATCACCGCCAGCTTGGCGAAATCGCCGCCGGCCCCGGCCATCTCCAGAAGCTGCCGCTCCATCTCCGGCCGGGCCGGGGTCTTGCCAAAATCATGGTTGGAGCAAACCACCCAGATGCCGGCCTCCTGAAGCGCTAAAATCTGCCGCTTCTGCTCCCCGGTCTGGTAAAATTCCAGATCCACCAGATCCGCCGCCTGGCTTTTTGCCACCGCAAGGTTCAGCGCCTCATAAGCCGCCCCATTGAGGATTCCCCGGCCTCCCTGGAGCTTCGTGCGGTAAGTACACAAAAGAAGCGTATGCTCCATCGTTCCCGCAAGCTCCGCCAGCAGTTCTTCCACCGCGTGGGGCTCCTCTGCCTGGCCAAACCAGTCCATCCGCCATTCCACCATAGCCGCTCCCCGGCCCGACAGTTCCCGAATCTTCCTTACAATGGCATCGCGCTCCGTCTCGATTACCGGCAGGCAGATCACCGGCTCCTTCCCGCCAAATACAACCCCTTTTTTCTCTTTCATCGCTCTTTTTGCTGTCCTTCCTTCTTTTTCCTACTATCTTATCTTACTTGAAAAAATGCTTTTGTGCAAGCCATTGACATATTTTCCGGAATCCGTTATGATAAAAGATAATGTTTTATTCCAAAGAAACAGGTGATACCATGACTTATGAGATAACCGGGCATACCGGCCTTACCGCCCTGCTGGGGCATCCGGTGGCCCACAGCATTTCCCCACAGATGCATAACGAGGCCTTTCGTCTGCTGGGGCTTGACTTTGTCTATCTGGCCTTTGATGTGGGGCCCGACGGGCTCCGGGATGCCTTTGAGGGGCTTAAGGCCTTTCAGGTCCAGGGCTTTAACCTCACCATGCCCTTGAAAACCGCCATCCTTCCCTATCTGGACGACCTTACCCCTGCCGCCCGGCTGGCAGGGGCCGTCAACACGGTCTACCAGAAAAACGGCAGATATATCGGCCACAACACCGATGGCGCGGGCTATATGCGCTCCCTGGCGGATGCGGGCTTTTCCGTCACCGGTGAAAAAATGACCCTGCTGGGAGCGGGGGGAGCCGCCACTGCCATCTGTGTTCAGGCCGCGCTGGACGGCGTTTCCGCCATCGATATGTTTAAGCGGAAGAACGCTTCCTTTGCCCGGACCGAAGCCTTCTGTGCACGGATCGCAGAGCAGACCGGCTGCCGGATCCGGCTTCTGGATATCGCAGATACCGGACTTCTGGCAGAAAGCCTTAAGGACAGCGCGATTCTGACCAACGCCACCAATGTGGGGATGGCGCCGGACATTGTCCATAGCATCCTTCCGGATGCTTCCCTGCTTCCCTCCCATGTGATCGTGTCCGATATTATTTACAATCCCAGGGAGACCCTGCTGCTGCGCCAGGCCAGGGAAGCGGGCTGTCCCGCCATAAACGGCCTGTATATGCTGCTGTTCCAGGGTGCGGAGGCTTTCCGCTGCTGGACCGGACAGGAGATGCCCGTCGAGGAGATCCGGCAGAAGTATTTTACCCCCTCAGGCGGAAACTTCTGACAACCATTACATACCACGAAAGGATTTGATTACAATGAGCTTTACATTTCTCAAACAATTACCCTCTCCCGGAGAGATCAAGGTACAATACCCCTTAAGCAAAAAGGCCGTGGAGACCAAGAAGGCCCGTGACCGGGAGATCCGCGCCATCCTCACCGGAGAGAGCCGGAAGTTCCTTGCGGTGATCGGTCCCTGCTCCGCCGACAACGAGGACGCCGTCCTGGACTATATCAGCCGTCTTGCCAGGGTACAGGAAAAAGTGGCCGACCGGGTGCTGATCGTCCCCCGGATCTACACCAACAAGCCCCGCACCACCGGAGAGGGCTACAAGGGGATCGCCCATCAGCCGGATCCGGAGAAGAAGCCGGATCTTGTGGCCGGCATGATCGCCATGCGTCGGATGCATATGCGCTCCATCGAGGAATTCGGTCTGCCGGCAGCCGACGAGATGCTCTATCCGGAAAACTGGGGCTATGTGGACGACCTTCTCTCCTACGTGGCCATCGGCGCCCGTGCCGTTGAGGATCAGCATCACCGCCTTACCGTCAGCGGCTTTGACGTCCCGGCGGGGATGAAGAATCCCACCAGCGGGGGTTTTTCCGTAATGCTCAATTCCGTGTACGCCGCCCAGCATCCCCATCATTTCGTATACCGGGGCTATGAGGTTGAGACCACCGGAAATGAGCTGACCCATGTGGTGCTGCGGGGCTCCGTCAATAAGCGCGGCGTCTGCAACCCCAACTACCACTACGAGGATATTGCCCGGCTGATCGAGATGTACGGCAAAATGGATCTGAAATACCCGGCCGCCGTCATCGATTCCAACCACTCCAATTCCAACAAGCAGTATGGCCAGCAGGTACGGATCGTCAAGGAGGTTATGCACAACCGGCAGCTCTCCCCGGATATCCACCAGATGGTCAAGGGCGTGATGATCGAGAGCTACATCGAACCCGGCGCCCAGGGCGTGCATGAGCATGTCTATGGCAAATCCATCACCGACCCCTGCCTTGGCTGGGAAGAATCAGAACGGCTGATCTATGATATTGCGGAGATGAATTGCTGACGCTTACGCCCCAGCAATCATTGCCTGGTTGTGCAGTCACGTCATTATCGTCCGAACATATGTTTGTACAAAAGAACCATGAGAAAAGGAATGCAATCCGCTCCCTTCCTCATGGTTCTTCTCTGTTTCCTAATCTGGCTTCCTCCACCTGCCCCCAGGCTTCCGTTTTCCGGACCAATGTCTCATAATCCTGGCTTGCGCTTCCCAGGCCTGCACCTCACACTCTGGGATGGGCTGCACCGTAAACCTCCCGGATCCGCACCTGGTTCCTCCTTGCATAGACCTGGGTGGTGGAAATATCGGAATGTCCCAGCATCTCCTGCACCGCATGAAGATCCGCTCCATTCTCCACCAGATGGGCCGCATAAGAGTGGCGGAGGGTATGGGGGGTAATCTCCATCGTGATGCCCGCTTTCTTCCCGTAGCCCTTAATCAGCTTCCAACAGCCCTGGCGGCTCATGGGCTGCCCGGAACAATTGGTGAACAGCCAGGGACTCTCCTGCCCATGCAGAAGCGCCTTCCGGCGCAGCGTAAGATAGCGGGACACTGCTTCCCTGGCCACCCGGCCGAAGGGAATAATCCGCTCCTTCCGGCCATCCTGGCAGCGGATATATTCCATTGTAAGGTTCACATCCTCCAGCGTAAGATGGATCAGCTCCGATACCCGGATCCCCGTGGCATAGAGAAGCTCCAGCATGGCGCAGTCCCGAAGCTCCTTGGGGGATCCCCCCCGGGCCGCCGCCAGAAGCTGCTCCACCTCCGCCAGCGTCATAATCTCCGGTATCCGTTTCTCAATATGCGGCGCATGCAGCTCATCCGTCACCTCCGGCCGCACAACGCCCCGCCGCTGCAAATACTGGCAGAAGGCCTTCATCGAAGCGACGCTCCTGGAAATGGTAGCCGGCGCACGTCCCTGCCGCTCCAGATATAAAATATAGGAATTCAGACTGGTAGACGTAACCTGGGACAGCTCGCCCACCCCCTCCGCTTCCAGATACCGCAGCATCTTCTTCAGATCCCGCTCGTAGGAAACCACCGTATTTTCCGCTGTATGCTTTACCTCCCTCAAATATGCCGTAAAACCACCTAATTCTCGTTCCATTCTCCTTCGTACCCCGTTCTTTTCTCGTCTTTCAATAAAATAATAAGCAGATTTTGCCGAAATGTCAAATAAATTTTAAATATTTTTTAACAAAAAATGGATTTACATAACTTTCCAGAAAAATTCCTGTAACAAATAAGAAAAAAAACAGTAATCCACAGAGGAAAAACAGCATTCTCCGCTTTCCTGCCGCCTGTGGGAGCCTCTGGGCACTCTTTCGTTCCCGCATCAGCCAGAGATAACCGAAATAGAGAAGGAAATATAATATGTAATGTGGAAACATCCCGATCAGAATCAGGAGCATTCCTTTGATCCCATAGGCCATCACGGCAGAGCTCATCAGCGTCCCCACGCAAAAGCCCTGCCATCCGATATAGCCAATCCCCAGCACAACCGACAGGTTGGTGAAGGACAGCAGCAGAAACAGGAGAAACCTTGGCAGGCGTTCGCTGAAGATAAAGTAAAACAGCTCTGTTTTGCCAATTTCCTGATAGCGCAGGCTCTCCATCCAATAGCCATCCCAGCCGGATAAGCCTCCCCCTCCCTTCTGGAGCAGGTTTGCCCCAAAAATCCCCAGCACAAAGCACAGTAGGAAGGACAGATATGCATACTGTATCACATCTGCCTTTCTCCAGCTTTTCTCCTTTTTCGGTCCCCGGTATAAATAAGTCGCCAGCTTTTTTCGCATATCCGCACCTCTAACCCTTTCTGGGAATTATATGCAAAAAATGTCCAAACTATGAAACCGGAACCCTATCTTACAACTGATATTTATTTTTGTAGGCCATAATCGCGGCAATGGTCTTGGCGTCCTGGATCTTCCCCTCATAGATCCCCCGGCACAGCTCCTCTAAGGAACAGGCGTCCACCTCCACAAATTCATCGAAGTCCAGATGCTGGCCGGCCGGTACCAGATCCCTGGCCACATAAATGTCAATGCGCTCGTTGCAAAAGGCCACCGTGGAATGGATGGAAATCAAAAACTCCAGCTTATCGCACCGGTAGCCGGTCTCCTCCTCCAGTTCCCGGGCCGCGCAGACCTCGTAGGGCTCCTCCTTCGTATCCCTGGCGCCCGCCGGGATCTCCAGGCTGACTCTCCCGATGGCATTGCGGTGCTGGCGCACGATGACAAGCTTGCCGTCCGGCCGGCCTGCCACTACGCCCGCCGCGCCTTTGCGGTGCTCGATATAATCCCAGACTGCTGTCCGCCCATCCGGCAGCTCCACGGTATCCGCATAAAAATCCACAATGCGGCCTTCGTATTTCAATTCTCTCCCGATTCTTTTTACTCCAATGTCCATATTTCCTCCCAAAATATCCCCTATCCTTTCTGGATTATCTATAATCAATGCTTTAAAAATATAAGGGATATGTTTCTTTCTATTGGGACTACGAGAATACATTTCATATTCATCATCTCCTTTAGAACCTCCATCATAGCAAAAAGTATACATAATGTCAATAGTGTGCACTTCTTCTGACAGTTTTTTGTAAGTATAACTGGATATACCGCATGTGCCATTACAGATCATAATGGCCGGTTCTATATGTAAAAACAATGCCAAGGAGCAAAAGTCCCCTGGCATTGTCATGATCCCTGCTACTTCGTTGCACCACAGTCACAGTAGTAGTAATCCACATAGGTTACGGTCTCATAATGGCCGTGGTCTTCCTCATGGGAGCCGACCTTTACCTGCCAACATTGCTAATACGGTTCTTTTTTCATAATCTTCCATCTCCTTATTACTTCATTATTACATCCATTATACCGATTATTATCGGTATATTCAAGCGAATTCCCAACACTTAGAATGAAGTTAGGGAAAGGGGTGACGCTGGGTGGTTTCCTATGAACCGTTATGGAAAACAATGGAGAAGAAAGGCATTACCACATATGCTTTAATCGAAAAACATCATATACCGTCAAAAACTGTTTATAATTTGAAACATAACAAACACATTACTACCGCAACGCTGGAAAGGTTATGTGGGATATTAAAGTGTTCACCGAATGAAATTCTGGACTTTTCAGAACACAAAGAGTAATCAAGGGGATAATACCAACAGTCTGGCATTATCCCCTTACATCATTTTATACTGTTGTCTCCTGTCAATCCCCACTTACCTGGTCGCTTGAAGTGCGGCTATTTTCCTATATTACTGGAACCGCTTCGCGAACCCTGTAATCATAAGTTATATTACCTGAAGCTCTTTCCATTTTCCTGAGCGGAGCCGCCAGAAGAAAAGAACCGCCCGGATTACCCAGTCACACACCATTGCCAGCGCAATTCCGATCACTCCCATATTCCAAACCACACCCAGTAGATAAGACAGTAGCAACCGCCCTGCAATGGTGGAAATAATAGAAGCATACATCGTGAATTTTACATCACCCGCCGCCCTAAGGCCGTTACTCAATGCACCGGAAAACGGGAACGCTAACGCATTAAATACATTATGAATCAGCACAAGCCATACGATCAGTTTTTTTGTTTCGGGCGACAAAGCATAAAATCTCAAAAAAACAGGAAGCAATACAAAAATCAGCGTGTTCCATACAAGCGAAATCAAAACCGTTATTTTCATCAGCTTACGGAAATATTGCTCTGCCGCTTCTATATCCCGGTTTCCCATACATTGCCCAATTACCGTAATAAATACCGGCCCCATAGCGACCCCTGCCAGAGCCGCCATAGACCAGATACTTTGCGCCACTCCGTTTGCGGCAATCTGGTATGTCCCAAACAACGCCACGATACTGCTCAAAGCAACCTTCACCAACTGGAATATTCCATTCTCAAAACCACCTGGAACCGCTATCTTCAGGATGTTTTTCATCAGTCTGCCGTTCCACTCAAAGATCTGGCATTTCCGGTAAACCACCTCATTCTGTTTCCGGAAACAGAGGATTGTAATTGCCACAGCCGAAAACATCCGTGCAATCAGGGACGGGTATGCCACACCTGCAACGCCTGCTTTTAATACAAATACACCGATTATATTTCCTGTGACATTGATCACATTGGAAACCACGGACAGGTACATGGTTACACTGGTTTTTCCGATACTGCGATAAATTGCCGCACCGGAATTATAGACCGCCAGCGCTGGGTAGGAGTACGCAGAAATTCTCAGATAAGTGACGCACGCCTCCATAACGGAATCCTCCACCCTTCCAAACATCATGCGGAGAATCATTTCATTCCCTGCAAGCACAATCAACGCAGCCGCCAGTGAGAATACTGTGGAAAACGACAGAAGCTGGCTGGCAGCCTCCCCTGCATTTTCTTCCTCTTTCCTGCCCACATACTGGCTGATAATAACCGCGCCGCCGGAAGCTAACGCTGTAAACAGATAAATAAATATCGTATTAAACTAATTCACCAGAGAAACGCCGGATACGGCGGCTTCCCCCGCCTAGCTTACCACCAATGTGTCCGCCATTCCTACAAGCATAACCAAAAGCTGTTCCAGAAACAGAGGCACAATCATAGCCCTTAAATCTTTATTGGAAAACAAACTGTTTTTCTGCTCCATCCCTTTTCCTCCGGCAATCTCTATCCTTATTCTATGATCCCATTTGCTCTTAACCAATCTTCCACATCATCAAAAAGGCCGCTTCCGCCGGAATAGTGGACAGACAATGCCTCCCCCATTACAGCGTCAGGAGCCAGTTTGGAAATCGCCGTCAGGCTCTGTCCAAAACGCCCGCCCCCGTGTGAGCAGAATGGTATAATTGTCTTGCCAGTAAAATCATATTCCTCAAGAAAAGAAGCGATCGGCATGGGGATAGATGCCCACCAGTTAGGATAACCGATCAGCACAACTTCATATTGATCCATGTTCTCTACTGTGCCGGAAATCTCCGGCCGTGCGCCTGGATCATCCATCTCCACGGATGAGCGGCTTTTCGAATTGCCATAATCCAGATCTTCATCGGTATAAGGCTGCATTGGCACAATCTCATAGATATCTGCCCCAAGTCCGTCCGCCAGTTTCTGGGCCACACTCTCCGTGTTATTCGTTGCAGAAAAATAGACTACAAGAACTTTGCTGCCCGGCTGCCCATTTACCGGTTCCGCCTGAGAAGCGTCCGTCTTAGAATCCGGCGTTTCGGCGGGCTGTTCCTTTTCACTCCCGGAAGATGCTGCGGAATTATCCTGCGTTTGGGAATGATCTGCGACATTCTGTGATGCTCCGGTATCGCTGCTGTTTTCATCCGGTTTCCTGCCGCCTGTACAGGCGGCAAGGGACAGTGCCATTCCAACTGCTAATACGATTGATCCTATTTTTTTCATTTTCATTTCAAACCTCCGTATTGTGTATTATCTACCGGTTCCAGCCACTCGTTGGAACCGTTTTATACAACATTTCCTGCTTTCTGTTTTCCATTCTGCGCCATAACGCCGGCTAAGGCATGGGGGATATACAATTCCTCCAAATAGCGGGTCTCGTCCTGTGTCAGTTCCAAATCTACCGCTTTGACCGCTCCATCCACATGAGAAACCAAAGTTGCACCCACCACCGGGGCAGCAGCCTTCGTCAACAACCATGCAAGAGAGATTTCCGTCATGGATACGCCGCGCTTGTCTGCCAGTTCCGCTACACGCGCAATGATCCTGCCATCCGCTTCTGCAGTAGCATCGTACTTAAACCGGGCGTAAGCATCCTCCTGAAGCCTTTTGGATGTATCGCCGGGACGTTTGGAGAGCCTCCCGCCTGCAAGGGCGCTATATGGCGTCATGGCAATATTCTGGTCTTTGCAAAATGGAACCATTTCCCGTTCTTCCTCACGGGCGATCAGATTGTAATGACCCTGAATGGAGATAAACTCCGTCAGTCCATGTTCCCTTGCATAGAAATTTGCCTTAGCAAGCTGCCATGCAAAACAGTTGGAAATACCGATATATCGTACCTTGCCAGCCTTTACCACACCATGCAGCCCTTCCATGACCTCCTCCATCGGCGTATGGTAGTCCCACATGTGATAGATATAAAGGTCAACATAGTCCATGCCGAGATTTTTCAGGCTCTGATCCAGATATTTTTCAATGTGCTTCTGGCCGCTGACGCCTGCGTCAATCTCATCCTGCGTCCGGGGCGTGAACTTCGTGGCAACACAAACGTCGTCCCGTTTTGCAAAGTCACGCAGCGCCCGGCCCACATACTGCTCACTGGTGCCGTTCTGATAGGCAATGGCAGTATCGTAAAAGTTGATGCCCATTTCCAGGCCGTGCCGAATGATCTCGCGGGTCTGCGCTTCATTCACCGTCCAGCTATGCTGCCCCGTGGCCGCATTTCCAAATCCCATGCAGCCCATACAGATACGGGAAACCATCAAATCTGATCTTCCTAATTTTGTATATTTCATCGTCTATCCTACTCCAAAAATTTTTTTACAAAGTTGTACGTAATTTCATAAATCGTCAGAAAGACATAGTTTACATTTGCTTCCTCCATTGCTATCCTCTGCTTTTCGGTGACGAAGGTGTAAGGGTAGATTCCGAACATGAATGGGAAGAACGTGTAGATAAAATTCTGTTTCTCTGCCATCCCCATATCCGGAAAATATTGATGGAGGCAGGCCATAACCGTGTGGATGGATTCTCCATATGACACCTTGAACTCCATCAACTGCTCCGGGCGGCTCTCCGTTTCCATATCGTAGTGGTTCATAGACATAATTTTGAGCAGTTGCGCCCGGTCAACCAAGGAACGGTCCAGCATATCCGCAA
>CATJBQ010000138.1 GCA_949738465.1 uncultured Lachnospiraceae bacterium
ACATTGTTGTATTAGCGGTCATAATTTTTGTTGGTACTCTATTTTATAAAAAATCATACAAAAAATTATTCACTTGATAACTTCCTGTTTGTCAGGAAGCCACATATGAAAAAGAAACTGTGCTGATCAGAAGTTATGCGAATGGCGAAATGTCATTTGCGGCAATGGTCCTGATGGGTGTCGGTTATATTATTCTTGCCGGAATTATGGGAATCAAATGGGGGCTTCTTTCCCGCATAACAGGAAATGTATGGGTGGGGCTTGGCGACCATTTATTCAATAATACCGTTGCTACCAATATGCTGCATGTTGTTTCGCAAAATGGCGCGGACGAATTACAAATTGTTCGGATCATGGCTGCACAGATCATTTCCTTTGCGTTTGTGATGGTCGTTTATTATTGCGGGAAAAGAAACGCAAATAGATAAATTTCCGATTAGCACAGGAATATTTCGAAGAAGTAAACGCACCATATAAACAAACTGTGAAAATAGAAAGAGAACGCTAAATATGGATTACAATTAAATTTTTATCAAGGAGGCAATAGAATATGGAACTTGTAAAACTGACACATGAAAATGTTGAAAAGGAGCACATCTGCTGTGCAATCTCCAATAACAAGGATATTCAGGGAATCTGCTGCTGGAAGCGTGCATCAAGGACAGTAAAGAAAAAGGAAAAAAGGGGCTTGTGATCCTGTCCTCCAAAAAGAAAATGGGATTCCTCTCTGACCCGAAATATATGGGTTATAAGGGCTTTCAGACAGCGGATACGGCAGAACCTTATTTTGAGCTGATGTACCTGCCCTTTGAAGAGGGCGCACTGCTTCCCCGCTTCCGGGACAGCGTGGGCAGGCAGGAAGATATGCCGGGGGGATTTGTGCTGTATTACACAAACCAATGTCCCTTTACAGCAAAGTATGTGCCGATTCTGGAGGAGATGGCAAAGGCCAGGAACGCTGTGTTTCGATCCGTACATATCCAGATCAGGGAGGAGGCGCAGAATGCCCCTTCGCCTTTTACCACCTTTTCCCTTTTCTATGACGGGCAGCTCGTGACCCATGAAATCCTGTCGGAAAAGAAAAAGATCAGGAAAGTTATGTGGTTGCGGCAAAACGGGAGCAGTATGATGCCTGGAAGGCAGTGACTAGCGTTTAGAGGCATGCCGGAAATGCGCTGTGCCTCTTTTAAAATTTTTAGCTTCGAGGCTGCAAAATGATGTATAATGGAATCGATACTAATGAATCAGGAGGAAAGAACATGGAAATGAGAAATGCATTTTATCCGGGCCAGGTCTGGCTGGACACCGGCGGAAACAGGATCCAGGCCCACGGCGGCTCCATCATCACGGTGGACGGCGTGTACTACTGGTACGGGGAGAACAAGGAGAAGACAGATGGGAAAAACGGGATCTGGCACTGGGGGGTGAGGTGCTACGCCTCCACGGATCTTTACAACTGGGAGGATAAGGGGATCATCATCCCGCCGGAGCCGGAGGATAAGAATTCTTCCCTCCACCCATCGGCCTGCATGGACCGGCCCCATATCATTTACAATGAGAGAACGAAAAAATATGTCTGCTGGCTGAAAATCATGAACAGGGACCGCACCCAGACGGAGACGGTGCTCACCGCGGACCATATCCTGGGGCCCTACACCAAGGTGAGGGAAGGACTGCGTCCCTTAGGCATGAGCGCCGGGGATTTTGACCTGGCTGTGGCGGAGGACGGGAAGGCCTACTATTATTTTGAACGGGTGCACAGCGAGACCATCTGCGCGGACCTGACGGAGGATTATACGGATGTGACGGGCTACTACAGCACCCATTTTCCCCATCATGAGGGGCCGCCCTATGTACGGGAGGCGACGGCGCATTTTTACCGGAAGGGGAAGCATTATCTTTTGACCTCCGGAACCACCGGCTATCTGCCCAATCCTTCTGAGGTGGCGGTGGCGGATACCTGGCATGGGCCTTACCGGGTGCTGGGCGATCCCCATGTGGGCGATGACTCCAGGACCTCCTTCCATTCCCAGATCTCCTCGGTGTTCAAGGTGCCGGGGAAGAAGGATCTGTACATTGCCTGCGCGGATCGGTGGCTGCCAGAGGCTATGGACAAGGAATATGACGTATATAAAGAAATGTTCGAACTGGTGTTCAGCGGCAGGCAGGAGGAATTTGATTTTTCCCGGATGGGCGGGCAGGTGGTGGAGAATACCTCCATTGCGGATTATGTGTGGCTGCCCCTGCGTTTTGAGGGGGAGATGGTGTGGATCGACTGGAAGGACCAGTGGAGTCTGGATGAGTATGAATAAGGGTCTGCGGGCCGTAAGACCCAGGTCCATCAATGGCGGGGAAGCTCCCCGCCATTTTTTCGGAAAATCTGCCTACCCATTCTTTCCAGGAGGGCGGCAGCACCATCAGCGGGGCCCCGAAGCCGCCACCTGCCGGGCAATCTCCAGGATCTTGTCCTGGCACTGGGCAAAAAAGATCCGATACCCTTCACAAAAATAATTTTCATAAAGTCCGCTGGCAGGATTCAGATCCCGGTTCCGCTGGCAGCCGCCCCGACAGAGCTGGAAATAGGGGCAGACGCTGCAGTCCTTTGTCAGCTTCTGGGAGCGCTCTAAAAATCCGATCTCCTGCCGGCGCAGATCGATCCCGTCCAGCTTATCTTCATTGAAATTCCCCAGCCGGTAATCGTCCAGCATATAGAAATCGCAGGGGTAGACGCTGCCGTCCGTCTCCACCACGTACTGGATGCCGCAGGTTCCCCTCTGGTCGCAGGATTCCGCCATATATCCGGCAGCCAGCCCCACATAATTCTCAAACTGGCGGATAAAGGGCTGCCGGTTTCGTTTCCAATCCCGGTACCACAAGGTAAAAAGCTCCGTGAGAAAATGGCCGTAAACCTCCGGCGTCAGGGCATGGGGTGTCTGGCCGTGCCCCTCCCCCAGGGGATCCAGGCAGGCAATATACTGCTGGAAACGCCAGCCCTTCTGCCGGTAAAGCTCATAGATCTCCCGGATATTTGCGGCAATTTCCGGGGTCACCACCGTCAGGATATTGTAGTCCACGCCGTATTGGTCCATCAATCCCGCAACCGCGGAGATGCGGTCAAAGGTAGGCCGTCCGGCCTTGTCCCGGCGGAGGGTATCGTGAATCTCCCTGGTACCATCCAGGGACAGACCAACCAGAAAATTGTGTTCCTTCAGAAAACGGCACCAGTCCTCATCCAGGGCATAGCCGTTGGTCTGGAGGGCGTTGTGGACCTCGATCCGGTTCCGGTTATACTGCCTCTGGTAGTCCACGGCTTTCTGGAAAAAATCCAGTCCCCGCAGGGTAGGCTCACCCCCCTGGTAGGCGTAGCTGATATAGCCCGAAGCCCGCAGTATAGTCTTTCGGATGATATTTTTAAGGGTGGCCTCCGACATAAAGCCGTAGGACTTCTGGGATCGCTTTTCGGCCTCGTCGCAGTAAAAGCAGTAGCTGCAGGACATGTTGCACATGCTGGAGGCGGGTTTCATCAGGATACTTAATGGCGGCATGGGGGTGCTCCTTTCGTTCTCACACTTTCATTTTTCCGCTTAGCCGTTCTTGCTTTCTTCATTATACCCCAATACCTCCCTTTCCCTCAATCCTTTTTTCATTTTTTAAATCAATTTGGAAAATCCGTGAAACTGTATGATATGTTTCGTGAAACAACCCGGAGGGAGAAATCCCCTGCCCTTGCGAAGGAAGATGTTTTGTGTTACGATAGAAAAAACAGCAGTGATAGAGAAGGAAACAGGAGGCGGCATATGGCACGGACAATTTCCATTGGGGCGCAGAGCTTTGAGTTCATACGGGAGAATAAATATTTTTTTGTGGATAAGACCGGTTTTATTAGGGAGTGGTGGGAGAATGGCGATGTAGTTACGTTGATTACCCGGCCCCGCCGCTTCGGGAAGACGCTGAATCTGGATATGCTGAACTGCTTTTTTTCGAAAAAATATGAGGGACGGGGAGAGCTCTTTGAGGGATTGTCCATCTGGGAGGACGAAAAATATCGGAAACTCCAGGGGAGTTACCCAGTGATTTTTTTGAGCTTTGCGGGCGTGAAGTCGGATTATCTTAATGGAGCAAAGAACGGGATTATCCGGGCTGTAGCAGAGGCCTATCATGCCCATCGATATTTGAAGGAAAGTGTGGTCTTAAGTCCCACAGAACAAGCAGGGTATGATGTGTTCTGGGACTATGTGAATGATCCTTCTCCGGATAAGCGTATCGATGACCAGCTTGTGGCATCATCTTTGAATCGGCTTTCTATGTATTTGGAGCATTATTATGGCAGGAAAGTGTTTGTTTTTCTGGATGAGTATGACACGCCGCTGCAGGAGGCTTATGTATCGGGGTACTGGGAGGAGTTGGTGCAGTTTATCCGAAGCATGTTCAACGCCACCTTCAAAACGAATTCCTATATGGAGCGGGCGATCATGACGGGTATAACCAGAGTCAGCAGGGAATCGATTTTTTCGGATCTGAATAACCTGACCGTGGTGACCACAACCTCAGAGAAGTACTGTACCCGGTTCGGATTTACAGAGGAGGAAGTATTTCAGGCACTGGAAGATCAGGGGATGCCAGAGCAGAAGGAAAATGTGAAGAAATGGTATGACGGCTTTACCTTTGGAAGCCAGCGGGACGTGTACAATCCCTGGTCCATCATTAACTTTTTGGATGAAAAGGAGTATAAGCCTTATTGGGCAAACTCCAGTTCGAACAGGCTTGTGAATCTGCTGATCCGGCAGGGGAATGTGCAGACCAAAATGATCATGGAGGAGCTGTTGAAGGGAGGGTTTTTGGAGACGGAGATTGATGAGGAAATTGTGTTTGACCAGTTGCAAAAGAAATATGGAGCTGTCTGGAGCATGCTTCTGGCCAGCGGGTACCTGAAGGTGGTAGAACGGCATTTTTCTCAGGAGACAGGAGTTTTTACGTATCGTCTGGAATTGACAAATCGAGAAGTATATATGATGTTTCGGAATATGTTCCGTGACTGGTTTAGCTGGGAGGAAGTGCCCTACAATGAGTTCCTGAAGGCACTGCTTCTGGGGGATGTGAAGGCCATGAACCGGTATATGAACAAGGCGGCGCTTGCGACGTTCAGTTATTTTGATACAGGTAATAAGCCCTCGGATGAAATCGAACCAGAGCGTTTTTATCACGGTTTCGTTCTGGGATTGATGGTGGAACTACAGGGAGAGTATCGTATGACCTCCAACCGGGAGAGCGGCTTCGGCAGATACGATGTGATGCTGGAGCCTTACGGGAAGGAAAAGCCGGCCTTTGTGTTGGAATTCAAGGTGCACGACCCGGAGGATGAAGATACCCTGGAGGATACGGTGAAGGCGGCCTTAAGACAGATTGGGGAGAAGGAATACGACAGCGAGTTGACGGCCCGGGGGATCCCGAAGGAGCGGATCCGCCACTATGGCTTTGCTTTTGAGGGGAAGCGTGTGCTGATCGGGTGAATAGGGCTGGCCATAAGATCCATTTTGTCATGTTTTTATTTCCCGTAACAACTGACAGTAAAAAGTAAGCAGAGAAGAAAAGAATACGTTATGGTAATTATACAAATTAACCATAAGAAAGGGGAAAACAAAATGAAGAAAAAGATTCTATCTGTTTTACTTTGCACTATGATGGCGTGCGTAACGTTTGCTGGTTGTGGGAATCAAGATTCCGGGCAGCAGAAGAATGCCCAGATTAGTAATGAGGGAAGCGATTCCAAGGAGCAGGGGGACGATCAGCAAAATTCACCGGCCCTGGCTACCGATTGGGAGTGGGTGGATGACAAGCATTTGAAGATGAATCTTCGGGATGACGTGAAAGCTGCTGACGGCACACCCTTTACAGCAAACGATGTGCTCTTTTCCTTGAAAACCACAGAAGAACAGGGGAGCGGTATTGCCATTTATTTTGACCTTGCTGAGACGACGGTAGAGAGTGATACCTGTATTATTCCGGGCTTAAAGCAGGCGGATAATGGATTTCTGTTCCTTTTAGGAAATGCGGAGTTTAGCCTGATCAGCGAATCTGCCACAGAAGCGGCAGGCGGTATCGACAAAGCCATTTATAATTGATAAGGAGATAGGGAAGATTGTATGGTGGGTGGGAACGGATTATCTGGCAACGCCACAGCAGCAGAAGCTGGGCCAGATCATCGGCCATCACCATGCCCATATGATTCCGGATGGACTTCCGGGAGCAGATTGAGGGAGCCATCGGTGATAAAAACCGAGTTGTATATGCCGAGGGCAGCTATGATGTGCGGGAGCCTCAGTGCTTTGAAACCAGAGGGCCGGAAGGATCATTGAAGCGAAAGATCATGAGTGAGGGAACGATCTATTATCCCAAGCTGATCCACCAGGAAACGGAGCCGGAAAGCGTATGCCGCGCTGTGATGCGGCGGGACAGCCACTATAAGCTGATCGTCCGTTCCAATGGGGAGCATGAGCTGTATGATATGGAGAGGGGTCCGAAGGAATATAAGAACCTGTATGGAGACCTTAAATATCGGGAGCTGTTTCAGGAGCTTGCCTTGAAGCTGTTACTTTGGTTGGTCCATACCTCTGATGTAGCGCCGCATCCCTCCAAGGATGTGAAGCCCTGGTATGCCCAGTCAGAGCCGGAAGGGAAGTAGGAGATGCTGACATTCTTATTATTTATAATTTCTATACTGGCCTCCAGTGTATGGGCCATCGTGGGGGCCGGTGGCGGCGTCATCATAAAGCCGGTGCTGGATATGCTGGGCGTCCTTCCGGTCTCCACGGTGAGCTTCTGCGCCGGATGCACGGTGCTGGGCTGGGAGCGGACAGAGATCGACGGAGAGAGGTACGACATTGGCGAGGAAGTGAGGGAGAAGCTGAAGGATCCCGGGGCCGCAGGATTTTTGCTGGACGGGATGAATATTGATTTTACCAGGCCGTTGAAGGTGAGCCCGAATGACGATGGCTTTGATTACTTTTTTGGGACGGCGGCTTCCCTGGATCAGCCGCCCTATGTCTACATCGAGAACCGGTGGGCTCTGGCTGTGCCGGATCATATTACAGGCGTATTTCCCCTGGACAGGGCCGGGGCCACCCAGCAGGAGTTGTGGCAGCGGGGTCCTGCTGCGCCAGGGTTTGATTTTGAAGCGGTAATCGGGGATATGCATGAGAAGGTGCTGGCGCTGATTGAGGAACAAGCGGGCTTAATGTCTATGCCGACATCGTGCTCTATCTGGACCATCTGGTGGGGACGATGGTGGAGAAGCTTACGGAAAAGGGAATCCTGGATAATACGATCCTCCTTTTTTCAACGTACAGTTATTCCGGAATCATGCCAACTTTGATTTTGTTTGACAGTTTGTTTGATGAAATTGAATCAGAACGGTTGAGAAAAAATGGAAAAATCAATTATACCAGGTAGATCTATGGCAAAGCACACAGCATGGTATCAGTTGAACTTTGGATGGTTGAGGCCGCGGCCCCGCCGCAGGTTTAAGGACCGCCTGTTCCGGTTTTTGTTCCGGCATAAGAAGGACCTGCCCTTGAAGACAGCCATTGCCAATGCCATAGATACATGTATTCAGAAGGGGATCCTTGAGGATGTCCTGTTAAGGAACCGGGCGGAGGTGCTGCATATGCTGTTGACAGAGTATGACGAGAAGAAACATAGGAGGGATACCTATAAGGAAGGGTATGACGATGGGAAGCAGGCCGGTTATAGTGTCGGAGAGCAGGCGGGCTACAGCAAGGGAGAGCAGGCATTGCTGGAGGCAATGATTCGCAAAAAACTGAAGTGCGGGAAGGACATTGCGGTAATTGCCCAGGAACTGGAGATGGAGCCTGCGGTAATTCAAGAGATAATAGAGCGGATTTCAGGTTAGTCCAGGACAGGCTGCCATGCCGGATCCTTAAAGGAAACGGCATGGCAGATCCTATTCCTGGCAAGAAAGATCAGGAAGAAACGAAAGAGAACATATGTTTTGCTTTATTCAACCTTGGGGAGATTTTCCCGGTAAACGGCCAGTTCCTCATCGGTGGGGATATAGTCGCTCATTTCCCCGTTATGGAATTTTTCATAAGCCACCATATCAAAATAGCCGGTGCCGGTGAGGCCAAAGACAATGGTTTTCTCCTGGCCGGTCTCTTTGCATTTTACCGCTTCGTCGATGGCGACGCGGATGGCGTGGGAGCTTTCCGGTGCAGGCAGGATGCCCTCCACCCTTGCAAAATATTCCGCGGCCTCGAATACCTCGGTCTGCCTGACGCTGACGGCCTCCATTAGGCCCTGGTGATACAGCTCGGACAGGGTGGAGCTCATGCCGTGATAGCGCAGGCCGCCGGCGTGGTTGGCGGAGGGGATAAAGCCGCTGCCCAGGGTATACATTTTTGCAAGAGGGCAGACCATTCCCGTATCGCAGAAGTCATAGGCATAGGCGCCACGGGTAAAGCTGGGGCAGGATGCCGGCTCTACGGCGATGATGCGGTAGTCTCTTTCCCCCCGGAGCATTTCGCCCATAAAGGGGGCGATTAAGCCGCCAAGGTTGGAGCCGCCGCCAGCGCAGCCGATGATGAGGTCGGGCCGGATCTGGTATTTGTCCAGGGCCGCTTTGGTCTCCAGGCCGATGACGGACTGATGGAGCAACACCTGGTTCAGCACGCTGCCCAGCACATAGCGGTAGCCGTCCTTTGACACGGCCGTTTCCACCGCCTCGGAGATGGCGCAGCCCAGGCTTCCGGTGGTATCCGGGTGCTCGGAGAGAATTTTCCTGCCCACCTGGGTTTCGGCAGAGGGAGAGGGCGTTACCGATGCGCCGTAGGTGCGCATTACCTCCCGGCGGAAGGGCTTCTGTTCGTAAGAGCATTTTACCATATAGACCTTGCAGTCAAGGCCCAGGTAGGAGCAGGCCATGGAGAGGGCTGTTCCCCATTGGCCGGCGCCGGTTTCGGTGGTCACGCCCCGAAGGCCCTGCTTTTTGGCGTAATAAGCCTGG
>CATJBQ010000139.1 GCA_949738465.1 uncultured Lachnospiraceae bacterium
AATGTTGCCAAATCGTTGCCAGCGTCTAAACAAATTTGTTTGGAAACCGCATAAATACTAGCTTTCTAAAGTCCATTTCATCACTCGAACTCAATCGTAGCCGGCGGCTTAGGACTCATATCATAGCACACCCGGTTCACATTGGGAACCTCGCCCAGAATCCGATTGGTAATCCGTTCCAGCACGTCCCAGTCCACTTTCTCCACCGTAGCGGTCATGGCGTCCACCGTATTGATGGCCCGGATAATCACCATATGTTCGAACACACGTTCATGATGTTTCATCCCCACCGACTTAAAGTCCGGTACCACAGTAAAATACTGCCATACCTTCTTATCCAGCCCGGCCCTGGCAAATTCCTCCCGCAGGATGGCATCCGACTCCCTTACCGCCTCCAGACGATCCCTGGTGATAGCGCCTAAGCATCGCACGCCCAGCCCCGGACCCGGGAAGGGCTGACGGTAAACCATTTCATAAGGAAGCCCCAGCTCCAGACCGCAGGCGCGCACCTCGTCCTTAAACAACTGCTTTAACGGCTCCACCAGCTCGAACTTCAAATCCTCGGGCAGACCGCCCACATTGTGATGGGACTTCACCATTTTGGCCGTCTTGGTGCCGCTCTCGATGATATCGGGATAAATGGTTCCCTGGCCCAGGAATTCGATACCCTCCAGCTTCCTGGCCTCCTCCTCGAACACGCGGATAAACTCGCCGCCGATGATCTTACGCTTCTGTTCCGGATCCGCCACGTCCTTAAGCTTGCCCAGAAAACGCTCCACCGCGTCCACATAGATCAGGTTGGCGTGCAGCTCATTCTGGAATACCTCCACCACGCTCTCCGACTCATTCTTACGCATCAAACCATGGTTCACATGGACGCACACCAGTTGCTGGCCGATGGCCTTAATCAGCAGCGCCGCCACCACGGAGGAATCCACGCCGCCCGAAAGCGCCAGCAGCACCTTCTTATCGCCCACCTGCCTGCGCACAAGCTCCACCTGGTCCGCAATAAAATTCTTCATATTCCAGTTTGTCTGGGCTTTGCAATCCTCAAACAGGAATTTTTTCAGCTCCTCTTTGCCGGGAAGAACGGAAAATTTTGTCTCGCATTTTGACTGCGGATAGTCCACGGAAATCATGGGATATCCCAGATCATACAAATCGGGGCGGACCTCCACCGTCTGTCCATCCACAACGCGGTTTTCACCACCATTTAAAATGACGCCCTTCACATTTTCCAGCGCCTTCAGCGCATCCAGGGCGATATCGTGCGGATGGATCTCACTGTAAACTCCCAGCTCGCGGATCTTTCGGGCCAGTACCGTATTATTGGTGCCGCCCAGATCCAGAATAACAATCAAATCCTGTTTCATAACCAATCTCCTTTGTAAATGCAGTCAACTCTTACGTTTTCCATTCTACCATGATTTTTCATCAAATACCATCTTTTTTTGGAACCGTCCCCTAAGGCGTTCTGCCAAACCATCCTTCCAGGACCTGCCGGTCCTTCTCCACCACATAGCCGCTGCCGCCCCGCTCCTTCACATCCTCCACCATGCTGACCAGTAAAATCGGGCGGGCAGCCGTTTTTTCCGCCGTCAGCACGACGAACCATCCCAGCTCCGTCCCGGAGGTGTCCTCCTTGGAGCCCTTGATTTCAGCCGTTCCCGTTTTCCCGGCCAGAAGAACGTCCTCCCGGTGCGCCCCGTAGCCGGTTCCATTGGGGTCGTTGACAACCTTTTTGATTCCCTCCAATACCTGCCGGGCGGTGTCCTGGGAAAATGCGCCGGGAATCCAGTACGACGGCTGGGCCTGGGGATCATAGACCAGACCCGGCTTTACCATATTTCCTTCGTTGCAGAAAGCTGTGTAAATACAGGCCAGATGCAGCGGATTCACCAGAATCTGTCCCTGCCCGTATCCGCTGTCCGCCAGTTGGATCTCCGTTTCGATGGCTTCGGTATTGGAATACTGGGATTCTGTCATCACAATTTCAAAAGGCAGCTCCTCCAGAAATCCCAGCCCCAACAGGGAATCCTGAAGCTCTCCGGCGCCGATTTTTAAAGCGGCCTTGGCAAAATAAATATTGTCCGAATAAATCAGCGCATTTTCCAAAACCGCCGGCGCATATTCATGAAGAGTCGTCACATGATAGGAGCCCCAGGAAGCGTCCTTCTGCCAGCTAAGCCCCTCGTTTCCATAGTCCTCATCGGGATTGACTGCTCCCGATTCCAGACCGATTGCCGCAATAACCGGCTTAAAAGAGGAGCCCGGGCACCAGGTCTGCCGGAAACGATTGTACATAGGCTTCCCCGCATCCTCATTCAGCGCCTGCCATTTTTCGTCGGAAAGCCCCAGAATAAACGCATTGTTGTCGTAGGAGGGGGTGCTGACCAGCGCCAGAACCTCCCCTGTATAGGGATTTAACGCTGTAAAACAGCCCTTATCCTCCCGGAACTGTTCATAGAGATCTCTCTGCAGTCCGGCGTCTATGGTCAGCTTTATTGTCTTTCCATCCTGCACCGGCCGGCGGGCAATCTCCATTTTTTCCGTGCCCTGGGAATCTACAATGTAGATGCGGCAGCCATCCTGGCCCTTCAGCTCCCCTTCAAACAAGCCTTCCGCCCCGCTTCTGCCAATTACGCTGCCCGCCGTATAGCCCTCTCCCTCATGCTCCTCCAAATCCTCTGCCGTGACGCTCTGCACGTAACCTACGAGGTGGGCTGCCGCCTCGCCCAGGGGATACGAGCGTACCTCCGTATCGGAAATCATAACGCCCGGAATCTCCAGAAGCTGTCTCTGCCGTTCCTGCTCCTGCTGGATTTCCGGATCCGGCTGGGGCGTCATCAGCTCGATCTCCTCCACCTTCCGGAGGGTCTTTACCGGGACAAAGGAATCCTCCTTGACCCATTGTGCCGCCAGCTTTTTCTCAATGACTTCCCGGTCCGTCTCCAGTAATTCCGCCATCCGATCCAGCGCCTGGTCCCGGTCCTCCAATTTTCCCGGCACGATTCCCACTGAGGAGGCTGTCCCCGCTCCCGCCAGCAGCTCGCCGTTCCGGTCCAGAAGCTCCCCCCGCTTTGCCTGGGTGGTGGAAACCCTCACCTTATCGTTAACGCCCAGCCCCGGATAAATCAGGGAATCGTCCCATACCAGCCGCCAGCCATCTTCGCCTTCCCGGAAAAGGGCCTCGTTTTCAAAGCTCACCGTACCGGCCGCCGTATCGAAGGTAGTCTGATAGCGTACCCGGCCGGGTTCCCCGCTGCCGGAAAGAATCGTGATTTCCATATTTTGAAGCTCTATGCCCTCATAAATGGCAGAATTACGCTTGATAAAATCCTCCTGGGAAATCTGTTCCGACGCCTCCACATCGATCATCTGATACATCATGGCGTATTCCTGCTTTGGGATCTTCTCCATATAAGCGGTCAGCAGTTCTTCCGCCCCGGGCACGCCGCTCTCCTGCTCCGATGCCGGATCTCCTGTCAAAATCAGCACACAGGCTATAGCGGCCCCAAGAATCACCAGGATGCTTAATATCCCCACAAGGATTCCCGTTCTTTTTCTCATGATCCGCCTCCTTTCCCCTCACGACTCCTTCTCCTTAAGCTGGTTTTTATTATAGTATTTATACATATGATTATCAAGACTTTGAACGAAACTGACCGCATTTATTACAAAAATATTACAATTTTTTTACAAAACGCCTGCATAGGGCTCCTTTCTACAAAGGCGACTCCATGCAGGCGTTTTTATGTTCTATGATCTGTCCTTATCTATGCAAAAGGATTCTCCGTCGGATAGCGCACCCCGGCCGGCTGGTTGTAGCCGATCTCCTCCACGGGAACACCGATGTACTTAAATACTTCGTACAATGCCTTTCCGAAATGGCCGAAGGCCACTGCACCGTGGTGCGGGAAGTTCTTCTCGATCAGCACATGGCGGTAGAAGCGTCCCATCTCGGGTATGGCAAATACGCCGATGGAGCCAAAGGACCGGGTTGCCACGGGAAGCACCTCGCCCTGGGCAATGTAGGCCCGAAGCTGATTGTCCGCCGTACTCTGGATACGGAAGAAGGTGATGTCACCCGGCAGGATATCGCCCTCTAAGGTGCCGTTGGTCACCTCCACCGGCAACGTCCTTGCCATGATCTTCTGGTACTTCATCTCGCAGAAGGACAGCTTGCCCGCCGCCGTATTGCCGCAGTGGAAGCCCATAAAGGTATCCTTCTGGGTATAGGAATATTTCCCGGCAATCTCCTCCTGGTACATATCCTTCGGCACGGAATTGTTGATGTCCAGCAGGGTTACCGTGTCTTCGCTGACCACGGTTCCGATAAATTCACTTAAGGCCCCGTAAATATCCACCTCACAGGATACCGGTATTCCCTGGGCCGCCAGACGCCCGTTCACGTAGCAGGGCACAAAGCCGAACTGGGTCTGGAAGGCCGGCCAGCATTTTCCGGCGATGGCTACGTATTTGCGGTAGCCCCGATGCTCCTCTACCCAGTCCTTTAGGGTCAGCTCGTACTGGGCCAGTTTTTTCAGCACCTCCGGCTTCTTATTGCCCGCGCCAAGCTCCTGGGCCATCTCCGCCTCCAGGGCCGGGATCCGCGCGTCCCCGTCGTGCCTGTGGAACGCCTCAAACAGATCCAGCTCAGAATTTTCCTCAATCTCAACCCCAAGATTGTAAAGCTGCTTGATGGGCGCGTTACAGGCCAGGAAATTCAAGGGGCGGGGACCGAAGCTGATAATCTTAAGATCATTTAAGGCCACAACGGCCCGGGCAATGGGTTCAAATTCATGGATCATATCCGCACATTCTTCCGCGTCCCCCACCGGATATTCGGGAATGTAGGCACGGATATTCCTCAGGCGCAGGTTGTAGCTGGCGTTGAGCATGCCGCAATACGCGTCACCCCGTCCGTCCAGCAGACTGTTGCCGCTCTCCTCCGCGGCCGCTACAAACATCTTCGGTCCCTCAAAATGCTTTGCCAGCAGCGTTTCGGAGATCTCCGGCCCGAAATTGCCCAGATACACGCACAGGGCGTTGCAGCCCGCCTTCTTCACGTCCTCCAAGGCCTGTACCATATGGATCTCGCTCTCCACGATACAGACAGGACATTCGTAGATGTGCTCGCTGCCATATTTTTTCTCATAAGCCTCCACCAGAGCTTTTCTCCGGTTCACGGACAGGCTCTCGGGAAAGCAGTCGCGGCTCACTGCTACGATACCAATTTTTATGCTGGGGATGTTGGTGCTGTTCATTTAGTTTACCTCCTAAACTTTTTATTTATTATCCGTCCTTTTGGAGGAAATGTCAAGTACCTTTCTGCGGAAGATGATGCTCAGTTCACCTGGCCGGATGCCTGGGACCGGTACCGGCCATCCATCCGGTCCTTCCGTCCAATACCTCGACCTGGCAGCTATGTTTCTTCGTTTTCCTGTCATATGCAATGCCCACAGCCAGAAGCCTCCCTGTGTATCTGGGCGCCTCTCCCAGCTTTGGGGCAAACCGAAGGGCATATTTCCTGTCCTTAATCTGCCGGATCGCCTCTTCCGGCGTGTGATCTGCTTTCAATTCCAGAATGATGCAGTCCGCCGTCAGATCCCGTACCGGATAGAAAATGAAGTCAACAAAGCCCTCTCCAGCTTTCTCCTCACGTTCCACCCGGTAGGAATCTCTGGCTGAAAGGTAGACCAGATTTACCAAAGCCGTCAGGTCAGCCTCATTGTTGTATCGCAACAGGGGAATCTCTGTGTTGTGGGCCAGTTCCAGAATGGCAAGCATCGTCTCCGTATCCCCCTTGAGAGTTGCCTCCAGCATCCGTTCCGATTCCCTGGCCAACTGGTACACATATCCCAGGGAAGACTCCTTCTGCAGCATATCATTGAATTTATCCATCAATTCCTTATTGGGGATTGACACTATCCCGCCTCATAATCCAGAAAACCATACACTACCATGGCGGAAAAAATCTCATCCTTTGTGGCCAGGTTCATGGAAGTAGAGGCATATTCCCGAACCCGGGCCGGAACCCTCATACCGGATACTATCCGGGCCAGATCCTCACGCACTGCCGTTGCATTATGCTCCACATAATAAAAAATCTCATCATAGGGACCGGAGCTGGTCCAGTAATTTCCAAGATTATTATTGGTCAATGCTGCCGGTATGTCCTGCAGTCCCTGGGCATCTCATTAAAGGGAATGGAAATAACATTGTGACGATTCAAATGCGCTTCAAACTGTTCATTGGCGCTGATCCCTAACTCTGCAAACATGCCCCGGCTGTCACAGCCTTTTCCAAAATAAACGGCGATCATATTTGCCATAATGGTCTTGCCAAAACGACGGGGCCTGGTAATGCAGATATATTTGTTGCTCCCCGCCGGCTCTCCCTTATTCTGTAAAAGATCCTTTTGATCCCCAGGCACGATCGGGATCAATTCATTTAGTAAAAATGTTTTATCAACAAAGCATCTGGCTTTCACGGCCTCCTGATAATTCTGGAACGGTTTTCTGCTATTCAGATAGATCCCCATAAGCTCCTCTCTTTCCTGAACCTTGACGATACTCCATCACCCTGCTGGTATTTCTCATATCATACCATAAATACAAAGTCTCCGCAAGACAGCCTTGATCAACGGCTGCCGGAATAAGGCCCCAGCGTTCCGTAAAAAAGCAAAATCAAAAACACCAGCAGACACAGAACCGACAGGCCGTGGTTCCAGTGATAACTGCGATACATCCGGCACTGGAGCATCTGCGGAATATATTTTTTCGTATTGGCCAGCACCCGCCATTCCTGGCGTTTTTCCTCCAGATTCCCCTTCCAGCCTTCAAAATCCGCCCATTTTCCGGGGACAAGCTCCTTTACCCAGGAAAAGCTTTCATAAAAATCCATCCGCAGGGGCGTTCCAGAATATCCGTACTGCCCCAGAAGCTCTGCCATGGCCTGCCGTTCCCTTCCCCCCAGCCAGACCGTGATCCGGTCCAGAAAAGCCCCCTCCAGGGAATTCGCCGGAATCACCACGAGGCCCTCCTCCAGGGGCAGCACCCCCCGCACCCTGAAGCTGCCAGAGTCCCCGCCAATCTGCTCTCCCAGCACCTCATGGCTTCCAAAAAGCGCCTCCGCCGCCCGCCGGTCCAGCAGGCAGCCCTGCCGGTCCGTATCATACAAAATTCCGTCACAGGGAAACAGAAGCTGGGTGGAGCCCGTAAACAGGATTACCGTAAGTACTGCACTGTGCCCGGCCGCCCCGGTAAAGCTCTGGCCGGGCTGCTCTCCCCAGAGAGTGAACTCCAGTTCGTCCTGTTCGTCATTGTCCTTTCGGATATTCTGTGATCCTTCCGGCAGCAGCACATTTTCCAACGGTTCCTGCAGCAGCAGCGTCATCTGATCCTGGCAGCCTGCTGCCTGGCCCTTGATCTCCTGGGCCCTCCACTGGAAGACCCCCGCAAGGACCAGACAGAGCACCGCCGCCGCTGCCAGGATCCACCGTCTCATTCCTGCTGCAGGCGGATGGTATCGCCTGCCTTCAGATAACTGTCGCTGGAGACTATCACCGGCGTATCCGCCCCGATCATCCCCTGTGCAACCGCCCCATACCTGTCATTTTGCTCCACAATTTCCACCTCCACCTTTCTGGCTGTAAGCTGCGTACCCAGCACCGTTTCCTCTTCCTCCGCCACATAGACGTATTTCTTTCCGTTTTCCGTGTGGATCGCGCTTAAAGGTATGGTTGTGTCATACTCCCCGGAGCGCTTCACCACCTCCATCTGGGCGTATTCCCCCATGGAAATCTCCCCCTGGGGCACCAGTACCGTCACCTGGACCGTATCCTCGTCCGTTTCCTCCAGAGAAAATACGGTAAGCCCCGGAATCTCCTTTCCGGCGGCTTTGAGGGTAACTTCATCCCCCACCTCCACATAGGCGGCGTCCTCCTTCCCGATCTTCGCCACATACCGCAGGCCGCTGGTTAGATCCGCCATGGTAAAGGCCGCCGTATCCGTGGTTTTTTGTCCCACCGCCAGATAAATCTGGGTGATTACGCCGTCCACCGGGGAGAGCACCTGGCCCCCTGCCTCCTTTACCTGCATCAATTCCGCAAGCTCCCGCTCCTTCTGCGTGATAGAAAGCTCCGTGATCCGGGCGGAATAGTCCGTGGCGGCCTGCTGGCGGGCGTCCTCCAGGGAACGGGCGGCGCTGCGGCAGGCGTCCGACTGGCTTTGCCGGGCTGCCTCCAGCGCAGCCTGTGCCTGGCCAAGATCTTCCTTAAGGCGATCCAGTTGCGCCTGCTTCTCTCCAGGATCTGCACCGCTTCCGCCAGCAGACGGCTCACCTTCCGGCCCGGCGCTGCCCCCTCCGGCGGGCGGCTCTCCCTCGCCTCCTACTTCCGGCACGGCTCCTCCCGCCTCCAGCTCCTGCCGGTACCGCGCCAGAGCGTCCTCCGCCGCCTGACAGCGGCTCCTGGCCGCTTCCACAGCCTCCTCCTGCTCCCGGCAGATCCGCTCATAATCCTCCGTGGCACGGGAAAGGGCTTTCTTCCGCTCCTGGGCGGCCTGATTCTCATTTTCCTGGGCAGAGGCCAGTTGAAGTCTTAACAGCGCAAGCTCCTCCTCCTGCCCCCTAATCTGCTCCTCAATGCTGTCCATGGATAGCTGGGCCAGCAGCGTCCCCGCCGCCACGCTCTCCCCCTGGCTGACATACACCGTCTCCACCAGGAGATTTTCCTGGGCCAGGACCGCCAGCTCCCGGTTCTTCTCCGTCACGCCGGAGGCGCTGACGATATGCTCGATCCTTCGCGCCATGGGCACATCCATAATCACCCGGGTAGTGGTAAACGCAGACGCCGCCCGGGCGATCAGCGTAAACAGCAGCATAAAGGCCAGCAGCAGCGCCAGGCCATAAAGCAGGCGCCGTTTCCTCTTTTTTCCTATTTCCATTTCATTCATCCTCCAACTACTCCTTTACCGCCGCCGCCATAATCCCCTGCTCTAAGTACTCCTGGCCGATTCCGAACACCAGAAGGGCCGGCAGCACCGCAAGACACGAGGCGCAGAGGGCAAGGCCCGCCTGCTCCAGGCCGATTTCCGGCAGATACAGGGACAACGGCCACAGGCTTTTTGTTTTTAAAAAGGTCACCGGCTGCTCGATCATGCTCCACATTTCCAGAAACTGCAGCACCAGAGCGGAAAGGATTCCCGGCGCGCCCAGGGGAAGACCCAGCCGCAGAAAGATGGCAAACTCCCCCGCCCCATCGATCCGGGCCGCCTCCAGGATGGATTCCGGAATCCCTTCAAAAAAACGGAACATCAGAAACACCGAAAAGGTGGAAAATGCCCCCGGCCAGATCACGGCCCAGAGGCTGTCATAAAGCCCCAGGCGGTCCAGGACCAGGTACTGGGAAAGCATGGTCACCTGAAAGGGCATCATCATCAAAATGATGTAGAGCAGATACACCTGCCGCCTTCCAGGAAAACGGTACCGGGCCAGTCCCCAGGCCGAGGTGGTGGCAAACAAGATCTGCCCCGCCAGGACGCCTGCCGTCAGTTTGACGGTATTCCAGAACATCTGGAAAAATTCCGGCGAATCCAAAAGCACCTCCACAAAATGCCGCAGCGTGGGATACAGCGGCAGCAGCTTCCAACCGGCATAATCGTCCCCGCCATACAAAATGGGCCCTAAGGATTTTGAAAGCTCCCCGCCTCCTGTCAGGCTTCCGCTGGCCAGAAACAGCAGGGGGCTTATGGTAAGCAGGGCCAGAAGCAGCAGCAGCGCCAGGGTCACGGCCCGCAGAATTGTTTTTTTCATTGAAATGCCTCCTTACTCCCGGCCTGCCCCGTTCCAGCTTTTTTCCAGAAGCAGCACCAGCGCCAGAATACACATAGACAGCAGCACGGCCCCCGCCGCCATCTTATCCATGGACAGCTCCCGAAACCAGTTGTTAAAAAGATGCTGCAGCAGATAAATGTTGTCCTGGGGATAATTTCCCGCCACCAGGTAAGCCTCCCGAAACACCTTGAAGGAATTCAGAAAGGAAATAATGATAATGGTCACCGCCATGGGCCGGATACAGGGCAAGGTGATTTTGAAAAAACACATCACCCGGTTTGCCCCGTCCACCCGGGCCGCCTCGTAAAGCTCCTGGGGCACCGCGGACAGCCCTGCCAGCCACAGCACCACATCGTAACCGGTATTTTTCCACAAATAGCTGAACACCAGTACGCCAAAGGCCGCGCCGGTATGCATCCAATCTGCGCCCTCCCCGCCCAGGCTGTGAATCCAGCCATTCAAAAGGCCTCTGGCATCAAAAACCAGACGCCACAGGAGGACAATGCTGGCCGCCGGCACCGCCAGCGGCACCAGGTAGGCGCTCTTTACCAGCCGGGCCGCCTTAAGAATCCCAGGGTGCTGCCGGGCCGGCAGCGTCAGCAGGCTTTGCAAAAGCACCGCCAGCACCAGCGACAGGAGCAGCAAAAGCGGCAGGCACACCAGGGCAAAGCGCAGCGTATTTCGGGCAGCCAGCCGGAAGGCTTCGTTCTCTAGGACACTGCGGTAATTGGACACCCCCACAAAGCCGCCTCCCATAGCGTTTAAAAAGGAACGGCGCACCACGTCCAGAAAAGGAACCAGATAGAACACCAGTACGCCCGTGAAGCCCGGCAGCACAAACAGCCAGCCCCACAACGCCCGTTTTCGATTTGATCGTTTCATCTTGCATTCTCCATTTGGGCAATGATCCTTTATTCCGCCAGATACAGCCGGACCTTCTGCAGAATGGCGTCCACTGCCTGTTCCACAGACTGGTTCCCCTTCAGGCAGCTTTCCCCCTCCGTAAGCACCAGCTCCAGGATCACCCGGTCCGTCATGGCCGGAACATTCAGGCTTTCAATCATAGCTGTCAGCTCCTGCCGGCTGGCATCCCCTAAAGGCCCTACCTCATAGCCCGTCACCTCATCGTCGGGGCCGGACATGGCGATGCTGTACTCCTTCATCCGCCCGAAATTATCCTGGTATGTTTTGCGGTTTATGGGGAAGCCGTCGCTGATGACACTCTGGCATCCATCGGAGAGCGCGGTCTGTACAAACTGCCGGGCGGAAGGGTTCTCCTCCCCCTTCCCGGTCATCCCCAGGGAAACATAGGGCACAAAGGCATTTCCGCCCTCCGGGTTGAAAAGGGCCGCGCTTCCTCCGATCTGCGCCTGGATCCCGCAAAGCTCCTGCAAATCCCCCGCGTCGGTCAAGGTGCCGAAGCTCACCTGGCTCGTGCCCAGGAAACGCCCGTTGGCCGCATAATTAACGGTGCCGTACAGGCTGCCTCCCACCCGGGCCTTTCCCATGTTCTCCGTCACATTCTCATGACTGTCCAGCTTGTAGAGGGTTTCTGCCGCCGTAAGAAAAGCGCTGAGCTTTTCCTTATCGATACTGCCGTCCTCTCCCCGCCAGCCGGCGCTATCGCCATAAAACAGCGTTTCCAGCAGATTTTTCGCCGTGGTGTTGGACAGGATCTGCTTTCCGGGATTTTTCTCCTGGCAGGCTACGGCGTAGGCCGCCAGGTCCTTCAGGCTTTTCCCTGCCGCCAGGGCGTCCGCCCCGCCCTCTGTCACCGTAAAATAAAAGCGCAGCGGCACCTGGCAGAGCCTGCCCTCCTCCGCAAAGCTTCCGGTAATGTTGGTAAACAGGCCGTCGCTGCCTTCCGCCTCCTCCACATAGCTTTTCAGGTCCACAAGCACGCCTTTTTCCCGGTAGCTGTCCACCGGCATCCCGTCCAGAACCAGAAGATCCGGCCCGTCTCCCGCCAGAAGTTCCGTATTCAAGGCCCGCAGGGCGTCCTCTGCCGTCATTCCGCTGCCCTCCGCCATGCCGATGGTCTTTTTCACAAACACGTCGGGATTTTCTTTTTTATAATAGGAAATCACCTGCTGTAAAACGGCGGAATCCTCCAGGGCATAGATCTCAAGCTGCCTGGTAGGTACCGCCGAGGCGCTGGCATCGTATTTGTAGTAATAGCAGCGGCTCACCCCCAGGGAATCAGCGCCGAATACCAGATATTCCTCCTGGCTTATGGTATACACGGCGGAAAACATGGTGCTCTCGTCTCCTAAGGATACCTGCTCCCCGTTGATCAACTGCTCGCTGACGGCCCCGTTTTCCTCCAGATAAAACAGTCCCTGATGGTTAACATAGACCACGCTTCCCTCCGACGCGCCCTGGTCATATACCACGGGAAAATAATTGCCGTCGGTTCCCAGCATTTCCTGCTTATTTGTCGTATCCTTTAAAAGCTCGCTTGTGGATCCCAGTTCTCCGTTAGATGCATCTAACTCTTTGACACCCTCCCCGGTGACCAGCAGGATCTTATCTCCTACCGTATCCACATAGCCCGCCTGCCCGGCCATGGCAGAATTGACCTGGGTCATGCTGCCGCTTTGTGTATCCACCCGGTACAGATTGTCATTTAAATCCACCGCCAGCAGCTCCCCATCCGTGGTATATTTTGCCTGGACGATCTGGTTTTTGCCGTCGGCGCCGCCCTCATAGGCCGGAAGCGAAAGGGGCACTTCCCCAACACTTCCATCCGGCGCGATGATTTTAAGTCCCACATCCGCATTCTCGGAATAATACCCGAAGGCCGCCACACTGCCGTCCGGCCCGCAGGCAGATCTGGATATATAAAGAGCGCCCAACTCCTGCACCTTCGTCAGCTCCCAGTTTTCCCCCCGATCCGTGGTCTTCATCAGATAATAGGACAGATGCTGCCCGTCGCATCCGAATCCGTAAATACTGCCGTCGCTGCCGCGCTCTGTGGCCATCAGAAGGTCCACGCCCTCCGGCAAGGTCCGCTCCGTCTCCACAAACCTTCCCGCCCCCCGGTCCTGGCCGTCCTCCGCACTGTCTTCGGTCTGGCCGCCCCCCGGGGCTTCTCCCTCCAGGCCGCCCTCTGAGCCGCCTTCTTTTCTATCCCCGGATTCCTGCTTGCCACTGCAGCCGGCAAGCATGCCCATAGACAACACTGCTATGAGCAGCAGGCTTCCGATCCTCTTCCATATCTTCATCATCATTCGTCTCCTTTCGTTTTTCAAAAATCTGACTGTTTCCATCCCCATCTTAACAAAACTCCCTTTATTTTTTCTTAAAGAATGCCTTTAATTTCTTTTTCAGATTTAAAACATTTTTTAAGGAAGGGTGTGCTAGAATAAAGATACGATGTTTGACATAGGGGACCGGGCAAGACTGTGGCGGGCAAAACACAGTAATAACAACCCCATAATTACAGAAACGGAGGCTCACCATGCGAATCCTATTGGTAGAAGACGACAAAAATTTTTGCGAAACCCTGGCATTCCAGCTACAGCAGGAGCACCACCAGGTGAACGTATGCCAGGACGGGCGGGACGGCCTGGATCTCCTTTTGCAGGACGCCTACGACCTGGCGCTTTTAGACCGGATGCTGCCCACCATGAACGGCCTTCTGGTGCTTAAGAAGGCGCGGGAGCGCGGGGTCACAACGCCGGTCATCCTCATCACCGCCCTGGGGGAGCTGTACGACCGGATCGAAGGCTTGGACTGCGGCGCCGACGATTATCTGGTCAAGCCCTTCGCCTACGAGGAGCTGGCCGCCAGGATCCGCTCCCTGGGCCGGCGCAGCGGCGCTTCCATGAACCAGGCCCTGGAGCTTTGCGACATTTCCTACGACAGCAGCCTGCGCCAGCTATCCGGCCCCGCCGGGTCACTGCTGTTGTCCGGGCGGGAAGCCCGGCTTCTGGAGTTGTTTTTGCAAAATCCCGGCCAGGTCCTCCGCCGGATGACCTTATTATCACGGGTCTGGGGCGCAGACGCCCCGGTGGAGGAAGGAAATCTTGACACCTACATCCACTTTGTACGCAAAAGGCTGGCCCAGGCAGGAAGCCGCCTGGCCATCCAGACCGTGCGCGGAATCGGTTATCTTTTGGAGGACGATCATGCTTCGTAAACTGCATCTGCAGATGACAATCTTCTGCACCCTGATTACCGGCGCAATCCTGCTCGCTTTAAGCCTGCTGTGCCTTTTTGCCGCCAGGAACAGCGTACAGGAAAACAATTATGCCTCCTTTTCCAAGGAGCTGGCCGTGCTTCTGGCCAACCTCCAGAGCCAGCCCTATCTGTCCCATCAATGGCTTGGGCAGATGCAGGAGGAGCATCATCTTAAAATCTACTTATATAACAATGGGGAGCCTCTTTTTTACGAAACCTTTCACGACGAGGAAGAAAGCAGCGTCCTCCCCCGGCAGGTTCTTGACGACGCCCGCTTACGGCTGGAACTAGACATTTTCCAGAATACCGGCGGCCAGCGCATCCTCCACGAAGAATTCCCCTTCCAGGAATATTATGCCTCGGTGGGATACCTGGAGCTTAAGGGCGGACGGCTGGGCTTTGTGATCCTCTATCCCCTGGCCGGCCAGCTCCGGGAGCTTCGCCTTCTGGGCCTTGCGATCCTCGCAGCCGACCTTACTGCCCTTCTGCTCCTTAGCCTTTTCGCCTGGTTCTTCACCGGGCGGCTGCTTGTGCCCATCGCCAAAGCACGCGAAAAGCAAAACCATTTTATTGCCGCCGCCTCCCACGAGCTGCGCACGCCCTTAGGCGTCATGCTGTCGGGTCTGGAATCTATGGAAAAATGTGAAACCGCCGCCGACCGCCGTCATTTTGCCGCCATCATCCGCCAGGAAGGACATCGGATGAAACGGCTGATGGGGGATATGCTGCTGCTGGCCAGCTCCGACAGCCAGAGATTATCTCTACATCTAACAACAATTCAACCGGACGAACTTCTGTTAGAATGCTATGAAAGGTATGAGGCTCTCGCCGAAGGCCACCGCATCCGTCTTTCCTTTTCCCTTCCCCAGGATCCGCTGCCGGACTGTGTCTGGGACCGGGAGTGCATCCTGCAGATTCTTTCCATTTTGCTGGACAACGCCCTCTCCTACACCCCTGCCGGCGGGCGGGTCCACCTCTCCCTTTCCCGTCAGAAGGACGGCAAAATACTTTTTGGCGTGACCGATTCCGGCCCCGGCATCCCCGCATCGGAACGAACGCTCATTTTCGAACGCTTCTATCGGGCAGATCCGTCCCGGGCGGACAAATCCCATTTCGGCCTGGGGCTTGCCACCGCCAAGGAGCTGGTGGACGCCCACCGGGGACGGATCTGGGTCTTAGAGGGCATCCAGCCGGATTTAAGCGGAGCCGCATTCTGGGTGGAGCTAAGCCAGCATGTTCCATCCGTCCATGAACCGGTGAAACATATCGGGCCTCATCGCAGAAAAAATGTCGGACAGTGATGTAATCACAGAAGCAGACCGGAAAATAGTGTATCATAAGATCAAAAGAATTTATACGCAGGAAAGGTGGAACTATTTTATGAAAGTAGTAATTGTAGGCGGCGTGGCAGGCGGCGCAACCGCGGCCGCCCGTATTCGCAGACTGGATGAGCAGGCTGAAATTCTTGTGTTCGAGCGTTCCGGATATATTTCCTACGCAAATTGCGGATTGCCTTATTATATCGGCGGAACGATCACGGATCCGGAGCATCTGACACTGCAGACCCCGGAAAATTTCTGGTCCCGCTTCCGCACCACCATGAAGGTACACCATGAGGTCACAGCCATTCATCCCGACCAGAAAACCGTCACGGTCAGAAATCTGGATACCGGGGAGGTATTTGAAGAAAGCTACGACAAGCTGGTCCTCTCTCCCGGCGCAAAGCCTGCCCAGCCCAGGCTTCCCGGAACCGGCATCGACAAGCTGTTTACCTTACGCACCGTGGAGGATACCTTCTGTATCAAGGAATATATCAACCGAAACCACCCCAGATCCGCGGTTCTGGCAGGCGGCGGTTTTATCGGATTGGAGTTGGCGGAAAATTTAAAAGAGCTGGGTATGGAGGTGACCATCGTCCAGCGTCCCAGGCAGTTGATGAACCCCTTTGATTCCGATATGGCTTCCTTTATCCATAGCCAGATGCGCCGGCACGGCATCCGGCTGGCGCTGGGTTACACCGTGGAGGGCTTTGTGGAAAAAAACGGCGGCGTGGACGTTTTATTGAAGGACGAAGCGCCCCTCCATGCCGATATGGTCATTCTCGCCATCGGCGTAACGCCGGACACAACGTTGGCAGCGGAGGCCGGACTGACGCTTGGCATCAAGGGAAGTATTGTGGTCAATGACCGGATGGAAACCTCTGCCCCCGACATTTACGCCGCCGGCGACGCCGTGCAGGTCAAGCATGCCGTCACCGGCGCGGATGCGCTGATCTCTCTGGCCGGCCCCGCCAACAAGCAGGGACGGATCATCGCGGACAATATCTGCGGCGGAGACAGCCGTTACCTGGGCTCCCAGGGAAGCAGCGTCATCAAGCTTTTTGATATGACGGCCGCCGCCACCGGCATCAATGAGACCAATGCCAGAAAGGCCGGTCTGGACGCAGACTCTGTCGTTCTCTCTCCCATGAGCCACGCCGGCTACTATCCCAGCGGCAAGGTCATGACCATGAAGGTTGTTTTTGAAAAGGAAACCTACCGTCTGCTGGGCGCACAGATCGTGGGATACGAGGGCGTGGACAAACGGATCGACGTGCTGGCCACCGCCATCCATGCCGGCTTGAAAGCCACCCAGCTAAAGGACCTGGATCTGGCCTATGCGCCGCCCTATTCCTCCGCCAAGGATCCGGTGAACATGGCGGGATTTATGATCGACAACGTTGCAAAAGGCGTACTAAAGCAATGGTATCTTGACGATGTGGACAATCTGCCCCGGAACGGCAGCGTCACACTGCTGGACGCACGGACAGCATACGAATACCGCCAGGGCCATATCGAAGGCTTCCGGAATCTTCCGGTGGACGAGCTGCGGGAGCGCCTTTCTGAAATCGAAAAAGGGAAGCCGGTCTATGTAATTTGCCAGAGCGGCCTGCGCAGCTACATTGCATGCCGCATTCTTGCTGGAAACGGCTATGAAGCCTATAACTTTTCCGGCGGCTTCCGGTTCTACGACGCCGTCCGGAATGACCGTTGTTTGATCGAACAGGAGTTTGCCTGCGGTATGGATCAATTGGGAGGATTGCCCATCCGCGTTTTACGATGAATCAATCGCTCTGTCCTACACAAACCATGGGATGACACCCAGCTTGCCGTGCGCGGGTTTCATCCTTAAAATCCCCCCGATACTCCCGCACAATCTCAATCATATCCAGATATTTCTCCGCCGGCACATAATTGGGAATGGAATTCCCGGTTCCGAACGCAAAGCCGCCGTGGCCCCTGGATTTTCCAATCACATCCAGGATATAATCCTTAAGCGCCGGCTTTGTATAGGAGCACAGCACGTCCACATCCACGCCGCCGAAGTTCCCGATCCTGTCGCCATACCGTTCCACCCAGATCGGGAAGGGGGCGATCTGGTCTTCATTGGAATGCTTCGCGTCGATGTTGATTTTGTCAATCAGATCCTCCATCACGTCAAAGATCTTCCCGCAGGAATGGAGCAAAAAGGGCTTCCCATAGCTGTGGACCAGCTCCACGATGGGCCGATACTGTGGAAAAATAAGGCCCCTGATATCATCGGTTGACAAAAGGGTGTTGCTCTTGTACCCCAGATCATCTCCAAACCGCAGTACGCAGTAAATATCCCCAAACTCCTCCATAAACCTCCGCCAGATTTTCAGGTTTGTCTCACCCACCTTTGCAAAAAGCGCCCGGTAAAGTTCTTCGTCGTCCGCCGAAAGATAACACAATCCCTGGTATCCCGTCACATCCTGCACGCATTCGAAAATCCCGTTTCCTACCCCTCCGATGGCCCGCATCCCTTCCGGCATCTCATCCCGCAGCGCCTTAAAATACCGGGAATACGTATCAAAATAAAGCGTAGGCACCTCATCCCAGGGGTAATTTTTAAAATCAGCCGCATCCTGGATCACAGGCGTTACCCGGCTGTCCCCCAGTGCGCCGGAACCGGGCATGATCCCGCCGATGCACTGCTCGAAGGTAACCACATCGTACCCGTATTCCTTAAAAAAATTGCAATAGATCCGGAAAAATTCATGGAGATCCCGATCGTCCCCCTCGTACAGCGAAACCAGATCCACCCCCTTGATCTCGCCGATTTTTTCAATAGAAACATTGTGTTCATAGAGGGGCAGCCTCTCCACCTCTACATTTTTTGCGCATTTTACCACATTACGGTAATCCGGTTGAAACATATTTTTCCTCCTTTGCTGCGGCCCCATCGCCACAGAAGCTTGACTCCCTACGCTTCCCATTATATAATATATAAAATTGGTTTGCATCTAATTCTATACACCGTATAAATTTATAGGTTATCCGGAGGAAATATTCATGAACCAGATCCCGAAATGGGTTGACCACTATACCGACGAGAAAAACAGGACCATACTGACCGAAGCCCAGCTCCAGATTCCAGGCCTCCGCATGCTGGGGCATCACGTCAGCACCAACGCGACGGAATCCTTAAGCTGGCATATCCACGAGAATGCCTTTGAATTTTCGCTGCCCTCCAAGGGCGCCTTTTCCTTTTCCACTGCGGAGGGCAGCTTTTCCTTCTCGGGGGGCCAGGTCTTCCTCTCCCGCCCCAATGAAGTCCATGGGACCAACGAGGTTCCCATTACGGTGGGCGAGCTCTACTGGTTTCAGTTGGATACCAGCAGCAAAGACCGCCTTTTATTCCTAAATCCCCAGGCCGCATCCGCATTGATCCGGGAGCTTCATTCCATTTCCCGGCATGTGGTTAAGACCGACGCAAAAAAAACGCTTCCCCTTTTAAGGCAGGCGTTCGAGATGGCAGCGCATGGTCAGAACCGCTATCTTGTGGCGTCCCTTCTGCAGCTATTCCTCCATCTTGTCATCCTTTTTTCCAGGAAGGAAACCGGATCCCCCTCACCGGATATCCAGAAATCCCTGGCCCGGATCCAGGCGCATCTTACCCAGGATCTGCCGCTGGAGGAGCTTGCCAGCGCAGCCGGGCTGTCCTGCTCCCAGTTCAAGCAGAAGTTTAAGAAGCAGATGGGCGTCGCCCCGCGCAGCTACATCAACCAGCAGAAAATCGAATACGCCAAAATGCTGCTAAAAGAAGGCCGTTCCGTAACGGAAACGGCCATGGCCCTGAGCTTTACAACCAGCAATTATTTTTCCACGGTATTTAAAAAATACACCACATATACCCCCAGGGAGTATCAGAGGCAGTCTTATTTTTCCGGCCACCTGGCTTCCCCTGCTCCGTCCTCGGACTCTCCTACCGTATCCAGAGCGTCGCCAATCAGCCGCACCATCTCCCAGACAGAGCGGAAGTTCACCGTCTGATTCTTGTCCGCCCAGGTAATGCGCCCCTGCCAGCTACTGTTCTGCCGATGCTGCACCCGGACGATAAACGTTCCAAGATCGCCATGCTTTCTCAACAATTCCTCTTCTTCCATGACCTTCCTCCTTACCTCCTTCCGATTACGCTGTTCCGAAACCTTTCCCCGGAATGCCCGCCGCGCCTCCGACGGGTAGGGAAAATTGATTTCGTCAAAAAAAGCTTCCATCCCAAACACCAGTTCATCCAGGCTGCCAAACACCCGTCCTTCCTGGCTGTAAAAATGATAAAACCTCCCCGCCGCCTGCTGTCCCTCGATCCCATCGATGCAAATCACAAGACCGCAGGGCGTACCAATGTAATTTTGCGCCTCTCCCATAGGCAATCCCTTCTCCTTTTCATCCTTTTTGGCTGTTTTCCGAAAATTCAAATATTTCCCCAAGCTGACGCTCCACGCTGCTGACATGGTACTGCACGCCGATCCGCTGCCGGTTCACGGTAAACTTCCGGCTGATCCGCTTCTGGACCACGGCGCAGTCCTCCCGGGTGGTATTCACCAGAAGCACCAGGTACTGGCCCCTGCCGTAACGGTTGATCACATCGCTGCGGCGCACTGCACAGCGGATGCACTCCCCCAGCCGCTCCGACAGCTCCTCCAGCTTCGCCCCTTCCCCCAGAGGATTTCCTTTCCCGTCCACCACCGTGCACAGCATCAGGTACACCGACTGGCCCCCGCGTTCACTCATCCGCTGGACCATCTGGTAAATCCCGAGAAAAACCGGATAGGGACACAGGTATCCGCCCGGGTAAAGCTCCTTTTCCTGGGACAGCTCCCGCTGGATCTCGTCCAGAATCCCGTAGCTGTGCTCCATCTGCTCCCCCAACTTCTGCACCATGTCACGCATCCTTTTGGACGGGGTGAAGCCCTGCTCCCTCAAGTACAGCTCCAGGGTATCATTGTAAAACTTCCGGGCTTCCTGATGCTTTCCCAGAGACACCATTGCCTCCATGGTCAGCGTCTCCCAGTCCGCCAGCGGATCCGCCTTGGCCGCATAGGCTCCCAGCTCCCCAAGGCCCTCATAATCCCCGGCCTCCCGAAGAAGCCGGGCAGACTTCTCCACACAGGAGCAGAACAGGCCATGATACCGCCTGGCCTCCTGTGCTGCCCACACCGCACTGTTCTGGGCGCTTAGGAAATCCCCGGTATAGATGTGGCAGGCTTCTAAGAGAAGCTTCAGCCTGGGGCCAGCCTCCGGCTGTTCTTCCGCCTCCCGGGCCAGACGCTCCATCTCCCAGGCATCCTCCACCACCGGAATTTCCCGGGTCCAGTAATAGCGGCCATCCCTCTGCTGGATGAAGCCGCTCCCCTCCGGCATACCCACCGCCGCCAGCTTTTTCCTGGCATTGTAAATAATACTTCTCAAGGCATGGTTTGCATTCTCCAGATCCCGTTCCTCGAAAACCACCGCCTTGATCTCCTCCCGGGGCACACCCTCCCTCCGGTAATGCAGCACCATCTGCATCAGATAAGAAAACTGGGACTCCCTTGATTTTCCAGCCTGGATCTTCTTCCCGTTCCATTCCAGAGAAAACTTATCGAACATATGTACGTACAGCACATTCTTTTCCATCTCTTTCACTACGTTACTCCCTTCCATCCCTCCGGGCCCGCAGCCGTGACGCCAGGAGATTCAGCATGGCTCCGCAGGCTGCAAAGCACAACAGGTACACCTTTCCCAGGGCGCTGGTCAGCACCGTCAGGATATCTCCCAAAGCGGGAATGTGACGCTCCACCCTTCCGGTAAGGGCGCTGTAGGGCACCCGGTTCATGTCCTCCCCCTCATTGGCATCCCCCTTGGTGGTAAACTCCCCCTCCACCTTATGGTTCGCCACAACCCGGTGGGTAATCACGGATTCTCCGCTGCGAAAAGCGATCACATCGCCCTCCTCCACCGTTTCCGGGGACGTGCCTTTCACAAACACCGCGCTCCCCACCGGTATTTCCGGCTCCATGCTTCCGCTAACCACACAGAACACCTCATACCCCAGCACCTGCGGCGCAACAGCCGGCAGGCATACCACAATCGCACTTACCAGAATCAGCGTCCCAATGATATTACAAAGGGCCGGGACGATGCCCCTGCCCTTCTTACCGGGACGCCGCGCCTGCGGCATCTCTTTGCTCATATTGAAACCCTTTCTCTATTCTCCGGAATTCTTCTTTTCCCTGGTTTTCCCGCTTCCTGCCTCCTCTGCCTTCACAGCAGCCTTCTTCCTTCTGTGCATCAGTAAAAACCAGGCGGTAACCACAGCGCCGGCCGCGGCCAGACCGATGAGGATCTTTGCCGCCAGGGGCAGATTCCCGATCAGGCGGGCAAAGCCGTTGGGCTGGGCCGGAGCCACGATGGGCCCGCCGTCAGAAAGCGGAACCTCCGGGTCACGGATATCCACGACTTCCTCCGGATCCGTCTGGGGCACCGGGTCATCCTCAATCTCCGTTTCCGGCTCCGGTACAGGCGTTTCCTCCTCCGGCGTCTCTGTTCCTTCCGGTGCAGGCGCAGGAACTGGTGTCTGCGTCGTTCCTCCCTCTGCCGGAGGCGCCGGGGCCGGTGTCTGCTCCTGGGCGATCGGCGTATACTGGAAACGGAACACATTCCTGGAAGCGTCCGCCTCCAGGGTCCCGGTCAGGTTGTAGGCCTGAGGCTGGTAGCCCTCGATGTAAGCAAACGCAATCACCGGGCGGTCGCCCACATTCCCATAATAGGTTTCACTGGGAGCAAGGGCATTGCCAGCCGCATCCACATATTCCACCGTGTACATGACCGCGTCGCCCAGAAGCCCGTAAGCCACCACATAATCTTTATCCTCTTTCACCTCAAAGGAAGCCGCCACCAGGATCTCGTCATTGTCCCGGCCGCTCTCACGGATTCCCCGGATGTAATACTTGCTGTTGTCCTTTAACGCGACACGGCTCTGCTGAAAGCTGATACGCTGGCCATATTCCAGATCCTGGTACTCCACCAGCTCCTGCCCGTCGATGGTACCCTGGGCTCCGGCAAAAAACCGGACCTTATACCGGTATCCGCCCTCCGCGGCTTCCGTGTCCATCCGCACTGTAGCCGCCGCCATCACGGCCATGCACAGGGCCAGAAGGATTCCGCACACTTTCCTGGGATTTTTCTTAACAAACATCCTGCCGCACCTCACTTTCCTGCTTCTTTCTCTGGACCAGGCCAAAGAAAGCAAGGCCAAGGAACAGCACGCCGCTGGCTCCCGCAAGGCCAAGGAACAATCCCAGCCTGCTCTCGTCCCCGGTCTTCACCACACGGGTAGAGCTGCCGCCGGAGCCCTGGTTCCCGCCCGGTTCTCCGCCGGGGCCTCCGCCAGGATTCCCTCCCTGGCCGCCATTGTTCATCTCCACGGCAAAATTCATGGTAAGATCCGCCAGGGTTCCCTGGTAGCTGTTGCCCTGTGTCTCGCCGTCCAGGGCAACGGTCAGCTCCACCGTCCCCTTCTGTCCGCTGGCTAAGGTTCCCAGATAAAAATAATCCTCCAGCGCATCGGATACGCTGTGAAGGCCCTCTCCGGCCTCGCTGCCGTCGCCGCCCACCGTATCGCTGGAAAAAAGCACCGTCTGGGTTCCGTCCGGCCCGGTATAGGTAAGCCGGTAGGTATAAGCTCCGCCGCTGGCCCCTTCCGCCGAATCCTCCAGACTGCTCAAAATCTGGTTCGTCATATACCAGTCCGTTGCCGCGCTGTTCTGGTTATACAGCTCCAACTCCGCCACCGTCTCGTCCCCCGGCTGCATGCCGGAAATCACATCCGCCATTTCCGAACTGGAAAACGCGCTTTCCATCTTTGCTTCCTCGGTAAAAGCAACCCGCCAGGGCCCGCCGTGGCTGGTCTCTGCATGGGCCGTCAAGGGAAGGCTGGCCAGCAGAACGGCCCCAAGGACCAGGCTGTAACATTTCTTCTTCATGGTCATCCCCTCCTTACTCCAGGCGCAACGTGCCGTTATCAACAGACACCCTGCGGCCCCAGGCACTGTAAATGGCATCCTGGGCATTATGCTCCTGGACGGCGTCCACCCTTGCTTCTAAGCAGAAACGGTATCCGTCGTAATCATATTCCGTCGTAATCACCGTACCTCCGTCCTTCTTTTCCTCCGTCTGGGTCACTTTGGAAGCCACCCGTCCGTCTATGGTAAGACTGTCGGCAAAGAACGGCGTCGTTTCACCGGGAGCCAGTGCTTTGCTGTAATAGAGCACCGTCCGCTCCTGGGTTGCGGCCTCTTTGTCTGTCAGCCAGCCGGTTGCAGGCTCCAGCTCTGCAATATCCTCACCGCCCAGCTTCAAGCCGATCATATCCGGAGATATCTCCCGGTTCTTGTTCCCGTCCGCATCCGTCCAGTACCGGAAAATACTGACCCGGATGTACTGGCTGATATCGCCGGAGTTGGTAACGCTCAATTCCTCCCGGTAGTTCTTCCCCAGCCTGACGCTGGTATCCTCCTCCAGCATCCCGGCCAGAAGATCGCCCGCCTCCTGGTTCCACTCTCCGTCCTCGTCATAGTTTCGATAGGAAACAGCCGTGCCGTTCTCATTTAAGGTTACGCCGATGCTGGACATGGCTACACGGGCCGCATAGGTTTCGGAATAGTACGTAAGCGCCGCCCGGGCTCCCCCAATGCTGGAAGTCAGAAGCAGGACCGCCGCCAGTACAAAAGCCGCCACCGTCACAACCGGCATGGTAATGATTTTTTTCAGCTTTCTCATTCTGTGACGCCCCCTTCCGTTGTCCCGTTATCCAGAATCATGGACCAGTCCGCGTACGGCGTCCCGTCCTCCCGGTAGCAGACCGGGGTACTCTCGTATACTACCACCACATTAAAATTCTCGCCGTCTTTGACCTTTTGGGGCACGCCGTCGATGTGGATATCAAGCGGACCGGAGGCCTCCCCCGCCAGAAGGATTTCACTGTAATAGTAATATCCTTCCTCCCCCAGCGTCCAGCGGTTATCACTGTCGCTGTAGGTAAGGGGATAGCTTCCGCCGGAAAATGCCTTGGCCCGTACATAAACCGGGCCGGAGGATGCATCGTTTGTAACCGTTACATGCTTGGTCCAGCTATCCAATGTCTCTGTCACCTCAGACTGGCTGCCCAGTTGGATGGCATAGCCGCCGGCGGCTTCCGTGTAGGTAGTAAAATAAGCCCAGGCGCTTCCTGCCCCGGCGGACAGAATCAGCATACCGGCCGCGGCAGCCAGGAATATGTTCTTATATTTCATCTTGGATCATCCTCCTTACTCTTGCACCCAATTCCAGTCGCTGTCCTCTGCATTGTATTCAAAATGGTTGGTGACGGCCCCGCCGTGGGTCGCAGCGCCCTGATACAGGTTGGTAAATTCCACCCGGGCGGCAGCGCCGTCCTCCGGCGCCGGAATCTCTGTGGTCCTGACGCTCTCTCCGTCCTGCAGACGGTAGGAAATACCGGAATACACCTCCGTCACCTCCACATAGGCCCCAACCGGAATCACCCCTTCGATGCGGAGTGTCTGGCTGCCCGGATCGGAAAATGTTATAGCCGCCACATTACTGTAAAGGCTTTTTGCCCTGGTTTCATCCTGATATGCCTCGATCTGGAAGATAAAGGACGCCGGTTCTCCCGCCGCGTAATCCGGCAGATTTTTCGTAATCATGAGATTTCCAAATCTGAGAGCCTGCTCCGGCTTTAAGGTTACCGCCAGATCATACTGCCAGTCTACCGTATTGGAGGTCTCGTTGCTCTCCACCGTGCCGTCGTTCCCCAGAACCATACGGCTGGGAAGCGCAATCAGCTCCGGCCGGAAGGTGTAGGTATATTCATCGGAATAGGCCACGGTTGCAAGCCTTGACGACGTTTCCCCTTCCGCTGTGACAGATGTCACATAATCCGCCGGCTCCTCCAGTTCTTTTCCTCTTGCAATCAGAAGATACAGACCGCTTGACAGCTTCTGGCCGTTTTCCAGCTCTGAAATGCTGGCGCCCGCCTCTTTTCCATCCACGGTCTTTGCGATCGAAATGCCTTCTGTGGTCAGCGTGAGGGCTGCCGCCTCCTGGGCAATGGCCTGATAGCTGTCCTGATCCACTGTCGTCATATCCTCAAGGGCCCGGATGCTGTCCATGCCTGCGTAAGCTCCGGTGGGCGTGAACCGGTAGGTATCATACCCCTGCACCGGCGTGGCATCGGCCACCTTATACAGATCGATGACAACCTCCGCATTTACCAGGTCTTCATAGGTTCCCGGGCTTACCGTCAAGGCGCAGCCCTGGTCCAGATCCACTGCCTTTGCACTGCCGATCCCCTGAACAGCCAGCGTCAGCAGCATGCAGACAATCAGCGCCAGTGCGGTCAGGGAATTTTTCTTTTTCCCGGCAGCCGGAAATTTTTTATCATTCATGGCGTTACCTCCTTTTCCTGCCCTGCTCTTTGGGCATTCCGGTACTTTTATTTTTAGAAATCGTCTCCTCTTTTTCCAGCTTTGCAGCCAGCTCCTTGACGTCTGTGGTGGTGATCTTCGCCGGTTTTTTCCGGTAAACAATCAGCAGGACGATCAGCAAAAGGAATACGATGGGAATTGCAACTGCCGGAGCCACAATATAAGGCGGAATCCGGGTGGCATCCTTATGTACCACCAGCGTCCCCCTGGCATTTTCGATCCGATGTCCCCGCACCAGAAGCCGGTGGGTGTTGATTCCGTAGGGTGTACAGGTCATCAGCGTACAATAGTCCTCCCCGGCCATGACGTTTAATGCCTCCAATTGCTCTGGCTCTATAATCAGGATCTGATCCACCTCATAGGTCAGCACCTGGTTTAAAACGGTAATGGTAAAGGTATCCGCCACCTCCATTTTGTCCAGGTTGGTGAAAAGCTTTGCGGAGGGCAGGCCCCGGTGGGCCGATAACACGCTGTGTCGGCTCTCCCCGCCGATGGGAAGGCTGGAGCCCTCCAGATGTCCGGCCGCTATGTTTAAGACCGTATCGCTGGTGCCATGATAGATGGGCAGCTCCACCCCGATTTTCTCAATGGTGACGTATCCGATAATCCCGTCCCCCGCCACATCCAGCACGCGATAGTATTCCTCCTCCAGTTGTTCGCACTGGGAAAAGGGCGCCCCCAGCTCCCGCAAATGCTGGTTGTAGGCCTCTGCCTCGGCAAACAGCGTCTCATAATCTGTTTCGTCCAGCTCTGCCACGATCTGATCGTAGTTGTTGATGGCCCTCGTCTGATGAAAGGAGTTCCAGTAATCGCTGACGGTGGGGTACAGCATGACGCTAAGGCCCGCCAGAAGGATCACCACGAGGATGATGGTTGAAAGGGATACGCCTTTTTTCTTTTTCTTTCTGGTCTTCTGATCCTTATTCTGGTCCTTATTTTTATCCTTATTTTTCTCTTTTTTCATAGGCTTTCCTGCCAGTTGTTTTCCAGTTCCCGGCAAATGCTTTGCCGTTTTTACGATCGAGCCTTGGCTCTGCCTGCTGACGTTGGCCGGATTTGTGCAGAACGTATGTTCTTCTATCCGTTGTTCACCGCACACCACGGGAAGGTGCCAGCCTGTGCGGTATGCCCCGGGAGCGGGCCGTGATCTCCCGGGGAAATGTTCATTCATTTTCGTAAGTACTGTTTTCTTCGTTCTTATGCACGGTTCATGCGCTTCTTGGTTACCAGAAGGACAACTGCCGCTGCAACTAAGATGCCGCCTACCACGTAGAAGATTGTGGTTCCGATGCCACCGGTGGAGGGGAGTTCGGTTCCTGCCAGATTTACAATCTTAACATTCAAATCTTCAAGTGGTTGAAGCTCATCCTTCTCATCTAACATTTTAACTACAGCCGCATTGCCTTCTGTCTGTTCAATAACAACTTTAACATCATTCTGTAACAGATTATATCCGGCCGGAGCCTTAACTTCTTCCAACCAGTATGTTCCTGCGGCTAAACCATCAATCTTTGCCGTACCGACAGTAATAATATCTGTTGCATCCGCAGTCTCTTTCTGCTCACTGGTAGCTACCTTATATCCGTCAGTGGCATTCCCCACAAACTTAATATAATTGCCTTCCTCATCCTTTACTTTGAATTCTGCACCATCCAATTTTTCCTGACTGCCATCAACTTTATTTAAAGTAAAATCAAAGTTATATACCGTTGCAGTGCCTTCTCCAAATTGTTGATCATTATTCCAGTTAAATGTAACCGTATTCGATGCATCAAGATCTATAACCTCTGCCTCATAAGTAATCTCTACCGCCGCGTCAGTCGCATATAGATGATTGCCATCATTATCAACCCACGGAATCACAATATCCATACCGCCGACTACAGGTGTAACACGAAAATTTGTTATCCCTGTTCCAGCAACTTTTACCACAACTGTATCAGCATCAATCTTAACCTGACTTGATCTATCATTTATGGTATAGTTGGTAACTTTTGTACTTGTTCCATTTTCTTTAATTACATAGTTTGTTCCTACAAACTTAAGCGTATATGTTGTTGTGTCACCAATCGAAAGCGTAGCATCTTCTGCTTTCTTAGCAGGATCCTCCGGATCAGTAGGGATAGTCGGCTCTGTTACTCCCTTATCTTTGATCGTGGCAGTCTTACTATCGCTTGTTGTCGTGCTATCAACCGTAATAGCTGTTCCAACGCCTGTATTGATATAGTAGTACCCTGGCTGAAGACCTGTAAAATTCAATACACTGTCCTGGCCCGCTGCCTCCGTTTTCACGAGCGTAGCATTTCCTTGTATCCATGCTTTCTCTGCATCTCCAAGAGTGGCATTTTCTACTCCTATGACAGCATAATACCCATCCGCATCCGGCTTAGAATCTGTATAAAACGCCATTCCTAAATCTTTAGAGATTTTGGTTTTTGTCACATAGGAGATTGCGTCATTTTCTCCATGACGTGCCTCAAAAATTTGATAAATTTCATAAGTCTTACCATATGATGCATTGTCAATTTTGATGCTATATTCGCCATTTTTTCCAGTGTCTACATCCTTTGCAAATGTAGTGGCAGACATTCCGACTGTCATAGCTACTGCCAGTGCTAATGCGGCCAGTTTCTTCATCTTCATAATCTTCATTCCTTTCTTTTTTCGCATATAGCGTTTTCATGTTACATTTGTTCCATTTATTAGTTCCAGTACCAAGCGTACCATTCTGGTCTCCCCTTGGGGTACTTACCGATACCCCCTTTCCTGCTTACGCTTCATACTGAGACCATACACAAGGCCGGCTGCAAGAAGCGCAAGTCCGCCGAATGTATACGCAATTGTTCCGGGGCCTCCGGTTGAAGGGAGGGCAAGCCCCGACGAATTCGGGATTCGTATCTGGTAGACTGTGACACCATCTATCGAAACAGATGTACCATCCATCTTTCTTTCATTGATCACTGCCTCAATTCCCTGCTCCGTCACCGTAATTTTCACCGGATCCTTCAATTGGATATGACCCTCTGGCGCCTGCGTCTCTACCAGATAATAGATACCCTGTTCCAGGGATCCGTCAAAGAAAATACCATCTTTGCCGGAAGTCATCTCAACGCTAATCGGCTTATCCAGATCTGGCCCATCCTGATCCGCAAGTTTGGGATATAGTTTAAATTTCGCCCCAGAAAGTCCTGTCTGGCTTTCTTCGTTGGAAACTTTAATGAACTGAACCCGCTGGGCAGTTTTGGTATTTTTAACGGTAATGGTGTAGTCATAATGCGTAGTTGGCAGATTATCACTATTATTATCGTGATATATCTCACTCTTTACTGTAGCATATTCGTTAAACTTATCTGTACCAACGCTCTTACCGTTCACCGTTACCCCTGTAACAGTAAATCCACGGTTCCCATTTTCTTCATCATTTACCTTGAAATAAACCACCGTTTTCCCGTAATTCGAAGGGGCTTCTGTCTCCTCCAGCTTATAATCACCATACAACAACTGATTTGTTTGTGCGATCAAGCCGTCTTTCCCAGAAGTAATATCCTTCAGTCCATTCACCTCAATCCAACTGTCATTCCCTTCTTTCTTATACAACGTGAATTTTGCGCCTTCCAGGGGATCACCGTTTTCGTCCACCTTCTTAAAGGTTGCTTTCTGCTTTTTGGCTTCTTCCTTGATTGTAATCTGAATGTCAGCAATGGCTCCCGTCTGGTCAAACGTTAAGTTCAGCCAACTATGCTTATTCCCCGCTTCTAGCCGGTTTCCCATTTCATCGGTTTCATACAATTCCAGAATTTCTCCTCCGGCTTCCGTCAGCTGAACTTCAAAATAGAACTCCTTTCTGGTTTCATAGCCATTTGGCGCTTTGATCTCTGCCAGTTTGTAAACTGTGAAGTTCTCCAAGTCTTTAATTACAAACTTGCCTTCCGAATTGGTAATAGCATCCCTGCCGACTTGCTCCCAGGTTTCTTCATTTTTCTTATATAAGGTAAACTCTGCATTCGGAAGCACTGTGTTGTCATTGTCGCTGTCTACCTTGGACACGATCAACTGATTCGTCCCCTTGGCCCATTGGGCGTAAAGTACAAGCTCCCGGACATCTTCTTCATTCGCTCCTGCTTCCAATCCGCTGATAATCTCGCCACCTTTATAGACCTTTCCGTCTTGATCAACACGAACTTGATCACCTGCAGTAAATGTTTCGCCACTTCCGTCCGCTTCTGTATTCCATCCGGCAAACACATAACCCGTCCGGATTGGAGGATCATTTACCTGATTTTCACTTGAATCGATCGTATTATAAACCGTAGCTTCTACATTATACGAATATTGTAATGTAGGAATAATACCCTCAATATTATCTGTACAATTTCGATTGTATACAAGATTCCATTTGTTTTTCTCCATTAAAACACCGTCTATATGCCATCCATTTTGTTCATATTTGCAGACATACCAGGATACATATTGCGTCTCTGGATCAAACGTTTTCAAGGTACTCTTTAAATCTTCTTCCGAAGGTTTACTTATTAAATTTGCTAATACAGCCGCTTTATTTCCCTTCCCATAAATATGCATTCCGTAATGTAAACTGCCATAGAAAACGTCTCCATTAGCCTTTTGGACCTTGGTATAGTTCTCAATTGCATATGAATAAGGTTCACTGGGTTCAACTCCATCGTTCCGGACATGAAATGTAACCTGATTAGAAGGAGGAGCTGGTTTCGCCCAAATTGCATACATGTCAATTACCGGGTTCATCCTTTTCGTTACATCGACAACTAATACACCCGATTCCTCGTACGTAGGAACTGTAATACCTTTTTCACCATAAGGAAATTTAAACGAAACCCCACAATGCACACTATATTTTGATTGATAATTGGCACTGCTGCCTTCCGCTGACCACCCATAAAACTTATATGACTGGCTATTCTGCCAAATATCCTCAAGCCTTCCAATTTTTTCTCCTGTCAAAGGAATGTTGATATATCTTCGTCCATCCTTTTCATATGGCTCTATACTCGTCTTAAGGATTTCTGTTCCCTTGTTAACTGCTTCCGTTGTATTTAAATCAATGCTATATTCATTTTTCCAATATTTTATCTCATAGAAAATTGGCACTTCAGGCATTTGATAAAGCTTGAATTGAGCAGCCGTATTCCAATTTCCCGAACCGTTAAACATTTGCCCTCCAAAGCATTGAATGTATTGGCCTTTTTTCGAAATACGAATCCCATCTCCGCCGTTTTCAACTACCAACTCCACTTGGTCTTGAACGAGACTTAGCGATGAATCATTTATATTCAGATACTTTCCATTTTCATCCTGAATATAAAACCCGTTTTCAGTCTTTGTAAATTTCCACAACACTTCGACTGCACCCTTAATTGGTGTACCAAGCAATATGTCCATGTCTTCTGGTGATTCATTTTTCATCATGTATGATCCGCCATCTGACACCCAAACAAGCATAAAGCTCTTCCCATCTAGATCAGCTAATGATGCAACCGGCACTTCCTCCGCATCAATCTCCTCATCGCTCATCGCCCTCACGCCGCTATAATCCGTAAACCCATCCGTCACAAACTCCGCGGCAGCGCCGCTTTCATCCGCAGTTCCAACTCCGTCAATGGCCTCCATGCCTTCCTCCGCGAAGTGAACAATATCATAATCCGTCACTTCCTCCCGGTCCTTCATGACCACCTTCACGGAAACCCGGCTCTCCGGCTCAACCTCCGCCTCGCCCTGGTAAAATCCAATATTCAAAAGCCAATCCGGCTCATATCCCAGTTCCTCGCTTCTCTGGCGGAACACCTCCGAATCCCTGGCGTATTCTTCCACCCTAAGTTCCGCATCCTCCGGCAGGTTTGCATCCGGATTGTAGGAAACGGTAACAATGTAGCTCTCCGTCTCCGCCGTCTGGCTCAGCTCATACACAGCCGCTTCCTGCGCTACTCCCGGTTCCTGGGGATCGTCTTCTTCCAGATCTGCTTCCGTAAAATCCGCTTCCGTCATCTCCTCCGTCTTCAAGCCAAGGGCAGCCGCTTCCTGGGGATAATCCGCCGCATAACGCTTTGCAGCCTCATCCAGATCCAGATAGCCAAGGAGGACCGCATCCGCGCCGCCATAAGTATACTCTTTTACCTGATCCTCAACATCGCCCGCAATCACGGTAAGCGCATCCAGTACCGGCGTTTCGCCATTCATGGAGCCATCCACACCCGACACGATGCCCACCTGGGCAGCATTTCCATCGCCGCTGTTTTGGAAAAATACCAGGTCGCCAGCTTGGGGCAGATACCCGTCCGCAGATTTCAATAACTCTGCATTCGCAAGCTTCCCGGCCCAGATCTGGCCGTCCGCTTCCCGGGTTACCGCTTCTGCAGGAATTCCTGCATAATTCAGGCAAAAAGATGCAAACATTGCATTCCAGGCGCCGTACTCATTTCCATACCAGGCGCCGTACCGGCTGTAGCCCTTATCACTTCCCGCTTCATCGGTTGTCACGTTAGCGCTGCTCTCCTGGTAGCCAATCTGGGATTTTGCCACCGCCACCAGATTCCCGGCCCAGTCTCCATTTTGACGATCCACCGCGGGAATGGTGCTTTCCCAGATTTCCGGCGTCTCAACATCCGCCAGGTTTTCTTCCTTGGAATAGCAAAGGCTTTCGTGGGTATGCTCCTCTATTTCGCACACAAGCTGTTTTTCATAGCAGGCTTCCTGGTGAACATGCGCTTCCTCCGGCTCCTGCCACTCACAGATCAGCTCTCCCGCCTGGTCATAGCAGGCTTCTGTGTGCTCGTGCGCTTCCGTTTCTTCCTGGCCGCAGATCAGTACCTCTTGATAGCAAGCGTCCGTGTGGGTGTGTTCCTCCTTCCCACAGGTAAGATCGCCGGTCATGGCCGTACCCGTATAGCGCAGAACCATCACCGTCCCCAGGGACACCAATACCGCCAGACAGAAGAACACTGCCAGCCAACGCTTATAATTCTTTCGTTCACGCAAGAATCTTTCCGCCTGTTTCGTAATCAAAGATCTCATTGCGTTTCCTCCTTTCATCTGATCACTCCAAAATCTGTAAACGGCCACACCCGAAATACGATCTTTCCCACGATCATTTCCTTGCTGACGCATCCCACCGCCGTATTGCGGCTGTCAATGCTGGTGGACCGATGGTCTCCCATCACAAAGCATTTCCCGTCCGGCACCTGATAGGGCAGCTCGATGTCGCACTCCCCCAATGCCTTTTCCGACACGTATGGTTCATCTAACACCTGTCCGTTGACACTTACATTCCCTTCCTCGTCTATGTCAACCCAATCCCCGGCATAGGCGATTACCCGTTTTACCAGGGTGTTGTTGTTGTAATAAAATGCAATCACATCGCCGGTTTTAAAATTGCTGCTGTTGACCGCCACCACAATGTCCCCGTCCTCCAGGGTCTCTGTCATGGAGGTCCCGCTGATCTGCAGCACCGGCAGGATCAGTACTGCCACCAGCACGGCCACAGCCGCCACCACAATCAGAGAAAATATGGTACTTCGAAGGGCTTTGCTGTAATTGCGCCTGTGCTGTTCCTTTTTAATCGCCGCCTCCACAGCCTGAAGGTCCATCTCTCCCAGTCCCTTTAAGACCGGCGTCTCTGTCTCCTTTTTACTCATCTGCATTCCTCGGTTCTTCTCTATCGCAAAACTCCGAAAGTCCTTCATCTTCCTCCAGATCCAGGAAATCCGCTTCTTCCCCGGAAAGCCCCCGCCCGAACAGCCTATCCGTCTTCTGATCGCACATCCGCTGCAGATTATAGAGGTATTGGTCCGCCGCCTTTTGCGCCGCCTCGAAAATCCCGTTAATCTTAAGGGCCGCTTCCGCGATGGAGCCCGCTTCCTCCAGATCGATCTTCCGTCTGAGCCTCAAAGCCTCAAGCTCTGTCTGAAGCTCACCGATGCGCACATCCTTGTCATCCAGCCGGCCTTTCAGCTTCTCAATGAGGGCATCCTTATCATTCAGCTTCTCCTTCAGCCTGTCATATCCGGCCTTTGTCTGTATCAGAGCGGCGCCGGTATTGTTGAGCTTTGCCTGGAGCGCCAGCGCTTCTTTCCCCTGTGACAACAGTAGCTGCAGCAGATCCTGCCTGCGAAGCCTGTGCAATTCCTTCTCTGTCATTTTGCTCCTCACTCCCGTTTTTGCGCCTGTACCACATAATATTGATTATGTGGTAACC
>CATJBQ010000140.1 GCA_949738465.1 uncultured Lachnospiraceae bacterium
GAAACCGGGTATATCAGGGCGGGTGAGGACACAGCCACAAGCCTGCCGGGGATTTTTGCGGCAGGAGATATCCGCACCAAGCCGCTGCGCCAGGTGATTACTGCGGCTGCAGACGGGGCCAATGCGATTACGGCAGTGGAAGCCTATTTAAATATGTTATAAAAAAGTGGAATCTGTCCGTAACAAATTTGTAAAAATTGGTTGTTGACAGGTGGGGGCTGCTTTGCTATAATAACCATGTAACAAATGTAATAAATTCGTAACAAATCAGTTGACAATAAAACAAAAGCATCCAGTGGGAGGTACTTTACTTATGAATCGTAATTCAATTCGCAGGAAGGTCAGAGTTGCAGCATGCTGCGTGGCGGGGGCCGTAGTGATTTCCGGCAGTTCTTTTGTAGCGGAAGCTTCCGTGTCGGCAGGGGTGAATTTTGCCGAGATCGTAGCGCAGACCAATGTGTCGGAGACCAGCGCCGCAGCGGGGAGTGACCGCAACTTTGCCCAGTATCTGGCAGAGAAGATTGAGGAGAACCAGACGTCTCTGGCTGCTCCGGAGCAGGAGAGCGCAGAGCCCCAGACGGCTGAGGCCGCGGAGCCGGAGGTGAAGTCGGAGTTTGCGGATATCGGTGTTTCCAATGTGAACGAGGATTCTTATGTGAATATCAGAAGCGAAGCCAATACCGAATGCGACGTGGTGGGCAAGCTTTATGCCAAGTCCGCAGTGACGATCCTTGGAACCGAGGGCGAGTGGTATAAGATCCATTCCGGTAACTGTGAAGGCTATATCAAGCAGGAGTTTATCACAGCCAATGACGAGGAGCTTGCCAGGTCCATCAGCACCCGGGTAGCCATTGTGGATGTGGAGAATCTGAATATCCGTGATGATAAGACCACAGAAGGCACTGTTCTGGGACAAGTAGGCGAGAACGATGTACTGATTGTTGTAAATGAGGAGCCGGAGTGGATTCAGGTATCCACCGAGGAAGGCGAGGGCTATGTTTCCGCACAGTATGTGCACTGCACCAACTTCTTCAAGGTGGCGGAGTCCAAGGAGGAAGAGGAAGCCAGATTGAAGCGCGAGGCGGAAGCCCGCAGGGAGAGGGAAGCAGCGCAGCGTCAGAGCAGCTCTGGTTCCAGCTCAGGATCTTCCTCAGGCAACAGCGAGGTGGGAAGCGCCAAGACTTACAATCCGCCCACTGGTGGAAGCGGATGGGATGTTGCCAGCTATGCCTGCCAGTTTGTGGGTAATCCCTATGTATATGGCGGCAGCAGCCTTACCAACGGCGCGGACTGCTCCGGGTTTGTTATGGCAGTATATGGAGCCTTTGGCGTGGGTCTTCCCCATAATTCTACAGCCCTTCGAAGCGTAGGCTACGGGGTCAGCGCCTCTGATATGCAGCCTGGCGATATTGTCTGCTACAGCGGTCATGTGGGGATCTACATTGGAGACGGTTCCATTGTACATGCCAGCACACCAGAGACGGGCATCAAGTATGGCAATGCATATTACAAGAACATTATTACGGTAAGAAGAATTTTCTAGTACATATACTTATTGAACGGTGAATGTTCTGTTAGGTACGCTGATGGAACGGTGAGTGTTACATAAGGGATACATAAGAGAAGGAAGTGCGCGGTGCGTGCTTCCTTTTCCCATTTTCTGGGGATCTGCCGGGTGCAGCGGAGAGGCAGATCCAGTCTTTGTCCGGGTCCTTTTTTGCGACATTGGACATAAAAAAGTGAATTTTTCATCAACAAAAAAACCCGGAAAAATCAAAAAAAGCAATTTGCACAAAAGAAAAAAAATCGAAGAACATACGGTCTTATGAATGAAAAATCCTGCAAAATACAGAAAAAGTTATCCACAATGAAAAATCCGATTTTATCGGAAAAACAGAGTTATACACGAAGTTATACACATTATCCACAAAAAAGTGGAAAAAAAGACAGGTTTACATAGGTTGGAAAACGAATATATGTTTTGTATAGTAGTGATAAAAATACGATTTTGTCTTAAAAAGTCGAAAAATGTGTTGACATTATAATTTTCAGATAGCTTGGAAAAACAGTTGAAAAAGCATGGCGATTTTGGTATACTTCAACAGAGATAGCAATGAAAATGCGTAAGCAGGTGAACTATGAGCGAGAAGATGGAGATAGCCGGTATCTGGCTGGACAACCTGACGGTGCGGGAAGCCTTGGAGCGGATTGAGGGCTACTGGGATAATTCGGTAATGAATACGGTGGAGGCAGTTCCCCTGGAGCTTTTGGTGGCGGCCGGTGAGGACGAGCAGCTTAAGCGAAGCGTGGAGGCTCTGGATCTTCGGATTCCGGCCGACCGGGAGTTGCTGCGGGCGGCCGGAATCACCTCGCCCCAGCGGATCCGTGAGACCGTTGAGCACCAGTTTTTTACCGAATTTATGAGAAAGCTGGAGCAGGATGGCCGGAGTATTTATCTGGTGGGAGACGGTGTGGCCCAGGTAGATGTATTAAAGGATTTTTTGCAGGAATACTATAAGAGGCTGAAGCTGATGGGAAGCCAGGCGCTGGAAGGCTGCGGCGGTGATGTGGACAGGCTGGTGAACGAGATCAACACACTTTCTCCGGATGTGGTGCTGTCTGTGCTGCCCACGCCCCGGCAGGAGTATTTTCTTATGGAAAACCGCAGCCGGATGAACGCCAGTATCTGGTACGGGCTGGGGGCGGATTATGCCAGGGAGGCAGGCAGATCCACACTGGTCCGTCTGCTTCGCGGCTTCCGGCATCGCGGGATTCTGCACCGGCTGCTGGCAAAATACAATAAGAATGAGGGAAAAGATGAAATATGATTCGAAAAAGCGGGTCTGGCTGCCCTGGGTAATGATTGTTTTAGGGACCGGACTGATGGCGGTGGGAATCCAGAATATTTACGATCCCATCAATCTGGTGACGGGGGGCTTCACCGGAATCGCCATCATTGTGAAAAATATAACAAGCGGTTATATTGAGGGCGGCATCCCCCTGTGGCTGACCAATCTGGTGCTGAATATCCCGGTATTCCTGATTGCCTGGCGGGTGAAGGGCAGAAGCTTCATCGGAAGGACGGTTGTAGCCACGGTTCTGCTGTCGGTGTGGCTGTATTTTCTGCCCAAGGCGGCGCTGGTGAGCGATGATTATATCCTGGCGGCAGTTTTGGCGGCGTCGTTACCGGTGTGGGTATTGGACTGATCCTGCTGGCAAGGGCTACCACCGGTGGCACGGATATGGTGGCCGCGCTGATCCAGCACAGGCTGCGCCATTATTCCATTGCCCAGATTATGCAGATTTTAGACGGGCTGATCGTGCTGGTGGGCCTGTATGTGTTTGGCATCCAGCCGGCCCTCTACGCGATGGCTTCTATTTTTATCGTTTCCAAGATTTCCGACGGGCTGATGGAGGGCTTCCATTATTCCAAGGCGGCCTTTATCATAACAAGCAGGTACCAGGAGGTGGCCGACAGCATCATGGATCATCTGGACCGTGGAGTGACCGGCTTAGACGCCCGGGGCATGTATTCCGGTGAGGAGAAGTGCATGTTGTATTGTGTGGTTTCCAGGAAGGAGATTGTGGCGGTCAAGGAGCTGGTCATGCATATTGACAAGCATGCTTTTGTGATAGTAAATGACGTCCGGGAGGTGCTGGGAGAAGGTTTTTTGGAATATAGCAGCGAATAAACCCTTTTGTGAACTATGTCTATAAGGTGTTTCGCGGTTTTTTTGTAAAAAAAGTTGAGGAAATGCATAAATTCTATGTATTTCCTCTTTCTTTTTTTGTAATTTTGCATTAAAATATAAGGTAAGGCGTTTTGTCCCTTTGAAAATCCTTGGAAAAGTAAGGAAAAATTTGTGAAAGTTGTATAGTCAAAAGCAAAGAACAGAGAGAAGGAGTGGAGCAAATGATATCGAATCAGATTCTGCAGAACATTATCGACGGATTGAAGGGCATCACCAGAATGGATTTATGTATTATAGATACGGAAGGGAAGGTCCTTGCTTCCACATTTCCGGATACGGACGGATATCTTCCGCCGGCGCGGGCTTTTGTGGATTCACCGGCGGACAGCCAGGTAGTTGCCAGTTGTCAGTTTTTTAAGGTATTTGATGAACACCAGTTGGAATATATTCTTCTGGTGAAGGGAGACAGCGAGGAGGTTTATATGATCGGGAAGATTGCCTGTTTCCAGATCCAGAACCTGCTGGTTGCCTACAAGGAGCGTTTTGATAAGGATAATTTTATCAAGAATCTGCTTTTGGACAATCTGCTGCTGGTGGATATCTATAACCGTGCCATGAAGCTGCATATCGATACGGAGGTGCGCCGGGTGGTCTATATTGTGGAGACCAACCGGGAGAAGGACGGCAACGAGTTAGAACGGGTGCGCAGCCTTTTTGGCGGCAAGACCAGGGATTTCATCACGGCGGTGGATGAGAAGAATATCATTGTGGTGAAGGAAGTGGCGGAGAATGAGGATTACGAGGACCTGGGCAGGACGGCGGAGGTGATTTTGAATCTGTTTAACGACCATGAGCGCAGTGAGATCCACATTGCTTACGGAACCATCGTGGGGGAAATCAAGGAGGTGTCCCGTTCCTATAAGGAGGCGCGGATGGCCCTGGACGTGGGAAAGATCTTTTTCGAGGAGCGCAGTATCATCGCTTACTCGGCCCTTGGCATCGGGCGGCTGATCTACCAGCTTCCCATACCGCTGTGCAAGATGTTTATCAAGGAGATTTTTGACGGCAGGTCGCCGGATGAGTTTGACGAGGAGACCTTAGTTACCATCAATAAGTTTTTCGAGAACAGCCTGAATGTATCGGAGACCTCCCGCCAGCTTTATATCCACCGCAATACCATGGTGTACCGGCTGGATAAGCTGCAGAAGAGCACCGGGCTGGACCTTCGGGTGTTCGAGGACGCCATTACCTTTAAGATCGCCCTGATGGTGGTAAAATACATGAGATACATGGAGACACTGGATTACTAGAAGCTTAGGAGGACTGTCATGATCGTACTGGAGAATGTCAGCAAGTCATATTCGGCAGGGATTCCCGCGCTGAATGATGTCAGCCTGCACATTGAGGAGGGGGAGTTTGTTTTTATTGTGGGGGACAGCGGCTCCGGAAAATCTACGCTGATTAAGCTGCTCCTTAAGGAGCTTGAGCCGACGGAGGGTGTGATTACCATCAACAATAAGCCGTTGAATAAGATCCGCCACAAGCAGATTCCCCGGTTCCGGCGCAATATCGGCGTTGTGTTTCAGGATTTCCGCCTGCTGAAGGACCGGAATATCTATGAAAATATTGCTTTTGCCCAGCGTGTGATCGCCACGCCCACCAAGACCATCAAGCGGCGGGTGCCTATGATGCTGTCCATGGTGGGGCTTGCGGCCAAGTATAAGTCCTACCCGGCCCAGCTTTCCGGCGGGGAGCAGCAGCGGGTGGCCATTGCCCGGGCCCTGGTGAACAACCCCAAGATCCTTCTGGCGGATGAGCCTACCGGGAACCTGGATAATCACAATGCCTGGGATATCATGAAGCTTTTGGATGAGATTAACCAAAGAGGGACTACTGTTGTAGTCGTGACCCACAACCTTGAGATTGTCAAGGCGATGAAAAAGCGTGTCATTACGATGAAGAAAGGCGTTATCGTCAGCGATGAGCAGATGGGCGATGTGCGTATAGGTGAAGGCTATGAGGATTAGCACTTTTATCTATACCCTGAAACAGGGTGTGAAGAATATCTGGAGGAATAAGGTTTTTTCCCTGGCGTCCATTGCTACTATGTCGGCCTGTATTTTCCTGTTCGGCCTGTTTTATGCCATTGTGATGAATTTCCAGACCATTGTGCAGGAGGTTGAGTCGGGGATGGCGGTGACCGTGTTTTTTGACGAGGGCTTAGGCCAGGAGCAGATCGATGAGATCGGAGCCCAGATCGATAAGCGGGCCGAGGTCTCCCAGAAGGTTTTCGTGACGGCGGAGGAAGCCTGGGAGGATTTCCGGGTGGATTATTTTTATGGAGCCGAGGATATGATGGAGGGCTTTATGGACGATAACCCTCTGGCGGAGAGCTCCCATTATGAGATCTATATGAATGATGTTTCCATGCAGAGTTCCCTGGTGACCTATCTGGAGTCCATGGAGGGAGTGCGGGAGGTGCGCAGCTCTGCCGTCGCCGCCAATACCCTGACGGATTTCAATCGGCTGATCGGGTATGTGTCGGCGGGCATCATCCTGATCCTGCTGTGTGTGGCGGTGTTTTTGATCAGCAATACCGTAACCACCGGAATTACGGTGCGGCGGGAGGAGATTGCCATTATGAAGCTGATCGGGGCTACGGATTATTTTGTGCGTTCCCCCTTTATTGTGGAGGGAATCCTCATCGGCCTGATCGGGGCAGCCATTCCCCTGGTGCTTCTGTATTTTATGTACAGCCGGCTCATCGTCTATGTGGCGGATAAGTTTATCTGGCTTTCCAATATGCTGAAGTTCCTGCCGGTGAACCAGGTGTTCTCCACGCTTGTGCCGGTGTCTCTGATCCTCGGGGTAGGAATCGGGTTTGTGGGGAGCCGGTTGACCATTCGTAAGCATTTGAAGGTGTAGGCGGGCAGCGGGCAAATGAGGGGAGTTTTGCAGACTGTGGTGGGCAAATGGGACAAATGGCATTCCTCTCAGCTCCGGTTCTGAAGCTAAGAGCCTCTAAATGTTCTGAGGTTTTTCGTGGAGGCCGGACGCAACCGCCCGGGACGCGACGTCCTGTCGCGGTCCGGGCTTCCGCCGCCGTTCTACACTCCGTTTCGGTCCGCGCTAAACAATCGTCCCCCGGACGATTAGCGCCCATGGCGGCGGATTGCTGGAGGCTTACAGAACATTAAGAGGCTCTAAGCTTCGTCACAGTCGCTGCGTGAAATGCCATTTGTCCCATTTGCCAATCTCAGTTACAAAATGCCTCGTTTGAGTGGCTGGCGCCATTCTACACCTTGGGGTGGAGCAGTGGCCGGCCCCTCCAGGGACTGGCAGGTGAGCGGAGCAGTGGCCGGCCTTCCAGTGGCTGGCTGATGTTATGAGCCGCCTGCCAAATGGCGGCCTGCCAATACTGGAATTGGCAAATGCCATAACCTGTATTTCTATTTGCGACTTGCGCAGGATCTTAGTGCTTGTTAATGTTCTGTGCGTTGCCAGCAATCCGCCGTCATGAATGGCGGCGGAAGCCCGATCTGCGACAGGACGTCGCATAGAGGGCGGTTGCGTCCAGGATCCAGACAACGGCCCCGGAACATTTAGAAGCACTTAGATCCGGAGCCGGAACAAAGAGGAATACAGGTTATGACATTTGCCCAACACAGTATCGACAATCCTACATTGTCAGGCAAATCATAAACTAATACACAGAAAGAGGTGACATTCATGGTTGAATTAGACCAGTTCAAGTATACCTTGAACAACTATACGGGACCATTGGTGGAAGTGAGGGATTCACTTTGACCTGGCGAACAAAGAGCACAAGATCCAGGAGTTAGAAAAAGAGATGGAAGCGCCGGATTTCTGGGATGATCCGTATGCGTCCCAGGAGAAAATGAAGCGCTTAAAGAGTCTTAAGGACGATGTGGAGACCTATGCGGGATTAGAACAACAGTTCGAGGACATCGAGACGCTGCTGGAGATGGGATATGAGGAAAATGACGCCTCCCTGATCCCGGAGATTGAGGAAGCCTTAGCGGAGTTTGAGGCCACCTTTGAGGCCATCCGCATCAAGACCCTTCTGTCGGGGGAATATGACGGGGATAACGCCATTGTATCCCTGCATGCAGGGGCCGGCGGGACGGAGTCCTGCGACTGGGCCTCCATGCTGTACCGCATGTACCGCCGCTGGGCGGAGCGCCACGGGCTGGAAGTAGAGATGATCGATTTTCTGGATGGGGACGAGGCGGGCTTAAAGTCCGTAACCTTCGAGGTACGGGGAGAGAATGCCTATGGGTATCTCAAGTCGGAGAAGGGCGTGCACCGTCTGGTGCGGATCTCACCCTTCAATGCAGCCGGAAAGCGGCAGACCTCCTTCGTATCCTGCGATGTGATGCCGGATATCGAGAAGGACCTTGACATTGAGATCAATGAGGATGAGCTTCGGATCGACACCTACCGCTCCAGCGGGGCCGGCGGACAGCACATCAACAAGACCTCATCGGCCATCCGTATCACCCATCTGCCCACCGGCATCGTGGTGCAGTGTCAAAATGAGCGGTCCCAGCATATGAATAAGGATAAGGCGATGCAGATGCTGAAGGCGAAGCTGTATCTTCTGAAGGAAGAGGAGAATGCCAGGAAGGCGGCAGATATCCGCGGTGAGGTGACGGAGATCGGCTGGGGCAACCAGATCCGCTCCTATGTGATGCAGCCCTATACCATGGTGAAGGATCACCGGACCAACGCTGAGAGCGGCAATGTGGACAGCGTGATGGACGGGAATATTGATTCGTTTATCAACGCATACCTGAAATGGTGCAGCCTGGGGCAGAAAAACAGCGCAGAACAGGCAGGTGGTTAAAAATGGATGCATTCATCCCTTTGGCGCTAGGTGCGGGCGTTGTCCTTGTGGTGGGGATTCTGATCTGCCTCCTGTTGGGCAGGGTCAGACGTTTTTCCCGCCAGGTATTTGGCGCCGACAGCCTGGCGGAAGGGCTGAAGTGGCAGGAGGAGATGCTGGCCGAGACGCCCAAGTCCGTTTCCGGCATGACGCGGATTTATGAACCGCTCATTCAGGAGGATTTTCCGGAGTTTAACTGGCAGGAATTCCGCAGGAAGGCGGAGCAGTTGCTGCTTCTGGCCTTTGACGCCGTTTCGGCAGGGGACGGCGCCAGGATCCGGGGAGGGTTTGCCCAGTTCCGCCAGCAGGTGGAGAACCAGATCGCGGACAATGCCAGAGCCGGGATCCGGGAGGTTTATGAGCAGGTCCGGATACATAATACGGGGATTGCACGGTATGAGAAAAAAGACGGCACCTGTGTGATTACCCTCCAGAGTGCGGTGGGGCATATCCATTATAAGGAACGGGCCGGCAAGGTGATCTGGGGCGGCAGGAAGCTGCCGGTGCAGACAAAGTACAACATCGAACTGATGTACGTACAGGACGCCGCGCGGGCCGGCGCCGGCGACGCCGTGGGGGTAAACTGCCCCAACTGCGGCGCGCCCATTACAAAGCTGGGGGTCAAGTTCTGTGAATATTGCGGGACAGAGGTGATACCGGTCAATATACAGGTATGGTCCATTAGCGGTTATTACCAGGTAGATTATCAGAGCATTTAAGAAAGTGAGGGAGTTCCTATGGGAATTATCAAAGCAGTAACACAGGCAGTATCAGGCAGTTTGGCAGATCAGTGGCTGGAGGTCTATGAGCCCGACGACATGGGAGAACGGACCGTTTTTACCAGTGGAGTCAAGATCCGTAAGGGACAGAACGTGAAGGGAACCGACAGTACGGTGTCCAACGGCTCCGTGATTCACGTATACGACAACCAGTTCATGATGCTGGTGGACGGCGGAAAGGTTGTGGATTACACCGCAGAGCCGGGCTATTATAAGGTGGATAATTCCGCGCTTCCCTCCTTTTTCAACGGGCAGTTTAAGGATACCTTAAAGGAGTCTTTGAATCGTGTCCGCTTTGGCGGCCAGACGCCCACGAAGCAGCAGGTATTTTTCCTGAACCTGCAGGAGATTAAGGGCATCAAGTTTGGCACCCGCAATCCCATCAACTATTTCGACAGCTTTTACAATGCGGAACTGTTCCTTCGGGCCCACGGAAGCTATTCCATCAAGATCACGGATCCTCTGAAGTTTTACCAGGAGGCGGTTCCCAGAAACAGGGAGCATGTCAACATCGAGGATATTAACGAGCAGTATATCTCCGAGTTTATGGAAGCCTTCCAGGCGGCGGTGAACCAGATGTCGGCGGAGGGGATCCGGATCTCCTTTGTTCCCTCCAAGGGCATGGAGCTTTCCCGCTATATGTCCGATATTCTGGACGAGAACTGGAAGCAGCTTCGGGGCATGGAGGTTCTGGCCGTGGGTGTGGCTAGCATTTCCTACGACGAGGAGTCCCAGAAGCTGATCAATATGCGCAATGAAGGCGCGATGCTGTCCGATCCTACGGTGCGGGAAGGATATCTCCAGGGCCATATGGCGCGGGGGTTAGAAGCGGCCGGAGGCAATGCCAACGGAGCCATGGCGGGCTTTATGGGCATGGGAATGGCCATGAATGCCGGAAGCAGCATGACCGGAGCAGCGTCGGCCACCAATCTGCAGCAGATGCAGATGAACCAGCAGATGCAGCAGGCCCAGATGAACCAGCAGGCGCAGCAGGCACCTGCAGGCTCCCAGGCAGCGCCGTCCCAGGCAGGAGCATCCGGCTGGACCTGTGCATGCGGAGCAGTCAATCAGGGAAAATTCTGCGTCGAATGCGGCAAACCGGCGCCTGCCCCTTCCACAGAGTGGACCTGCGAGTGCGGAACGGTCAACAAGGGGAAGTTCTGCAGCGAGTGCGGAAAGCCCATGATGCCGGCAGAGTGGACCTGTGAATGCGGGGCTGTGAACAAGGGAAAGTTCTGCAGTAACTGCGGAAAGCCCAGAGCATAAGGGCGATAGGATGTTCCCAGGACAATAAGGAGAAATAAAATGGCAGTGATCAGTTATAAATGTCCCAACTGCGATGGAGAACTGGTGTTTGATCCGGCCTCCCAGAACTATCAATGTGAATACTGCATGAGCCGCTTTTCCCAGCAGGAGCTGGAAGCCATGAAGCCGGACGCGGCCAGCGAGCAGAAAGCGGAGCCTGCGCCTTCTGCCGCATCTTCGGACGGGGAAGATACGGCAGAAGGAACCCGGGAGGAGGCTGTGGTATACTCCTGCCCAAGCTGCGGCGCCCAGGTGGTGACCGATGCCACAACGGCGGCCACCTTCTGCTACTACTGCCACAATCCGGTGGTGCTGTCCGGGCGGCTTTCCGGCGAATATCTGCCGGATCATGTGATTCCATTCGCCATCGACAAGGAGCAGGCCAGGAAGCGTTTCCTGGATTATGTACATAGCAGGAAGTTCATCCCCAGGGCGTTTTTTAAAAAGCAGCAGATTGAAAAGCTGTCGGGGATCTATTTTCCCTACTGGGTCTACGAATGCGAGCTGGAGGGAAGGCTGGATGCGCAGGCCAGGCAGGTCCGGGTATGGCGCAGCGGCGAAATGGAGTACACGGAGACCAAGACCTACGCCATAGAGCGCAGCGGTACCGTGCACCTTGGGGGGATCACCAAAAATGCGCTAAAAAAGGCGGACCACCAGTTGGCCCAGGGCGTGCTGCCCTATGACCTAAATGGAAAAAAAGAGTTTCACATGGGATATCTTTCCGGATTCCAGGCAGAAAAGCGGGATATCGAGCAGGCATTTTATGCGCCGGAGGTGGGCAGGGAGACGGAAGGCTATGGAAGGCAGATGCTCCGGGATACCATCAGCGGTTATTCCAGCGTGTCGGAAAACAGCCACACCTGTAAAACGAAATCGGAGGCCTGGTCCTACCTGCTGCTTCCGGTATGGGCCCTTACCTACAAGGCCCGGAACGGAAAAATGTATTACTATGCCATGAACGGCCAGAACGGAAACGTCTATGGAGAGCTGCCCGTGGATTACAAAAAAATCGGGATCCTAAGCGGAATCGTGGCATTGGCTGTGCTGATCCTGTTTTTGATCGGAGGCTATCTGATATGAGAAAAAAGTTTTTCTTAGGCTGCCTTCTGGCAGTCCTGCTTACCGGATTTCTGCCGGTTCTGGTGTGGGCGAAGGAAGCGCCCCAGGTGGCGGATGAGGCCGGGTTGCTGACGGAGGATGAGATCTCTGCTCTGACGGATCTGATTGTGGGGCTGGAAAGCGAAACCGGCTGGGACATTATGGCGGCCACCACAGCGGATGCGGCGGGGAAGGATGCTACCGCCTATACAGAACTTATGTTCGATCAGAATTGTATAAGCGACGACGGCGTCATCTGCATGATCGATATGGACAACCGGGAGATCGTGCTGCGTACCTTCGGGAAGGCTATTTTCTATCTGACGGACGAGAGGATCGATGGGATTCTGGATGAAGCCTGGGAGGCTGTCAGCGACGGCAGCTACAAGGAGTGCCTGCAGTTGATGCTTACCGGATGCGGCCGGGCCTTTGAACAGGGGATTCCCAAGGACCAGTATACCTACGACGAAGACACCGGGGAAATCATACCATACAAAAAGCCCAGGCGCATTACGCCCCTAGAGGCAGTGGTGGCCCTGGTGGCGGCTTTGGCGGCGGGCGGCATCACCGCGGCGGCCATCATCGGAAAATACCGCCTCAAATGGGGCGGCTATACGTATTCCTGCCGTGAGAACGGGAGTCTTACGCTGACAGACAGGAAGGATACCCTGGTCAACCAGGTGGTGACCCACCGCCGTATCCCCAGGGACCCGCCCAAAAGCAGCAGCGGCGGCAGCCGGAGTACCGTCCATAAAGGCGTCGGCGGACGGACCTCCGGAGGTGGCAGCCGGAAGTTCTAAAGCAGGAGGGGGCACAAAATAAAGGTTGCATTCCAAAATCAAATGTGTTACTATCTTCCTTATGAAGACAAATGTATTTGTGTCGCAAACATCTGTGGGAGGACAGCATGGAAGACAAGACAAAATATTTTGTATTGAAGAAGAAGGCGGTGCCGGAGGTTCTGCTCCGGGTGGTGGAGGCCAAGCGGCTTTTAGATTCCGAACGGGTAGAATCTGTTCAGGAGGCCACAGAACAGGCGGGTATCAGCCGCAGCTCCTTTTACAAATACAAGGATGATATTTTTCCCTTTCATGAGAATGCCAAGGGGAAGACCATCACCATGGTGATCCAGATGGATGATGAGCCGGGTCTTTTGTCGGTAGTTCTTAAGACCATTGCCGAATACCAGGCCAATATCCTGACCATTCATCAGAGCATCCCCATCAACGGGGTGGCGTCGCTGACATTGAGCATCGACGTGCTGCCCAATACCGGGGACATTTCCTTGATGGTGGACCAGATCGAACAGGAAACAGGAATTCATTATTTGAAAATATTAGCAAGGGAGTAACCAAAGAATGAAGATTGCATTATTAGGATATGGAACCATAGGCTCCGGCGTGGCAGAAGTGCTTTCCGTCAACCGCGAAAGCATTGCCAGGAAGGCCGGAGAGGAAATCGAGATCAAATATGTACTTGACCTGCGGGATTTCCCAGGGGATCCCATACAGCCCAAGATCGTACACCAGTTCGATGTGATTGCGGAGGATCCGGAGATTGAGGCGGTGGTGGAAGCCATGGGCGGCGTGGAGCCCGCCTACAGCTTTGCCAAGGCGTCGCTTCTGGCCGGAAAAAGCTTTGCCACCTCCAACAAAGCCCTGGTGGCAAAATGCGGGGCCGAGCTGATGGAGCTTGCCAGGGAGCGGGGGCTGAATTTCCTGTTCGAGGCCAGCGTAGGCGGCGGAATTCCCATTATCCGTCCTTTAAATACCTCTCTCAGCGCCGATGTGGTGGAGGAGATCACCGGGATCCTCAACGGGACCACCAACTACATGCTCAGCAAGATGAGCGATTTTGGATCCGATTTTGACGAGGTTTTAAAGGAGGCCCAGCAGAAGGGCTATGCGGAGGCAGACCCCACCGCCGATGTGGAAGGAGACGACGCGGCCAGGAAGATCGCGATCCTTACCTCCATCGTCTGCGGGGAGCAGGTGAATTTTGAAGAAGTGCACAAGGAAGGCATCACGAAGATTTCCGCGGTGGATATCAAGTACGCCAAGGCCATCCACCGTGTCATCAAGCTGCTGGCCCAGAGCCGCAGGTGCCAGGACGGCTACTGCGCCATGGTGGCCCCGGTGATGCTGCCAAAGTCTCATCCCCTCTACAACGTGGACGACGTGTTCAACGCGGTATTTGTCCATGGGAACGTGTTGGGAGACGGCATGTTTTACGGAAGCGGAGCCGGGAAGCTTCCAACGGCCAGCGCGGTGGCTGCCGATATCGTGGAGATTGTCAAGAATAAAGGCCGGGACGTGATGTCAGGCTGGAGCAGTAAGGTGCATACCCTCTCCGATTACCGGAAGGTGGAACGGCGGTTTTTCCTGCGGACCACCGACAGCAGGGAAGCTGTGGAGGAAGCCTTTGGCAATGTGGAATATATCTGCCTGCCGGACGTGCCGGGGGAGATGGGCGTGCTGACGGGCGTCATGACGGAAGCCGTCTACGAGGAAAAGGCAGCCGCCTTAAGCAATATCCTTCAGATGATCCGCGTAGAATAACGGATCCGGAGCCAGGAATTTGAATTAGAGGACGAAGAAATGAAATATATCGTAATACTGGGAGACGGGATGGCAGATCTTCCCATCGCCCAGCTTGAGAACCAGACGCCCCTTCAATATGCCAGGACGCCGGTGATGGATGCGCTGGCCGCCGTCAGCGAGATCGGCATGGTCCACACCATCCCGGAGGGGATGAAGCCGGGCAGCGATACGGCCAATTTATCGGTGCTGGGGTACGATCCCCGGAAGTATTACTCGGGCCGTTCTCCCCTGGAGGCCCTCAGCATCGGCGTAGAGATGAAGGAGACAGACGTTGCGCTGCGGTGTAATATCGTAACGCTCTCGGAGGAAGAAGATACCTACGGGGAGCGCCGGATCATCGACCACAGCGCCGACGAGATCAGCACCCGGGAGGCGGCGGAGCTGCTTTCGGCAGTACGCGGGGAGCTGGAGAATGACATCTACCGGTTTTATGTGGGAACCAGCTACCGCCATCTTCTGATCTGGGATCATGGCCAGGTACAGGAGCTGACAGCGCCCCACGACGTGCTGGGCCAGACCATCGGCCAGCATCTGCCGGGGGACCCCATTCTGCGGGCCATGATGGAGAAAAGCTATGAGATCCTGGCGGATCATCCGGTGAACCGGAAACGGAAGGCACAGGGCCTGCGCCCGGCCAATTCCTGCTGGTTCTGGGGCGCAGGGACACGTCCTGCCTTAAGCTCCTTTTCAGAAAAATACCAAAAGCGGGGAGCCATGGTATCTGCGGTAGATCTTTTAAAGGGGATCGCGGTGGGGGCTTCCATGCATGTGGTTTTGGTGGAAGGAGCCAACGGCGGCCTGGACACCAACTACGAGGGCAAAGCCCGGGCGGCGGTGGACGTTCTGACCCGGGAAGGCTATGATTTTGTTTACGTCCATGTGGAAGCGCCGGACGAGATGGGCCACCAGGGCAGTGTGGAGAAGAAGGTGCAGGCTATCGAATACCTGGACAGCCGGATCATCGCGCCCATCAAAAAGGGCTTAGAGGAGGCCGGGGAGGAGTTCCGTATGTTGATCCTGCCGGATCATCCCACCCCCATTGCCATCCGGACCCACACCGGCGGCGACGTTCCCTATCTGCTGTACGACAGCAGCAGGCGCCAGAGCCATAGCTGGAAATACAATGAGCAGGAGGGCGCCGCAAGCGGCAATTTCATTGCCAGGGGCCATGAATTAATGGAATATCTCCTGACCGGAATCAGGAAATAGGACGGAGGAAATTATGCTGATCGTAAAAAAATTCGGTGGAAGCTCCGTAGCGGATAAAGAGCGGATTTTTCATGTGGCAAAGCGTTGCGTGGAGGATTACAGGAAGGGCCATGACGTAGTCGTGGTTCTTTCGGCTATGGGGAAAACGACGGACCAGCTCATTGAGATGGCGAAGGAGATCAATCCTAACCCATCCAAGCGGGAGCTGGATATGCTGCTGGCAACAGGGGAACAGACCTCGGTAGCCCTGATGGCCATGGCGCTGGGAGTCCTGGGCGTTCCGAGCAAATCCCTCAACGCCTTCCAGGTGGCGATGCATACCTCCTCCGCCTATGGCAATGCCAGATTCAAGCGGATCGACGGAGAGCGGATCCGCCATGAGCTGGACGGGCGCAGGATGGTGATTGTCACGGGCTTTCAGGGAGTCAACAAATACGATGACCTCACCACGCTGGGACGGGGCGGCTCCGATACCACGGCGGTGGCGCTGGCGGCGGCGCTCCACGCGGATGCCTGCGAGATCTATACCGATGTGGATGGCGTTTATACCGCCGATCCCAGGATCGTACCTAATGCCAGGAAGCTGAAAGAGATCACCTATGACGAGATGCTGGAGCTGGCAACCTTAGGGGCCAAGGTGCTCCACAACCGTTCCGTGGAGATGGCCAGGAAATACGGCGTCCCCCTGGTTGTACGTTCCAGCCTGAACCAGGAAGAAGGAACCATCGTAAAGGAGGAAACCGACGTGGAAAGTATGCTGATTAATGGAGTAGCGGTAGACAAGAATGCGGCGCGTGTGGCGATCATCGGCGTGAAGGATAAGCCGGGAATTGCCTTTAAGATCTTCAACCTGCTGGGAAAAAAGAACATCAATGTAGACTTGATCCTCCAGTCCATCGGGCGGGAGGGAAGCAAGGATATCTCCTTTACCATTGCAAGAGATGACGTGGAGGAGGCGGTGGCCCTGCTGGAGAAAAACAAAGCGTCCATCACAGCCCAGCGGATCGAATATGAAAAATCCGTGGCCAAGGTGTCCGTAGTGGGAGCCGGCGTCCAGTCCAATCCGGGGGTGGCCGCACGTATGTTCGAAGCGATCTATAACGTAGGCATCAATATCCGCATGATCGCCACCTCGGAGATCCGCATTACGGTGCTGGTAAACGAAGGAGAAGAAGACAAAGCGGCCAGAGCCGTCCATGAAGCCTTTCTGGAAGTAATCGAGTAGGGGAGATTTCTTCCCCTACTGGCCGCGCGGCCTGTGCGCCGCCTCAGCGACATATTTCTTCTGCACGGGCCGGGGTTATCCATTGCTGTAAGCTTCTGTCACAGGACGGTCCATCTCCCCGGATGCCTCCCGGTAGAATTCCACCATAGTCTGGGTGATGTAGGGCCGGACCCACAGCAGGCCGATGTAGCAGCTTAAGACGCCCAGTAGCGCCAGACCCAAAAAACTGAGCTGCAGATAAAAGTAACGGCCCCAGTTCCCCTGCATCAGACGGATGCTTTCCTGCAGCGCTTCGGTAACGCCCATCTCATCGTGGTCGGTAAGCAGCAGAAGAACCAGCGACAGCGGAAGCAGCGCTACGATGGCGGCCGCAAGCCCGCCCAGGGCCAGGAGCAGGGCAAGCGCCAGAAGCGGCAGGGCATCGTACAGATACCCCAGGCTTAAGCAGACAAAACAGGGGATCATGCACACCAGAGCGATTCCGATCTGGATCAGGTCGGCTAAAAGAAAACGGTCCGGCCGTCTCCGGAAGCAGGAGAACAGATCCGTAAAAACCGGCATCTGGCCCCGGGCCAGGGACAGATGGATACGGTAAAGCCCACAGACGAAAAGCGTACCCAAAAGCCCTACCAGAATGGAGACAAGCTGGTAGAGAAGCAGATTCCGGATGGAGCTGTAAATATTTAAGAACCGTGAGAAAATGTTCAGCACAAGGCTGACGCTCACATTATACACCACCAGGGCACCAAGGGGAATGCCAAAGCGGCCCTTAAGGTGCTGCCTGGCCAATCGTTTTAATTCTGCGGAATTGCGTTTCATGGTCATACTCCAAATTCGTTATTTATCAGGAAACAAGGTAATCGACATACTGTCCCTTCAGGCTTTCCGCCTGCTGGGCCTTCAGGTTCTTCACGTAGGGGTTCTCTTCGTTGCCGTACCGGATGGCCGTATTGGTGGTGCCGCCGGATACGTAAGTCCTGCCGCACTCCGGGCACACCGAGGTATGGATGGAGACGGAAGCGCGGATGACCTTCCCGCCCTCCTTGGCCGCCTTGGTGTAGGCATTGGAGACATGCTCCCCCTCGTGGGAACGCACGGCGCTGCCGGCAGCCTGGGGAGAAACATGGGCGGCCGCCTTAAAAGAAACGTTCTCATTGGAGCCGTCCTGGTATTTGCGGTTCTTACAGGTCTGGCATTCCTCCACCCCCTTAGGGCTGCCGGAGCCGTTCACCTTCCTGGGATCGTCGCCGGAAGGATCCGCCGGGTCCTGGGGCCTGGCAGGAAAATGATTCGAAAAGGAAGGGGCATATGGCGACACGCCATAACCGCTGATGCCGTTGGTCATAAATTGCGCTCCTTTCTGGTTTTATAGGAATTATAGCATAAACTCATTCAATTTAAAAGGGTGAACCGAAAATGGAACAAAAAAATGGAAAAAGTCCGGCAAAAAAAGTTACCGAGGAAACCGTCATGTACTGCATCGGATGGTGCTGTATTGCGGCCCTTCTGGCTTACGCGGCGCTGAAAGCCTGGCGCCCGGGAAGCCCCCAAATGCTGCCAGTCTGCATCTTCTGGCGTCTCACCGGATTCTACTGCCCCGGCTGCGGAGGCACAAGATCCTTTGCTGCGCTGCTTTCGGGCAGGGTGTGGAAAGCGGTGGTGTATCATCCCTTTGTCCCCTATTCCTTTGGGGTGGGCGGCTGGTTCATGCTCAGCCAGACCATAGAGCGTGTGTCAAAAGGACGGATCGCCATCGGCATGAAATACCGGGACTTCTATCTGTGGGCAGCCCTTGGCATTGTGCTGGCAAGCTGTCTAATAAAAAATGTTCTGCTGGTATGTGGGATCGATCTGCTCCAGTAGATCCATATAATTTTTCATATAATTCGCAAAGCTTCCGAAAGTCAGGATCATATAGATCAGGGAAAACACCAGCATAAGGACACCGATGGCCAGACTGATGACCCCTAAGATCATCCCGACCCTGCCCCGGTCCGACAGCGTCATGGTTCCGCCCTTTGAAAGCAGGGCAAACAGAACCGCCAGGGCGCCGCAGATAATGGAGGGATAAGCGCAGCAGCCGGTGGCGATCCCTACGATTCCAAGAACGATGGAAGCGATACCAAAGCCCTGGGAATGGGGATCCGGCATGTGGTTGGGATACTCCTGATATGAATGCTCCATAAATACACCTCCTGAAAAACTAAATACAGGATACCATTTTTTTACTTGAAAGAAAAGAGGGAATTCGCTATACTAGCATATAGAGTGAAACAAGGAAATATGGAGGAAGTTGCATGGATATTATTGCAAAGCTGGCAGAGGAACTGAAGATCAGAAAAGGGCAGGCAGAGACCGCCGTAAAGCTGATTGATGAGGGAAATACAATCCCTTTTATTTCACGTTACCGTAAGGAGGCCACCGGTTCGCTGAACGACGAGGTGCTGCGGAACCTGCACGAGCGCCTGGTATACCTGCGGAATTTAGAAGAACGCAAGGAGCAGGTGCTTTCCGGTATCCAGGAGCAGGAGAAGCTGACGCCGGAGCTTAAGAGCCAGATTCTGGCGGCTGAGACACTGGTGGCGGTGGAGGATCTGTACCGTCCCTACCGGCCCAAGCGCCGGACACGGGCCATCATTGCCAAGGAAAAGGGGCTGGAGCCCTTAGCGGATATTATTTTGCAGCAGATGACGGACAAGCCCTTAGAGCAGGAGGCAGCGCCCTATCTCAACGAGGAAAAGGAAGTACATACGGTGGAGGAAGCCATTGCGGGGGCACTGGACATCATAGCGGAGAATATTTCCGACAAGGCAGAGTACCGCAGATATATTCGGGAGACCACCATGAAGCAGGGGCGGATCCTGTCGTCCGTCAAGGACCCGGAAAAGCAGTCCGTCTATGAGATGTACTACGAATTCGAGGAGGGGATTGCCAGGCTGGCAGGCCACCGGATCCTGGCTTTAAACCGCGGCGAGGCCGAGAAGGTGCTGACTGTGAAGCTGGAGGCTCCCACAGAGCAGATCCTTATGTATCTGGAGAAAAAAGTGATCCACAGGGAGAATCCCCATACGACGCCTGCCCTTAAGACAGTGATCGAGGACAGCTACAAGCGCCTCATCGCTCCGGCCATCGAGCGGGAGATCCGCAACGAGCTGACGGAGCGGGCAGAGGACGGGGCGATAAGGGTCTTTGGCAAGAATCTGGAGCAGCTTCTGATGCAGCCTCCCATTGTGGGCAAGGTGGTCTTAGGCTGGGATCCGGCATTCCGTACCGGCTGTAAGTTGGCGGTGGTGGATCCCACCGGGAAGGTTTTAGACACCACGGTGATCTATCCCACGGCGCCCCAGAACAAGGTGGCCGAGTCCAAGGCGGTCCTAAAGCGGATGATTAAAAAGTACAATATTTCCCTGATATCCGTGGGCAACGGCACGGCCTCCCGGGAGTCGGAGATGGTGATCGTGGATCTGCTGAAGGAGATCCCGGAGCCGGTGCAGTATATTATCGTTAACGAGGCGGGCGCGTCGGTGTATTCCGCCAGCAAGCTGGCCACCGAGGAATTCCCCAATTTTGACGTGGGCCAGCGCAGTGCGGCCTCCATCGCCCGGCGTCTGCAGGACCCGCTGGCAGAGCTTGTGAAGATCGACCCCAAATCCATTGGCGTAGGCCAGTACCAGCACGATATGAACCAGAAGAAGCTGGGAGAGGCCTTAGGCGGCGTGGTGGAGGACTGTGTGAACAAGGTGGGCGTGGACCTGAATACGGCCTCCGCCTCCCTGCTGGAATATATTTCCGGCGTCAGCAAGGTCATTGCCAGAAATATTGTGGCTTACCGGGAAGAAAACGGCCGTTTCCTCACCCGGGCACAGCTTCTGAAGGTGGGAAAGCTGGGCCCCAAGGCTTATGAGCAGTGCGCCGGGTTTATGCGTATCTCGGATGGGAAGAATCCCTTAGACGCCACCAGCGTCCACCCGGAGAGCTATGAAGCCACCGGGGAGCTTCTAAAGAAGCTGGGTTATGTGCCGGAAGATATCCGGGGCGGGAAGCTTAAGGGCATTTCCAAAAAGGTATCTGATTACAAGAAGCTGGCGGCGGAGCTTAACATCGGCGAGATCACCCTTCAGGATATCGTCAAGGAGCTGGAGAAGCCGGCCCGGGATCCCAGAGACGAGATGCCCCGTCCCATCCTGCGCACCGACGTGCTGGAGATGAAGGACTTAACGCCGGGGATGATCCTCAAGGGCACGGTCCGCAACGTCATCGATTTCGGCGCCTTTGTGGACATCGGCGTCCACCAGGACGGCCTGGTGCACATCTCCCAGATTTGTGAAAAATTTATCAAGCACCCCCTGGAGGCCGTCAGTGTGGGGGACGTGGTGGAGGTGAAGGTCATGAGCGTGGATCTTCAGAAAAAGCGGATCCAGCTCACCATGAAGCTGTAGAAAATTAAGGCTTGACACCGATGACGGATGGTTTTATAATGAAAACCGGAAATAAAATAATAAAGTTCTTCGGGGCAGGGTGATTTTCGGCGTAGCCGGAGAGATTCCCGACCGACGGTGATTCCATGGGGCCAGTTCCCCATCCGGATAAGTCCGTGAGCGGCCAGGGCCGTTGATATGGTGAGAATCCAAAACCGACAGTATAGTCTGGATGAGAGAAGACGACATCGATTTGCAGTATGCAGCGTTGTGAAGTGTGCGCCCCGGAAGTGATTCCGGGGCTTTTTATGCACACGGGCGCCCCAGGGAAAAATGTCAGCAGAGCTGACGGGCGCCCGGCGCACGAGTAGGGGGAAAAATCTCTCCTACTCGATTGACATAGGAAATTCCTTCGGATTTCCTATATCACAAAAAGCCCTCCGGGCAGGATGCCCACATACCCATTTCGATGCGCGCGGACCCATAAGAACGACGAAAAAGGAGCGTGTGATTATGAGTACTACAAATGTATCATCCAATTTGAAAAATGCAAAGGGCACAGGAAACATGGCCGGTTCCGGCCAGAGCAGGCGGATGGGCGTCAATGTGCGCAAGATGACCATGACGGCCATGCTGTCAGCCATCGCTTTCATTCTGATGTTTTTTGACTTTTCCGTGCCATTTATGCCGGCTTTTATTAAGATGGACCTGTCGGAGCTGCCGGCCCTTATCGGTTCCTTTGCCATGGGACCGGTGAGCGGCGTGGTGATCTGCCTGATCAAGAACCTGCTGCATCTTCTGATGAGCTCCACCGGAGGAGTGGGAGAGCTGTCCAACTTCATTCTGGGCGCCTGCTTCGTGCTGCCGGCCGGTCTTGTATACAAGAAATGGAAGGGAAAGAAGGCGGCGTTTCTGGGAGCCCTTGCCGGAGCGGCCTTGATGGGGGCGGTCAGCATTGTGTCCAACTACTTTATCGTATATCCGGTATATTACAATTTTATGCCTCAGGAAACGATTCTGGAGGCGTACCAGTTGATTTTCCCGGGGGTAAGAAATATTCTGGAGTGTCTGGTGGTGTTTAACATGCCATTTACCTTTGTAAAAGGATTGTTCAGCGTGATCATTACCCTGCTGGTCTACAAGCCCCTCTCCCCCATAATCAAGGGGACCCAGCAGTAATTGTTTTCAGCAAAAAGCCGGCTTTTCCGGCTTTTTTTGCGGCCAGCCGTTATTTTGGTGAAAAATTTCTATTGAGATAATGGAAAGAAAATGGTAAACTGTTGATATCTTGAAAAACAGGACAGGAGAGAGCTTGATGAATACCCAGGCTACCATTCAAATTACAGAAAAAGATATGTTCCGCTTTAACCTTCACCACGCCTACACCGGCTTTCAGGGCATTTTTGCCACGATAATCGGGATTCTGGTGCTGGTGGTGGCGGCGGTGACCTGCGGCAAGGTGGAGGTTACCTACACGATTTTATACGCACTGTTCGGCGTGCTGTTTCTGGTCTACACGCCGGCTGCCTTGAAGATGCGTTCCAAGCGGCAGATGCTGATGACGCCGGTGCTGAAGGAGCCCATGCATTACACCTTTGACGAGGCGGGGGTCCATGTGGCCATCGGGGAGCAGCAGGCGGATCTGGAGTGGAAGATGATCTACCGGATGGTTTCCAACAAGAAGCAGATGTTGATCTACAGCACCCGTGTGAACGCTTACATTCTGCCCATGGAGCAGATTGCAGAACAGTATCCGGCAGTGAAGGCGCTGGCTGAGGAAAAGCTGGAGTCCTTTCGCCGGAAGCTCAGATAGAGGAAGCAGCATATGACAAGAGAAACCAATTCCTGGGAGGAGACCTTTGCCCTGGGAAAGGAACTGGGAGAGCAGGCAATGCCCGGTGAAGTCTATACCCTGGTAGGGGACCTGGGCGTGGGCAAGACCGTGTTTACCCAGGGACTGGCGGCAGGACTGGGAATCTCGGAGCCGATTGTAAGTCCCACCTTCACCATTGTGCAGGTCTATGAGGAAGGACGTCTTCCATTGTACCATTTTGATGTATACCGCATCGGCGACGTGGAGGAGATGGAAGAGATCGGCTATGAGGATTATTTTTGCAGCCAGGGCGTGACCCTGATCGAATGGGGGAATCTGATTCCGGAGATTCTGCCAGAGAGCTGTCGGGAGATCCGCATTGAGAAGGATCTGGAAAAGGGCTTCGATTACCGGCGGATTGAGATCCAAAGGGCGGGCCAAGAATAAAGGGAAAGAGGCGGATGCGGTGAAAGTGATTGGACTGGACAGCTCGGGCCTGGTGGCAAGTGTGGCTGTGGTAGAAGACGATAATTTATTGGCAGAATATACGGTGAACTATAAAAAGACCCATTCCCAGACGCTGCTGCCCATGCTGGATGAGATTGTCCGTATGATCGAACTGGACCTAAAAACGGTGGACGCCATCGCGGTGGCAGGCGGCCCCGGATCCTTTACGGGACTTAGGATCGGTTCTTCCACCGCAAAGGGGCTGGGGCTGGCTTTGGAAAAACCCCTGGTTTCCGTCCCTACGGTGGATGGGCTGGCCTATAATCTATGGGGCGCCAGGAGCCTGGTGTGTCCGCTGATGGATGCCCGCAGGAACCAGACCTATACCGGACTTTACCGTTTTGGTGAAGAAGGCATGGAGATTCTGATTTCCCAATGCGCGGTGGGGATCCATGAGATTGTAGAACAGGTGAATCTGTTTGAACAGGACGTGATTTTTCTGGGAGACGGCGTCCCGGTGTTTCGGGATTATATCGGGGAGCACTGCCAGGTACCCTTCTCCTTCGCGCCGGCCCATCTGAACAAGCAGCGGGCAGCGGCGGTGGCCGCGCTGGGGCTGATCTATTACAAACAGGGCAGGGTGCAGACCGCCGCAGAGCATCATCCGGATTACCTGCGGCTGGCCCAGGCAGAGCGGGAGCGCATAGCGGCGGAGAAAGCCCGTGCACAGCAGGAAAGCCGGGAGGCAGAACATGAATAGTCCGGGACCGGACGATCTCGTGATCCGTCCCATGGAAGCACAGGATGTGGATGATGTGGCCCGGCTGGAGGCAGAGATTTTTACCATGCCCTGGAGCCGCCAGGGATTTCTGGATACCCTTTCCATGGGGAACGTCATTTTTCTCACGGCGTTCCGGCAGCGGGAACTTTTAGGCTACTGCGGCATGTACTGCGGGGCGGACGAGGGCGAGATCACCAATGTGGCGGTAGCGCCGGGGGCCCGTAGGGAAGGAATCGGCGGCCGCATGCTGGACCAGCTTTTGATGGAGAGCCGGGCGGCAGGGGTGCGCCAGGTGATTTTGGAGGTACGCGTTTCCAATCTGGAAGCGATTCATTTATATGAGAAAAAGGGATTTTATGTGGCGGGGATCCGCAGGAATTTTTATGAAAATCCCAGAGAAGACGGCTGTGTAATGATGCGCAGCCAGTAATTCCCACTATCCATGCCCAGGCGGAAGCGTCTATAATGAAGCTGTAAAAACCAGAATTGGGAGGAATGGATATGACAACAAAAAGGATCTGTAACGGCTGTGGAAAGGAGCTCTGCCAGGATCTGGGGGCTTCGATGGCGGAATATCTCCATGTGACAAAGGAGTGGGGGTATTTTTCCAGAAAGGACGGGATCCGGCAGGAATGGAATCTCTGCGAGGACTGCTATGACCGTCTTTTGAAAAATTTCCGGATTCCGGCTGTTTCCACGGAGATGACAGAACTGGTTTAAGATTGGAAGGAAACTTTATGTTAGATGTTTGTTTGCTGGGGACCGGCGGGATGATGCCGCTGCCCAGACGGTGGTTGACCTCCTTGATGCTGCGGTACAACGGCAGCAGCCTGCTGATCGACTGCGGGGAGGGAACACAGATCGCCGTAAAGGAAAAGGGATGGAGCTTTAAGCCCATCGATATGATCTGCTTTACCCATTATCATGCGGACCACATCAGCGGACTGCCGGGAATTTTGCTGACCATGGGGAATGCAGAGCGCACGGAGCCCCTTTTTCTGACAGGCCCCAAAGGGCTTGTGCGGGTGGTTGAGGCTTTGCGGACCATTGCGCCGGAGCTGCCCTTTCCCATCGAGTATCATGAGCTTTCCCAGCCGGAGGAGACGATCCGGCATAAGGGCTATAAGATTACGGCCTTCAAGGTGAACCACAATGTACTGTGCTACGGCTATACCGTTGAGATTGAGCGGGCCGGACAGTTTCTGGTGGAACGGGCCAGGGAGCTTGAGATTCCCATAAAATGCTGGAACCTCCTGCAAAAAGGAAATGTGGTGGAAGCGGAGGGCAGGCGGTTTGTGCCGGACATGGTGATGGGGCCGCCCAGAAAAGGCATTAAGGTCACCTACTCCACCGATACGCGGCCGACCAGGAGTATTGTGGAGCATGCGGCCGGTTCGGACCTGTTTGTCTGCGAGGGCATGTATGCGGAGAAGGAGAAGGAAGCCAAGGCCCGCCAATACAAGCACATGACCTTCTATGAGGCGGCCCGGCTGGCCCGGGAGGCACAGGTAAGGGAGCTCTGGCTGACCCATTTCAGCCCCTCGCTGATCCGTGGAGAGGACTATATGCCCAGGGTGCAGGAGATTTTTCCATCGTCCTGTCTGGGGAAAGACGGGAAGACGGTGGAGCTGGAATTTGAAGATGAAATAAAAAATTGCTGACAAGAAAGGATGTGGGATCATGAAGAAAAAACTGCATGTAGTGATTGCGGTCGTTATTTGCGCGGCCCTCTGTGTGGGATATTATTATTATCTGTCTCATCGCACGATCACCAGCCAGGGGCAGCCTACGGAGATGCAGCAGCTATTAAATAAGGATCTGGAAAGCTCTTATCCGTCCACGCCGCGGGAGGTACTGCTTATGTACAACAGGATCCTGCTCTGTATGTTTGGACAGGGTGCGGACGACGATGAGCTGGAGAAGCTGGCGTCCCAGGCCAGGCTTTTGATGGATGAAGAGCTTCTGAGCCAGAATCCGGAAGAAACGTACCTGCATGACCTGAAAGCGGAGATCAACAATTTTCATAAGGAAAGCAAGGAAATCATTAACGTGCGGGTTTCTTCCGGCAAAGAAGTGGAGAAAAAAACGGTCAACGGATCAGAGTGCGCCTATGTGGGAGCCTCCTATTCCGTGAAGGGGAAAAAAGACACCGAACAGAGCAGGCAGACCTATATCCTGCGCAAGGGCGAGGACGGCCGTTGGCGGATTCTGGGTTTTTATCAGCCCTAAGCCTGCCGGGGAGAGATGCAAAATGGAAGAAAAAGAGATCACAATACTGGCGATTGAAAGCTCCTGTGACGAGACGGCCGCGGCGGTTGTAAGGAATGGAAGGTTCGTCCTGTCTAACATAATTGCCTCCCAGATTGCGCTGCATAAGCAATACGGAGGCGTGGTGCCGGAGCTTGCATCCAGAAAGCACATCGAAAAGATCAACCAGGTGATCGGGGAGGCCCTGGAGGCGGCATCATTGTCCCTGAAGGATATGGATGCCATCGCCGTTACCTATGGCCCGGGTCTGGTGGGCGCCCTGCTGGTGGGCGTGGCGGAGGCAAAGGCTATTGCCTATGCTTCCGGAAAGCCACTGATCGGCGTACATCACATCGAAGGGCATATCAGCGCCAATTACATCGAGAACCCGGATCTTGAGCCGCCCTTTCTCTGTCTGGTGGTATCCGGCGGTCATACCCACCTGGTGAAGGTCAACGACTACGGCTCCTATGAGATCCTGGGCCGGACCAGGGACGATGCGGCCGGAGAAGCCTTTGACAAGGTGGCCCGGGCCGTTGGGCTGGGATATCCGGGCGGACCCAGGATCGAGAAGCTGGCCAGGGAGGGCGATCCGGGCGCCATTCATTTTCCCAGGGCGAAAATTGCCGATGCGCCCTATGATTTCAGCTTCAGCGGCGTGAAATCCGCGGTGCTGAATTACATCAACGGTTGTAAAATGAAAGGCGAAGCGATTGTGGAAGCGGACATTGCCGCCTCTTTCCAGTATGCGGTGACACAGGTGCTGATCGACCATGCCATGATGGCGGTGGAGGAATTCGGGCTGGATCAGTTTGCCATCGCAGGAGGAGTGGCCGCCAACGGGACGCTGCGGGAAGGCATGCGCCGGGCCTGCGAAAAAAAGGGCATCCGGTTTTATCATCCCTCGCCTATCCTCTGCACTGACAACGCGGCCATGATCGGAACGGCGGCTTACTACGAATATCTGGCGGGGACCCGGCATGGGCTGGATCTCAATGCCATACCCAATCTGAAGCTGGGGGAACGGGAATGAGAGAGCAGATTACAGCCATTGTACTGGCGGCCGGACAGGGAAAGCGGATGCAGGCGGAGGCGCCCAAGCAGTATCTGGACCTTGGCGGACGTCCCCTTCTGTTTTATACGCTGAAGGCTTTTGAAGAAAGCTTTGTGGACGAGGTGATTCTGGTAACCGCCAGGGAAGAAGTTTCCTATTGTAAAAAGGAAATTGTGGATCGTTATTTTTTTCACAAAGTAAAAAAGGTGGTTCCCGGCGGAAAAGAGCGCTATCATTCTGTTTATGAAGGACTCAAGGCCATTGAAAATGCGGATTATGTGTTGATCCACGACGGCGCAAGGCCCCTGGTAACGCAGGAGATCATGGCCCGGACCCTGGAGGCGGCAAGAACCTTCCGGGCGGCTGCCGCAGCCATGCCGGTGAAGGATACCATTAAAATAGCCGATGAAGCCGGTTTTGTGGCAGATACGCCCAACCGCAGCAGTCTGTGGATGATGCAGACGCCCCAGACCTTCTTTTTCCCGTTGATTCTGGAAGCTTACACAAAATTGATTGAGCAGGAAAAAAACGGGCATACTGTATCCGTAACAGACGACGCCATGGTGTTGGAGACGGTTTTTGGCGGGAAAATCAAGCTGGTGGAGGGCTCCTACGAGAACATTAAGATCACAACGCCGTCGGATTTGAAAATTGCCGGAATTTTTTTAAAAAATACTCTTGACACAAAAAGACAATGATGTTATTATAATATTCGCGCTGGTTGAGAACAGTACGTTTTGGAGAGGTGTCCGAGCGGTTTAAGGAGCTGGTCTTGAAAACCAGTGATCCTGAAAGGGACCGTGGGTTCGAATCCCACCCTCTC
>CATJBQ010000141.1 GCA_949738465.1 uncultured Lachnospiraceae bacterium
AATCAAGGCGCTTGTACAGGAAAATCTGGATGAAAATATTTCCAAAAATCGTATTTTGGAGAAGTTACAGCATTATTTTCAATTGGATGCGGAAGCGGCGGAAGCATATTATCAAAAATATGCGATGTAGTATGGAATGAAAATAGGGGGAGAACGGATGAAATTGATATTGGTGGAAGCATCGGGATCAAATTATTGAGATGCTGGATGGAGGCCACATTGGGGACAAGGGGCGAAGGAAAAGAATAATGGAACAGAATTTCGTTAAAATAATTGCAGAGCAGACAGACCGGGCTATGTGGGAAGTCCGCAATGTGATTGATTGTGTGCCAGATGAGCTTTGGCATAATGAATATTGTGAAATGCCCTGTTGGAAGCACATGTATCATATGCTCCATTCCCTGGACCAGTGGTATGTAAATCCCAGAGATCCCGATTTTCGAGAGCCGTCGATTCATACAAAGGATCTGAACAATTTAGATGTGGTTTCCGACAAAGTACTTTCACGAAAGGAAATAGAGACCTATCTGAATAACATTGAGAAAAAGATACGGGAGTATCTGGCCGGTTTGACAGACGACCAATTGTTGGAATATCCGGTCAACTGTGAATATTGTCGTTTTACGCTGATTTTGGCACAGTTTCGGCATTTACACAGCCATATGGGGATGCTCATGGGATTTGTCATTGATGATACTGGTCTGTGGCCGAGGGTGCTTGGCTTGGAACAGCCGTTTCCGAAAGGAAATTTTGATAAATATTTTTAGTAAGACGATGGGAACCGGTGGGAGAGGAGCTTGCAGATGTGGCAATTTATCTGCTGGGGATATCTGAAATACTGGGTATTGATCTGGAACAAGAGATTCTGAAAAAGATAGAAAAGAATCGCAAAAGGGTATACCAGAAGGTGAATGGCGTGAACATTAAGGTTGAGTAGGAATAATAGCTCGAACAGAGAAAGCCGATCAACCCTCCCGGAGGATGCACATGATTTTGCGGAGGTCCGTTATACGGCCTCCGCTTCTTTTTCCTTCCCCAACCTTCGAAGCATTGTCTTTTTCACCGCACGGAAAATATTTTCATATCCCGTACACCGGCAGAGATGGCCGGACAGCCGTTTGCGGATTTCTTCGTCGGACAGTTCCCGACCGGTTTCTAGGATTTCGACAGCGCTCATAATAAATCCGGGTGTGCAGAAACCGCACTGCACAGCGGCCTCATCAATAAAAGCCTGCTGGATATCGGAAAGCGTCCCGTCGGGATTGGCGAGTCCTTCCAGTGTGAGGATGTTTTTTCCTTCCGCCCATACGGCAAGGTAGATGCAGGAGTTGAAGCATTCTCCATCGATGATTACGTTGCAGGCGCCGCATTCCCCCACCTCACAGCCTTTCTTGACACTGGTGAGACGGAAATCATCCCGGAGCATGTCGGTGAGGGAAGCCCGCACATCCACCATTTTTTCCATCAGCTTGCCGTTGATGGTGCAGGTAACTAACTTGTACTGTTTACTCATAAATTTCACCTCCCGAAAGACGGACAGCCTCCGCCAGGGCACGCTTGGCCAATACTACGGCGATGTGCTGGCGGAAGGCCTTGGATGCGCGCCAGCTATCCCGGGGATTGAGACTTTTAAGGACATCCTGGGCAAACTGATCCAGGACCTGGGTAGACAGGGGCTTTCCAATGGCAGCCTGTTCGGCCAGGGGGGCCCGGGCAGGGATGGGGCCGGCAACGCCGTAGGCAATCCGCACATCGTCGATGGCGCGTTTATCCAGGGACAGCTTTACGTTGACCGAACAGCCCAGGGTGGCAATGTCCATAGCCTCGCGCATGGCATATTTGATGTAGTGGCCCTTGTACCCTTCGTAGGATTTTCTGGGAATGCGGATTGCCGTCTGAAGCTCCCCGGGCCGGAGATCCACAACGCCGGCTTTAAGATAAAAGTCCTGGATGGGAACCTGGCGTTTTCCCTCTGGTCCGGTAAGCTCGACAATTGCATCCCAGGCAAACAGCGTGGAGGCCGAGTCCGCGGAGGTTACGCCGTTGCAGGTATTTCCGCCGATGGTGCCGATGTTGCGGATCTGGGGGCCGCCGATGGTGTCTACGGCCTGTCCCAGTACGTTGATTTTATCCTGGATCACCGGATCCCTGGTAATATGGGAAAAACTGGTGAGGGAGCCGATGCGGATGGCGCCGTCTTCCTCCAGGCAGACACCCCGCAGGGCGTCGATGCCCTGGATGCTGACCAGTTCTGCCCCGGCAAGCCGTCCCTCCCGGACCTTAACCAGGACGTCGCTGCCGCCGGCAATGATTTTCGCTGCCGGATGCTCTGTGAGAAGCCGGATAGCGTCTTCTACGCTTGCAGCTTCGTAAAGCGCTTTTATATCGTACATATCAGAACCTCCTGTTCTGGAAATTGTCTGTTGGCATGTTTATAAGAGCCCTTCTTCCGTAAACCGGCAAAACAGGTTATGGGGCGTCAGCGGCGCTTCCGTAAAAGCAACACCTGTTGCCTGAAAAAGGGCGTTTCGGATGGCAGGGGCCACAGAGCAGGCCGGCGGCTCGCCCAGGGCCTTTGTCCCGAAAGCGCTGGTGGGTTCCGGATTTTCCGCAAAAACGGCCTGGAGGCGCGGGTGATCCATAAAAGTGGAAAGCTTGTAATCCAGCAGGTTGTTGTTTAACGCACGGCCGGTCTTAGGATCAAACAACAGCCGTTCGGACAGGCCATATCCGATCCCCATGCTCATACCGCCGTGGACCTGGGCCTCCGCCAGGGCCGGATTGATCAGATTGCCGGCGTCGTGGGCGTTGACGATGTTCAAAAGGCGGATCTTACACAGGGGAATGTCCACCTCAAGCTCAGCGATGGTGCATCCGAAGGAGTAGGCGTTGGACTTGATCTGGGCCGTGCTTTCCGCTGTCAGATGCTGGCTGTGGACGGTACTGTAAAGGGCTTCCGTGGCCAGCTCCCCCAAAGTCATCAGAACCCGCCCGTCGGTGGCGCGGATAATCTGTCCCTCCTTAAGATCCAGATTGTAGGCTGGCATACGGGTGAGCTCTTGAGCATAGGCCAGGATGCGCTCCCGAAGGAGCAGGGCAGTCTGACGGATGGAAAATCCTGCAGTGTAGGTCTGCCGGGAAGCGTATGCTCCGGTGCCAAAGGGCGTGACATCCGTATCCTGGCAGGAAACCACATGGACATGGTCTGGGGGAACGCCCAGGGCATCGGCAGCCATCTGGGTATAGGCCGTGTCAGCCCCCTGGCCGATCTCCGTCTCTCCAAGCTGCACCTGCAGGGAGCCATCCTGGTTCAGTACCATCCGGCAGGAGGAGGTTTCCAGGGAAATAGGCCACACGGCGGTGTTGTACCAGAAGACGGCAAGGCCGATGCCCCGGCGGACCTCCCCGGTCTGGTTTTGGTATTCCTGATATTTCCGCTTATAATCGATGGCGGCCATGGCTTTTTCCAGGCACTGTCCAAAGGAGTCGTCATACAGCTCATTTTTGGAAAAATCATCGGTATAGCCCACTGGCATCAGGTTCTGGAGGCGGAAAGCAAGGGGATCCATGCCAAGCCTTGCAGCCACATCCTCCGTGTGGCATTCTACCGCCCACATGGCCTGGGGGATGCCGTAGCCCCGCATGGCCCCGGCTACAGATTTGTTGGTAAATACGGTGTAGGCGTCCACCTCCACATTTTCACAGGGATAGAGCTGTGGAAAGGCTCCGGCTCCCTTGGCACAGACGCTGTGGCCGTGGGAGGCGTAGGCTCCCTGGTCGGAAAAGGCTTCCAGCTTGCGGGCGGCATAGGTACCGTCCGGGCGTACCCAGGAAATGATATGGCTGCGGATGGCATGCCGTACCCGGTTGGAGACGAAGGTTTCCTCACGGGGGACGTCGATTTTTACCGGATGACCGCCAAGCTGCAGGCAGATCCAGGCACAGAGCGGCTCGTAGAGGATATCCTGTTTGTTGCCGAAGCCCCCGCCGATATAGGGCTTGATCACACGGATCCGTCCCCAGTCGATGCCCAGCGCCTGCCCCACC
>CATJBQ010000142.1 GCA_949738465.1 uncultured Lachnospiraceae bacterium
GGCTCCGGGCCTGAATGATCCGCCCCTGGTGGAAGGTCAGGGCGCAGAAGCTGCAGCCCCCGAAGCATCCCCGGTTGCTGACCAAGCTGAATTTCACCTCCTGGATGGCCGGCACGCCGCCCACTTCTTCGTAGGAGGGATGATAGGTCCGCATATAGGGCAGGGCGTAAATATCGTCCATCTCCTGCTGGCTTAAGGGCTTTGCCGGCGGATTCTGCACCACGTAGCTGCCGTCAGGATAGCCCTCCATCAGCCGTTTTCCGTTAAAGGGATCCGTATTGCAGTACTGGGTGTAAAAGCTTTCCGCATAGGCGCGCTTGTCCGCCTTAAGCCGCCCATAGTCCGGCAGGCGTATGGCGTCATAGACGTTTTCCGGATGCTTTGTCCGATACACGCTCCCCCCGATAAAAGTAAGGTCCGATACGTCGATCCCGCTGTCCAAAGCCTCCGCCGCCGCCACAATACTCCGCTCTCCCATTCCGTACAGCAGAAGGTCCGCCCCCGCATCCAGCAAAATCGAGGGTTTTAGCTGGTCGGACCAGTAGTCGTAATGGGCCAGCCGCCTCAAGCTGGCCTCAATCCCCCCGATGAGGATGGGGACCTTCTTGTACGCGCTGCGGATCAGCCGGCAGTAAACGATGGTCGCCCGGTCCGGCCGCTTTCCCATATACCCTCCGGGGGTATATGCATCCTTGTCCCTGCGCCGTCTGGAAACAGTGTAATGGTTCACCATGGAGTCCATATTGCCGCCGGTCACCAGAAAGCCCAGCCGGGGCGGGCCGTAGATCCGGATGCTTTCCGGGTTCTTGTAATCCGGCTGGGCGATGATCCCCACCGAATAGCCATAGCTCTCCAACACCCGGCTGATGATAGCATGTCCAAAAGAAGGATGGTCCACATAGGCATCCCCGATCACATAAATAAAATCAAACTGTGCAATGCCCCTCTTTCGCATATCCTGGGGGCAGATTGGCAAAAATCCCTGGCTCATAGATTCCCGTCCTTTTTGGGCAGCGTTTCGTAGGTTCCGTCCAGAATCTGCTGGTAGGAAATAATATAGTAATCCGCCAGACAGCGTTTTTCTTCCGCAAGCTCCGCGGAAAATACATCCTCCACAGCGCAGACCCGCATCCCGGCCTGCTTTCCCGCCAGAATCCCGGCCGGCACATCCTCGAACACCAGGCACCGCTCTGGGGGAGCCGAAAGCCGCCTGGCCGCCTCCAGATAAACGTCCGGCGCAGGCTTTCCACGGGCCACCTCGCAGGAGGTCACAATTTCATCTATATAGCGGGAAAGCCCCAAGGATGCGTCTACCGCCGTCACCAGCTCCCTGGAATTGCTGGTGGCAATGCCCATCCGGATCCCCCGTTCCTTCAGGTGCTCTAAAAATGCACGTCCCGCCGGCTTAAAGTCCACCTCATGGGAATATTTTTCCATGGCCATCTCATTCCAGATGGCCTTCAATTCCTCCACGCTTTCCGCAAGGCCGAACCGCTCCTTGCTGTAAACGGCCGTCTCCGTAAAGCTCATGCCCTCGATCTTACGCTGGAAATCAGCGGGAAGAAGCATCCCGCGCCTTCCCAGAAACTCGATGTCAATCTCCTGCCACATCCACATGGAATCCACCAGGGAGCCGTCCAGGTCAAAGATTACGGCGTCTGTCTCATATAGTAAATCCATTTTACAAAATCCTCTCCAATTCTTCCTTTGTCAACGGCCGGCACTCTCCCGGCGAAAGACCTTCATCCAGCGTTAAGCCTCCCATGGAAATCCGCTTCAGATAGGTAACCTCACAGCCCACCGCCTGAAACATCCGCTTTACCTGATGGAACCGCCCCTCCGTGATCGTAAGGAGCACCTCTCCCACGGGGCTTCCCGTGGGATTCTCCGGGGGCGTCTCCCTCACGGGGCTTCCTGTGGGATTCTTCTGCGCGCCTTCTGCCCCGGGAGTTCCAAGGAACGCCAGCCGGGCCGGGGCCGTGGGCTTTTCATCCCCGATGTCAAGTCCTTCCCGGAACAATTCCACATACTCCGGCTTCAAATCTCCAGCTACCCTGGCAAAATACGTCTTTTCCACATGGCAGGCCGGGGAAAGCAGACGGTGGCTCAGCGCCCCGTCATTGGTAATAAGAAGCAGCCCCTCCGTATCCAGATCCAGCCTCCCCACCGGGGCAAGGTCTCCCCGGATCCCCTGGGGCAGATAATCCATCACCGTCCGGTGCCACCTGTCCGAGCGCGCCGTCACACATCCCGCCGGCTTATACAGCATATAATACGCAAACCTCTGGTAAGAAAGAACCTCTCCCGCAAAGCGGACCTCATCCGTATCCTCCAAAACCTTTTGCCCGGGATCTTTTACCACCACGCCGTTCACCGACACCAGCCCCTTTTTCAAAAGCTGCTTCACCTGGCTCCTGCTCCCCACCCCGGTTTCCGCTAAAAACTTATCCAGCCGCATGATCCCTCATCCTCCCCTACTCATAGTAACAGGTAATCTTCTGCCCCTCCAGCGCCCGAAGCAGCGCGTAAGGATTCAGGCTCAGCTCCGAGCCGTCCGCCTGGTTCACATAGACCCCCACATGGAGATGAACGTCAAAATTTCCCACCGTCCCCTCCACCTCGCTGTAGCCGCTGTCGCCCATGAAGCCGATCCATTCGCCGGCCTTCACGGTATCTCCAGGCGCAAACTCCCTGGCATAATCATAAAGATGGGCATAATAAAAATATCCGCCGTGGGGGGACCGGATCCCGATCCGGTAGCCTCCCTTGGGCAGCCAGCCGATCTGCTCTACCACACCGTCCGTCATGCTGAGCACCGGATAATGACCCCGCTGGTTAAAGGAAGCCATCATATCGCAGCCCTCATGGCCCCGGACACCGCCGTAGGTGCGCTCCGTCATCCAGGAATCCACATAGGACACCGTAAGATCTTCCCTGCCCGCAGCCAGGGGAACCGGGTAGAACTTAAGATCCTCCCACAGCGCCTGCACATACCCCAGATAAGCATCGTACTCCGCGCGCTTAAGCTTGTGAAAAATTTCACGATCCCGCAAAAGCCGCCCGGGATCCGTCTCACCGGAAATCAGATACATGCAAAGGTACTCCTGCCATCCCATCTCCTCTGAATCCAGCTCCCAAAACTCCCCAAGAAGCTCCTCCGGCACCCGCATGGCGCGAAGATTTGTAAGCGCCTCCTCTGAATCCAGCAATCGGTTGGTACGTCCGGCCTGCCTGCACGTCTCCAGAAGATACAGGTCCAGGCAGACCGTCATCAGTACAAGAATCAGAAAAAACAGGCTTCTCCGCTTCAATGCACACTCCTATTTTGCTCGCTTCAAAAATTCCAGAATCAACTTCCACACCCGCTGGGTAGAGGAAATGCTCAGCCGCTCCTTGGGGGTATGGATATCATAATTATTGGGGCCGAAGGAAATACAATCCAGACCGGGAAGCTTCCCGGAAAAAATCCCGCACTCCAGGCCCGCATGGATGGCCTCGATCACCGGCTCTTTGCCAGTCAGCTCCCGGTAGGTATCCGCCATCAACTGGCGCAAAGGCGAATCTGCCTTGTATTCCCAGGCCGGATAATCGCCGCTGGTCTCCACCTCGCCCCCCAGAAACTCCGTCAGGAAGACAAGACGGTCCAGCATCTCATATTTCCGGCTGGTGACGCTGCTGCGCAGAGAAAAACTCAACTGGAACTGATCCTCATGAAGCTTCATGATCCCCGGATTCAGGGAAGTCTCCACCAGGCCGGGAATCTCCATGCTCATATGCTGGATGCCCCAGGGGACATTCCGCAGGAAGAACAGCACCTTGGAAAAAGAACGGGCATCCAGCACCGAAAAGCTTCCCTCCTCCCCGGCCGTCACCGTCACCGTAATCCCGGGATCGGAGGTCTGATACTCCTTTTTCAAAACCTCGTTCCACTGCTCCGCCAGTGCAAAAAATGTAGAAATCTCCCCCCTCACAACAATTCTGGCGGCACATTCCCGCGGAATCGCATTATCCATCAAGCCTCCCACAAAAGAAGAAAGGCCAAATTCCACTTCCTCCCGGAACGCCTTTAAAATCCGGCCCGCCACCATGACGGCATTGGCCCGCTCCTTGTGGATCTCGCCGCCGGAGTGGCCCCCCAGAAGGCCATGGATCTTCACCTCCAGGCTCTGGCCCGATACCGTATCCCAGGCAACCGGCAGCCTGCAGTCCGCCCGCATGCCCCCGGCGCAACTGGTCAGAAAATAGCCCTCCTCATCGGAGTCGATATTCAGAAGCCTCCGCCCGTCGATGATGGAAAGGTCGATGGCCTCCGCTCCCAGCATCCCCACTTCCTCGTCCACCGTAAAAACCACCTCCAGGGGCGGATGGCAGATGTTGGCAGCATCTAAAAGCGCCAGGGCATAGGCCACGGCAATGCCGTCGTCCCCTCCCAGCGTCGTCCCTTCTGCCTTTAAAAAATCATCCTCCACATAGAGCTTCAGCCCGTCCCTGGTAAAATCCACGTCACAGTCCGCTTCCTTCTCGCAGACCATGTCCAGATGTCCCTGGATGATTACCGGGTTCGAATATTCATAGCCCGCAGTTCCCGGCTTTTTGATGATCACATTATTGTGGTCGTCCTGCGCCACAAAAAGTCCCCGCAGTTTCGCAAACTCCACACAGTAATCGCTGATAGCCCTGGTATTGCCGGAGCCATGGGGAATCTGTGCGATCTCCTCAAAAAACGCAAATACCGCCTTCGGCTCCAAATCCATACAAACGCTCATGATTATCCCTCCGTAAACTTTAAACATAAAAAATTTTATTCGTCCATAGAATATACTATGAAAAAAATAAGCTATTTAATAGTATTCTCCATTCTGATCCTTTACATACTGTTTTTCCCGGGGCCGGCCATCGCTGCGGCCTCCCGGGGACTTGTGCTGTGGTACACCCAGATGCTGCCCACCCTGCTGCCCTTTGCCATTATAAGCTACATCTTCATCCAGACCGGGCTTCTGCAAGGACCAGGCACCCTGCTGCACCGTTTCCTGCGCCACATCCTCCCGGTAAGCGCCGCCGGCATCTATCCGCTGGCCGCCGGATTCCTGTTCGGCTTCCCCATGGGAAGCAAAATCACCGCCCATCTTGTGGAGGAAGACCAGATGAGCTACGAGGAAGGAAACCGGCTCTTTTCCGTATGCAACAACATCAGCCCGGTGTTTATCAGCGGCTTTATCCTGACTTCTTCCTTAAAGGCCCCGCAGCTTCGGGGCGTGACGCTGGCCCTCTTATACCTGCCGCCCCTTTTTTATTACGTCCTCTCCGCCCGGACCGGCAGAAGACACACAGGAACATACGTTCCATCTGCTGACAGCACAAAAAAAAAGACACCCAGATCTCAAATCAATTTCAAAATCATCGATGCCGGCATTATGAATGGCTTTGAAACCCTGACCAGGCTGGGCGGCTATATAATGCTGTTCGCGATTTTCTCCCAGATGGCCGCAGGAATCCCGTGGCTTAACCGCCCCCTCTCCTGCCTGCTGGCCGGCCTTATGGAGATCACCAACGGCATCGACCTCACTGCCAGGACGGATCTGCCCTTTGGGGTGAAATATCTGATGGCCGTGGGCTTAACCGCCTTCGGCGGCCTCTCCGGCCTGGCCCAGACCGCCTCCATGGTAAAGGGGGCCGGCTTCTCCATGAAATCCTACCTGACGGAAAAGATAATCTGCACCGCCTGCTCCCTGCTGCTGGCCTTCTGTTACATGCATCTCTCCGCCCTGGGCTGACATGCCCATTAGGGGCCGCGCTACTTAAGCATATCCGCCTCCGGCTGACGTGCCGGCTCAGGGGACGTCGTTTTGACCGGTTCCTCCGCCGGGGAAAGCTCCGCCCGGTTGGCGCTGACCAGATCATAGCAGCCCTGCAGGGAGCCCAGCAGATTCTCGCTCCTGGCCCTGGTGGTATCGATGGCGCTGGAAATAATCGCCTCTAAGTTCTTCAGGATATCATCGGTATACTGGATGGCCGCCATCCGGATATTGTTGGCGTCGTTGGCGGCATTGTCCAGCATCTCCTGGGCCTGGTTGGTGGCCGCCATCACAATCTCATCCGCCTGGGCATAGGCCTGCTGCATAATCTGGTGCTCGCTGATTAATTCCGACGTATGTATCTGTGCCTGGGCAATGATATTGTCCGCCTTGGACTGGGCATCCGCTAAAATCGCTTCCTTATTGCTGATCATCTTCTGGTACCGCTTGATCTCCTCCGGCGTCCGCATCCTTAGCTCCGTAATCAGCTCCTCCAGCTCCTCCTTGTTCACCACAATCTTGGTATTGGAAAGGGCCTGATATTTACAACTCTCAATAAATTCTTCAATATCATCTATGGTCTGCTCGATTCTGCTGCTCATACTTTTACTCCTTACTCCTGTTTTTCTCATATTTTCCATAGATCCGATCTGTCATACGCACCTGTTCTTCTCATATTTTTCATAAATCCGACCCATCAGCTTCTGCGGGACAAATTTGGAAATATCACCGCCGTAGGAAGCAATCTCCTTGACGATGGTGGAACTTAAGTACGCATACTCCAGACTGGTGGTCAGAAACATGGTGTCAATATCCGGATTCACAATACGGTTCGTCTGGGCGATCTGCAGTTCGTATTCAAAATCTGTCACGGCGCGCAGCCCCCGCACAATGATATTGGCGCCGATGGATCTCGCATAATCGATGGTCAGCCCCTCAAAGGACCGGATCGATACATTGGGAAGATGATCTGTCATCTCCTCTAACATCTTAACACGTTCTTCTATAGAAAACAACGGATTTTTTGCGCTGTTGACCAAAACTGCCACCACCAGCTCATCCACCATTTTTGCAGAGCGTCCGATCATATCAAGATGACCAAAGGTAACCGGGTCAAAGCTCCCCGGATAGATTGCTCTTTTCATCCTGTCCTCCTGCTTATGTCCTGCGGTATAAAAAAACATGGACATTTGTCTTGTATTTTTTGACCTTCTCTATGGTAAAGCCCAATTCCTCCACATAAGA
>CATJBQ010000143.1 GCA_949738465.1 uncultured Lachnospiraceae bacterium
AAAAGGCTGCGCAGGATTGCGGAAAATATCTGAGTTCTTCCCAAGCGGGTATATCGATTTCGGGAAATGTCTATTCTATTTAGAGAGTAGGCATTTTTTTGTTGACAAGATCATTCACTGGTTATATAATGACATTATTAAATACTTTAAGAAAGTTGGATAAGAATATGGACGGTATCGTAAGAGAAATGGTTCGGAAGATGACGCTGGAAGAAAAAGCGGGGATGTGCTCCGGTGCCAACTGGTTTGAGACAAAATCAGTGGAACGTCTGGGGATTCCCGGGATTCAGATGTTTGACGGCCCCAACGGTCTTCGGAAAAATTCCGGAAAAAGCGAATCCGACAGTCTGGGAAGCTACAGGGCGGTGGAATCCACATGCTTTCCCACGGGCAGCGCCATGGCTGCTTCCTGGGACGAGGAGCTTTTGTTTAAAATCGGGCAGTATATGGGCCAGGAGTGTCTGGCGGAGCAGGTGCCGCTTCTTCTGGGACCGGCTGTCAATATTAAGCGCTCTCCTCTTTGCGGAAGAAATTTTGAGTATCTGACGGAGGATCCGTATCTTTGCGGAAAGCTGGCTGCGGCCCTGGTAAAAGGAGTTCAGTCCAAAGGAGTGGGAGCCTGCCTGAAGCACTTTGCGGCAAACAGCCAGGAGGAAAAAAGACTGTCTGTCAACAGCGTCATTGATGAGAGGACGCTGCGTGAAATCTATCTGACGGGATTTGAGATCGCTGTCAAGGAGAGCGACCCCTGGACGATCATGTGTGCCTACAATAAGGTGAACGGAAAGCATTGCAGCAGAAATGAACATCTGCTTGACGAAATCTTGCGCAGGGAATGGGGGTTCAAGGGCTTTGTGATGACGGACTGGGGAGCCATGAAGGACAGAGTTGATTCCCTGAGAGCGGGGCTGGAGCTGGAAATGCCTGCAAGCGGCGAGGAAAACGACCAGGCCATTGTGGAGGCAGTAAAGCGGGGAGAGCTGGAGGAGTCCGTACTTGACCGGGCGGTGGAGCGTATTTTGCGGGTGGTGTTCCGTGCCCGCAAAGCCGCGGACGAGAAAGCGGTCTATGACAGGGAAGAGCACAATGATTTTGCAGCTATGGCAGCGGCAGAGTGTATGGTGCTTCTGAAAAATGAGAAGAGGCTGTTGCCGCTGAAAAAGGGCGCCAGAATATGCATTTTGGGGGAAATGGCTGAAAAGACCAGATACCAGGGGGGAGGAAGCTCCCATGTGACCACGGGCAGAGAGGGAAGCGTTCTGGAGGAACTTGGCAGAAAGGGGATGGAATTTTCCTATGCCAGGGGATATTCCCTCGAGGGTGAGAAGGATGAAAGCCTTCTTTGTGAAGCGGCAAAGCTTGCTGCGGAGAGTGAAATCGCAGTGGTGGTAGCGGGACTTCCGGATTCCTATGAGACGGAATCCAGGGACAGAGTGTCCATGAAAATGCCGGAAGGCCATATCGCCCTCATTACGGAGGCGGCAAAGGTGAACAGGAATGTGGTCGTGGTGCTGATTAATGGTGCGCCCGTGGAGATGGACTGGGAGATGCGGGTCTGCGGAATTTTAGAGGCCTACCTGGGCGGACAAGCTTCGGCAAAAGCGATTGCGGATATTCTGTGCGGCGATGTGAACCCTAGCGGAAAGCTGGCCGAGACATTTCCCGCGAAGCTTCAGGACAATCCCTCTTATCTGAATTACGGGATGGATACATATGAGGTGGATTATCGGGAGGGCATCTATGTTGGGTATCGCTATTATGACAAAAAAGAGATGAATGTACGCTATCCATTTGGTTACGGACTGAGCTATACGGACTTTGAATATGGCAGGGCGTCTGTGGATAAAAAGGAAATCAGGGAAGGGGAAGAAATAAAGATATCTCTGAGGATCCGCAATGCCGGACAAGTATTTGGAAAGGAAGTCGTACAGCTTTATGTGGAACCGGAGGATTCCAGAAACAGGCCGCTGCGTGAATTGAAGGGATTTTGTAAAATCGCTCTAAAGCCCGGCGAGGAAAAGGAGGTCTGTTTCACCATAGGGGAACGGGATCTTTCGTATTACAGTGCGGAGCTTGGGGCCTGGCGTGTGAAAGAAGGGAAATATACGCTTTGCCTGGGAAGCTCATCGAGGGATATCAGACAGCGGTGTGAAATCCGGGCGGTGTCTTTTGAAGGAATTCCCACCGTGATTTGTGAGGATACCGTGATCGGAGATCTGCTCAGGGATGAGAGATGTGCCGGTATAGTGGAGGAAATGCTGGAGGTTTATGCGCCGGAAATCCGGAAAAAGAGGGACGGTATCTTTGACAACATGCCCCTGCGCCAGGCAAAGCTGTTTTCGAAAGGCAGCCTGACCTGGGAAACGCTGCAATTGTATATCGATAAGCTCAATCAGGCAACAGGAGGAAGGGATTCATTTTGAAAAACAAAAAACGAAAGACAGACTTTTTTCCATATCTCATGTCCCTGCCGGCTATAGCCGCCATAAGCAGTGTCTGTCTTTATCCATTACTGCAGGGAATTTATCTAAGCTTTACCACGACGAAGCTGACGTCACCGGACGTTATGAAATTCGTGGGACTGAATAATTTTGTACGGCTGCTTTCAGATAAAAGCTTCTGGAGCGCACTCTGGTTTACTATCGTGTATACGTTTGTGTCCACAATCATGGCCTATTTGATGGGACTTGCGGTGGCGCTGATGATGAATCGGGAGATCCGGGGGAAAAATATTGTCCGCGCACTGCTTCTGATCCCCTGGGTGGTGCCTGCCGTTGTGGGAACCACCTCGTGGACCTGGATGCTGAATGACCAGACGGGCATTGTCAACAACCTGCTAAAGCAGCTTGGGCTGATTGATAAATCCATCCTGTTTCTGGCAAATCCTGTGATGGCTAAGGTGACGGTTATCGCTTTCTGCGTCTGGAAGACTTTTCCCTTTATGGCGCTTGTGATTTTGGCGAGTCTTCAGTCAATCAATGCGGAGTATTATGATGCATCCAAGATTGACGGTGCAGGCGCACTGCAGAGGTTTTTTTATATCACTATGCCTATGATCAGGAGAGAGAGCCTGCTGGCGGTGGTACTGATGGTCATGTGGAACTTCAACAGAATGGATTTTATTTATCTGATGACGCAGGGAGGTCCTGTGAATTCCACCCGCGTAATGTCGATTTACTCGTATTACACAGCCTTTTTCCGGGGAAGTATCGGATACGCCTCAACCATTTCCGTTGCCATGATGGTTTTTATGTCGGGATTTTTGCTTCTTTACTTTAGGATTAAGAAAAATGAGGTGGATGAATGAAACGAAAGCTATTATACAGAATTCTGTTGGATCTGCTGCTGGCAGCTCTGCTTATGATTTTGCTTTTCCCTGTTGTATATATGATTATTTCCTCCTTTAAGTCCAGCGGCGAAATAATTATGAACCGGGATTTCCTCCCCAGAAAGTGGACGGTGGAAAATTATGTATGGATTCTGCTCAAAACAAACTTTGGGACATACTCCGTGAATTCTCTCTATGTAGCGGTGGTGGTTACGGCCATCACCACGACGATTGCGGCAATGGCGGGCTATGCACTTGCGCTGTACAGGAATAAAAGCCGGTTTTTTGGACTGTTTTCAAAGCTGCTCTTACTGCTCCAAATGTTTCCGGGGATGTTGATGGTTATTCCTCTCTACAGGAGTTTTTCGGTGATGTCCATGCTGAATTCGCGAAATACGCTGATCGTGCTTTACGGAACCTTTTCCCTTCCATTTGGAATATGGCTCCTGTCGGGATTTTTTGAAGGTTTCCCTAAGGAGGTGGAGGAATCAGGGAGGATAGACGGATGTACGAAATTCCAGATTTTTACCAGACTGGTACTGCCCATATCAAGTCCCGGTCTGGCATCAGCGGCAATCTTCACGTTTATTAACGCATGGAATGAATATATGATTGCCAATATCTTTATCCAGAGTGACATGAAAAAGACGCTGCCGCTTGGGCTTACAAATTTTATTCTACAGTTTGGCTCGGAATGGGGAAATCTTATGGCGGCATCCACTATCACCATTATACCAGTGTCGATCTTTTTGGTCTTCACACAGAAATATATTGTTCAGGGCTTGACAGCGGGAGCTGTGAAGGGATAAACAGACGAAAGGAGAAAGAAAGATGAGAAAAAAATTAGCTATGATGCTGTGTCTGGCATGCGGTATAGGATTGCTGGCATGCGGAGGCAAGGAAAATTCCGCGGAAGTGGATACCGGGAAGACGGAAGCCGAAACGACGGAAGTTTCCGGAAAGGAGAAAGAGCGGGAGAACCAGACGGAGGTTTCAGAAGGCGGAGAAGAAGTAGTTCTGGAATTTTGGGACATGCCCTGGGGAGGAACGGTTTATCAGGATGGCGTACAGGATATTTTAAAAGAATATACGGAGCTGACAGGCGTAAAATTCAACTATACGAATATTGCCTGGGATAACTGGCTGCAGGTCTATTTGACTGCCGTGTCTGCAGGAAACGCGCCGGACGTGAGTACGGGAGGATCCCTTCTTGGACATAGGCTTGCCGCTGAGGGCGCTATTTACAATATGGAAGATTTTGTAAAGACGGAATTTGCGCAGGACTTCTTTGTGGACGGTGCGGTGGATACCTTCTATACGGATGACGAGCTGGTGGCCGTGCCCTGGAATATGGATGTGCGCAGTATCTATTACCGAAAGGATATTTTTGAAAAAGAAGGCATTACAGAACTGCCCGCAAATTGGGAGGAGTTCTATGAGCTCTGTAAAAAGCTTACCCATGACGGCCAGTATGGGTATGTTACCAGTGGAACCGACAACATGGCTTATTGGGAGTATATGTTCTGGTCGGTAAATAACGGCGGGCATTATCTCAACGAGAACCTTGAGGCGGAAATGGCAAATGATGAAAATGCACAGGTGGGAGAATTCCTTCGTAAGCTTTACAAGGAAGGACTGATACCGGAAGGCGCTCCAGGATACACCTCCAGTGACAGCCATGCCATGTTCTTAGAGGGCAGTGCGGCCATGGTTATGAGCGGCCCTACAATTATCAGGGAGATTAAGGATGTGGGAATCCAGGATCAGGTGGGAATTCTGCCGGTTATGACATCTCCAAGCGGCAATACACAGTCGGTGGGTTCTTTCAACGGTATTTTCGTGTATAACGATTCCGAGCATATCCAGGAAACCCTCGATTTTGTGAAATGGTACTCCGAAAATTATGCGGGGCTGTGGACATCGGGCGGAGTGGGCTCCCTCCCTGCGGCAAAACATGTGCTTGATGAGTCCTATTTTAAGGAAGATGCGCTTTATGCGGAATTGATTGATAAGATTGTCCCGGACACGGTTCTCCAGGCGTACCCTTATACCCATTATGAACTGGAGATGGACCTGATGGACAGCGAACAGTATTATAAGGAGATCATACAGTCGGTTTATGTGTCTGATGCGGATGTCATGGATATCCTGAAGGAAGGGGACGAAGACTACAACGCCGCCCTTGCGGAGATGAAGCTGGAATAGAGAACCTGGTATCGGAAACGGAGCAGTCAAGTAATCCTTTCTTTTTCCAATTCCTTATGATACATTTTTAAGTAGGAAATTATTTCCTTATAGTATGGAAGAAGGAGAAAGCGGCTTATGAGCAATGCGAGACAGCTGAAAAAGGAAAACATGCGCAGCGTCATTCAGGTGATACGAAACAGCGATGCGTTCACCAAACCCGAGATTGCGCAGGCGACAGGGCTTACAGGCGCAACCGTACATAGTATCATACTTGAACTGGAAGAGAGAGGATTGCTGGACAAGTGCGGATTTTCCTGTTCAAACGGAGGAAGAAAGGCACAATTATATAAGGTTGCAAACGACTATCGCTACGTAGTGGGCATGGCCCTGCGGACAAACAAAATAGTGATAGGCATTTTCGATTTCTGTATGAAAATGCTGTGTGAAAAGTCATATGAATGGATGCTTGGCGATCACAGCGTAGAGGAAACCGTCCATGCGATGAACGAATTTTTTCTCGAACTTGTGGAGGAAAACGGGCTGAAACGGGACAAAATTGTGGCGGTAGGCGTAAACGTGCCGGGACCTGTGGATTACAGGACGGGAAGGATTTTTTCCCTGCGGGGATATTCCAAATGGCATAATATTAATCTGGCAGACGAGCTTGGCAGGTTGATGGGAATGCGGGTGTTAGTGGACAAGGATGTAAACAGTGGAATTCTGCTCATAAAGCAGCTTGAAAAGTCTCCCAGTGATGCCAACATGCTCTATATATCCGTGGAAGAGGGAATTGGGGCCGGCGTCATGATCAATGGAGAAATATACAGAGGAAACCACGGGGTTGCCGGAGAGATCGGCCATACCACGGTTCAGGAGAACGGGGAAAGATGCAACTGCGGCAATATCGGGTGCCTTGAGCTTGTATCCTCCGACTTTGCGATCATACGGAAGGCAAAGGCGATCCTGGGGCTGCCGGAAGAAAAAAAATTTACGGTGGAGGAGGCAATGGAGCGCTCCCGTGGCGGCGAAAAGGATATTGAGGAGGTTTTTGTCACGGCCACCAAGTATCTGGCCACCACGATACGGAACAGCTTCATGCTCTATGATCCGGATGAAATTTTTATCCGGTGTAAATGGCTGGAGTTGAACAAGAAGCTTTTTTTTAAGCTGATTGATGATCTGTATGATGAAAACACATTGATCGACAGAGGCAATATCAAGATATCGCTTGTAAATGAAGACAGGTTCGTGCTCAAAAGCGCAGCGGCCATCGTCTGGAATTACGAGCTGGAATCCCTGGACAGCGACACCTTTTCCTCTTAAACCTGAACACGTCTGGCCGGGATAGGAGAAAAAGAATGAAACAGGAATTAAAAAGTTATGTAAATGAATTGCAGGAAGCGGCGGGGAAAAGTGATTTTGACGCCCTCGGAAAAATAGCTTCCCTGATTTTGGATACCAAGAAGAGCGGAGCAAGGATTTACAGTGCGGGCAACGGGGGAAGCGCATCCACGGCGTCCCATATCGCAAATGATCTGGTGAAAGGCTGCCGCGTGGGAGGGAATCCGGGCTTTGAGGCCTTTTCTCTGAGCGATACGGTTCCGGTAATCACCTGCCTTGCCAATGATTTCAGCTATGAGGAAGTTTACTCCATACAGCTGGAAACCTATGGAAGGCCGGGAGATCTTCTTCTTGTTTTCAGCGGAAGCGGGAATTCGGAAAATATTGTGAGAGCGGTGGAAACGGCAAAAAAAATGGGAATGGTCACAATCGGCTTTCTGGGCCGTGACGGGGGAAAGCTTAAAGCTCTGTGCGATGTGTTTATCATAGCCCCCACAGATTCAATGGAGCAGATTGAGGATATTCATTTGAGCTATGAGCATGCGATTGTGAATACACTCAGCCGGATGCTTCCTCTGCAGAGTGCGCAGGGTATGCAAGGCGGTGGGGCTAAGTGAATACCTGTAGATTGATCGGATCCGTTGACATAGGGGGAACCAAGACAATGGTTGCCCTGACCAATCAGGATGGCGGGATCCTCAGAAAAGAGACTTTCGCCACAATTGTCTCAAGCTGCAAAGAGACATTTGATCTGTGCTGCGGCTGCCTTATGCAGTTTCTTCATGAAATGCAGGCAGGGGTGGAGGATCTTTTGGGAGTGGGAATCAATGTGCCGGGAATGTATGATTCCGAAAATGAAATTTTGATTAAGGCGCCTTTTGCATCCTGGGAAAAGATCGGGGTAAAACAATATTTTCAGAAGAAGCTTCAATACGAAAACATATTTGTGGAAAATGATGTAAAAAACTGTGCTCTGGGGGAAAAATACTTTGGGCATGGAAGTAAATATAAAAGCTATGTCTGGATTACGGTCAGTACGGGAATCGGCGGTGCCATTGTACAGAATGGGCAGATTATCCATGGCAGCCACAATCTGGCAGGCGAAATAGGGCATATTAAGGTAGAGTATGCGAATCCGAGAAAATGCAGCTGCGGGGAATACGGATGCCTGGAGGCCTATGCTTCCGGGACCGCAATCACCAGGGCCGTCAGGCACAGAACCAGACAAAGCCCGGCATTTCGAAGAGCGTTTGAGGAATGGGGATTGTCCGCAGACGCTGAGGGATGCGCCGATTTGGCAAAGAGGGGGATCCGGGATGCCCGGAGCATCTATGAGCAGATGGGGGACTATCTGGCAAGAGGAATTGCCGCGGTGATTAATCTTCTGAATCCCCAAGTGGTTATTCTGGGCGGAGGGGTTGCCAAATCCATGGATCTCGTGCTGCCGATTGTCAGCGGGAGGATAGGGGATTATGTGGTAGAAGGACTTGCCGGTACCCCTATCATACCGACGGCGCTGGGATACGAGGCAGCGCTTCTCGGAACCACGGCCCTTGTTTTGGATAAATGCAAAGGCGTATAGGCAGGATACGTCTTTGCCTGCCTAGAGTATTTTTTCAACCTCCTCATAGTCATTGCGGAAAACATACCCCCGGATCCCCGCAGCGGCGGCGCCCGCAATGTTTTCTTCCCTGTCGTCAAGAAAGAGACATTCCCCGGCCGC
>CATJBQ010000144.1 GCA_949738465.1 uncultured Lachnospiraceae bacterium
CTTTATCCGCATTGAAAACGGGGAGGTCGTGGTGTACGGCATGCATATCAGCCCCTATGAGAAGGGCAATATTTTCAATAAAGATCCCCTGCGTCCCAGAAAGCTCCTGCTGCACCGCTATGAGATCAACAAGATCACTGGAAAGATTGCGGAGAAGGGCTATACCTTAGTGCCCCTTAAGGTGTATTTTAAGGGAAGCCTGGTGAAGGTGGAGATCGGGCTTGCCAAGGGCAAGAAGCTCTATGACAAGCGGCAGGATATTGCCAGGAAGGATATGAAGCGGGAGGCAGAGAGGGATTTTAAGGTGCGGAATCTGTAAGGGGGCAAAAAGATACCTGGAAGGAATGCCGGAAAATATGGATCGCAGGAGGATTCCCAACACAGGGAATTTACATTTGGCAATATTTATGGTACACTCTTGTATGGCCGGGCTGCCTTGTATGGGAGCAGGCCTTTCAATCGAAAACAAAGGAGACGTAGATCAATATGAAGCTGGGAATCGTAGGACTCCCAAACGTGGGAAAGAGTACATTATTTAATTCATTGACAAAGGCGGGGGCCGAGTCGGCCAATTATCCCTTCTGCACCATTGACCCTAACGTGGGGATTGTGGCGGTTCCGGATGAGCGCCTGAAGAAGCTGGGCGACCTGTATCACTCCAAAAAAGTAACCCCGGCCGTGATCGAATTTGTGGATATCGCGGGCCTGGTGAAGGGCGCCAGCAAGGGTGAGGGCCTGGGCAACCAGTTTTTGGCCAACATCCGTGAGGTGGACGCCATCGTCCATGTGGTGCGCTGCTTTGAGGATTCCAACATTGTCCATGTGGACGGCAGCATTGACCCGGTACGGGATATTGAGACCATCAACCTGGAACTGATTTTCTCCGACCTTGAGATCTTAGAGCGCCGGATTGCCAAGACGTCCCGGGGAGCCAGGAACGATAAGGCGCTGGCCAAGGAGGTTGCCCTTCTGGAGCGCATCAAAGCCCATCTGGAAGAAGGAAAGCTGGCCAAGACCTTTGAGACGGAGGATGAGGACGAGCTTCTGTGGATGGCCGGCTACAACCTGCTGACGGCCAAGAAGGTCATTTACGCGGCCAATGTGGCGGAGGAGCATTTAGCGGACGACGGCGCTTCCAACCCTTATGTACAGCAGGTGCGCACCCTTGCCCAGGATGAAGATTGTGAAGTTTTTGTCATTTGCGCCCAGATCGAGCAGGAGATCGCGGAGCTGGAGGACGAGGAGCGGGCCATGTTCTTAGAAGAACTTGGACTAAAGGAATCCGGCCTGGAGAAGCTGATAAAGGCGAGCTACCATCTGCTGGGGCTGATCAGTTATCTGACCTCCGGAGAGGATGAGACCAGGGCCTGGACCATCACGAGAGGAACCAAGGCTCCCCAGGCTGCCGGCAAGATCCACACCGATTTCGAGCGCGGCTTCATCCGGGCCGAGGTGGTAAACTACCAGGATCTCTTAGACTGCGGCTCCTTGGCCGCCGCCAAGGAAAAAGGCTTAGTGGGCCTGGAAGGCAAAGAATACATCGTCAAAGACGGTGATGTAATTTTGTTCCGGTTTAACGTGTAAAGCATTGAGCCGTGCAAACAGAAGGAAGAGACATATCCTCACGCTTGCGTGAAGGGTATGTTTCTTTCTTCTGTTTATAGGGCGAAAGCCCGTCAGTGAGAAGAAGCGAAGCGGAATCGAACTGGGCACGGCGGAGCAGAGGGAAGGAAGCGAAGCATACCCTGCTCTGCCTCCGCATAGAATACCATAAGGAGGTTTTCTATGCGTATCTGTGAATTGAGAGAGAAGGAGGTCGTCAATGTCTGCACCTGCCATTGTATCGGCTACGTGATGGACGTGGACATCGACGAGTGTACCGGCTGCGTCCGTGCGCTGATTGTCCCCGGTCCCGCAAAATTCTGGGGCATCTTCGGAAGAGAATTCGAGTACATAATCCCCTGGAAGGATATCGTGAAAATAGGTCCGGATATCATTCTTGTGGAGATCAAGGAAGAAAAATAGCAAAAAATACAAAAATGATCTTGCAATTCCGGTGCCGGTATGATAAAATACTATTTGTTCGGTTGGACATGCCGGCGTGTCGGAATGGCAGACGAGGCAGACTCAAAATCTGTTGTGGGCAACCACGTGCGGGTTCAAGTCCCGCTGCCGGCA
>CATJBQ010000145.1 GCA_949738465.1 uncultured Lachnospiraceae bacterium
GTTTCCGGGATCGCGGACATCCACATCGGCGATACCCTCTGCGATCCGGAAGATCCCAAGGCAATCCCCTTCCAGAAGATCTCCGAGCCTACCATCTCCATGAACTTCATCGTCAACGACAGCCCCTTAGCGGGCCAGGAGGGCAAATACGTGACCTCCCGCCACATCCGCGACCGGCTGTTTAAGGAGCTTAACACCGACGTGAGCCTGCGGGTGGAGGAGACAGATAACGCCGACAGCTATAAGGTTTCCGGCCGTGGGGAGCTGCACCTGTCGGTGCTCATCGAAAATATGCGCCGGGAGGGCTATGAATTTGCCGTCAGCAAGGCGGAGGTGCTCTACCACCAGGATGAACAGGGCCATAAGACGGAGCCCATGGAGCTGGCCTACGTGGATGTTCCCGATGAATTCACCGGCTCTGTAATCGAAAAGCTGAGCCTGCGCAAGGGCGCGCTCCTGAACATGGGCAGCATCAGCGGCGGCTACACCCGGCTGGAATTCGAGATTCCTTCCCGGGGGCTCATCGGCTACCGGGGCGAGTTTCTGACGGACACCAAGGGCAACGGCATTATCAACACCATTTTCAATGGCTACGCTCCTTACAAAGGCGATATCCAGTACCGTAAAACCGGCTCCCTAATTGCCTTCGAGGCCGGCGAAGCCGTCACCTACGGCCTGTTTTCCGCCCAGGAGCGGGGAACCCTGTTCATCGGCCCCGGCGAGAAGGTGTATTCCGGCATGGTAATCGGCCAGTCCTCCCGGGCCGAGGATATTGAGCTGAATGTCTGCAAGAAAAAGCATTTGACGAACACGCGTTCTTCCAGCGCCGACGAGGCCCTGACGCTGACGCCACCCAGGATTTTAAGCCTGGAGCAGGCGCTGGAGTTCATCGATACCGACGAGCTTCTGGAGGTTACGCCGGGAAGCCTCCGGATCCGGAAGCGGATTCTGGATCCTCTGATGCGCAAGCGTTCCCAGAGGAAGTAAATTTTTTCCCTGCCAGCCACAGTGCGAGGGCCAGAAGCAACGGCAGGCCCAGCGCCCAGATCCCGTCCTTTTGCCAGCGAAGCGCCGCCCCGCACCCGGCTGCCACCCCCAGATGAAAGCAGAGAAGCGTGCCGCCATAGAACAGGCATTTTTCCTTCTGGCGCTTTTCCCGGGTCCGGATCCATTCCACGCACCCATCCACGGCCTGTTTCAGGTTATTGGTGGAAAAAATAGTGGAGCAGTTAAATCCCCGCGCCCCGTGAAAGGTTCCCCACTGGAAAGCCGTCAGGGCAAACACCGGGTACAGGGCTGCCAGCGAACTTACGTTCAGCGGCACAGCATACAGAACGGCCACTCCCGCAAGCTCCACCAGGATGCAGATACAGCGCATGTCCCCCTTGACATAATGGGGGACCAGGGCGGCTGCCGCCAGAGATGCCACATAGACCAGCAAAGCTCCCGCCCGCAGAGCCATCTCCGGCCAGGATCCCTGAAGGGCATCTATGACCAGGCCGATCAGATTCGCCGTCTGGGCGGAAGCAAAATGCCCCTGGGACAAAAATATGGCATAACCGCCGAAAAATCCGCCTGCCACGGACATCAGCATATGTAAAACCGTATCCAGCTCTCTTTGCACCCACTTCATAAATCCGCTTCCCGTTTTCCTGGCTTTGTCTTCCCTTCCTGCAGCCCAAGCAGCCTCCCAATCTCCTCCACGTCCCCGGCAATCAGATCCGCCCCGGCCTCCATAAGCTCCTTCCGGTCCCCGTAGCCAAACAGCACGCCCATGGAGGCGATTCCCTCCTTCTTCGCTCCAAGGATATCATGCTTCCGGTCGCCGATCATGATGCATCCCGCCCGGTCCGTAATTCCCGCCTTCCGTAGGCCGTAAGCAATCACCTCCGCCTTGGCGGTACGGGTTTCATCCATGGAAGCCCCGGCCGTCACGTCAAAATACGGTAACAGGTCAAAATGCTGTAAAATACGTACCGCAAATTCCTCCGGCTTGGAGGTCGCCAGAATCACCGTTTTCCCGGCGGACCTAAGCCTCTCCAGAAGCTTAGGAATGCCCTCGTAAACCCGGTTCTCGTAAATCCCCTTGTCCCGGTAATACTCCCGGTAGAAGCCCACCGCCTCCACCGCCTGCTCCCGGGAAAAGCCGTAAAAGCTCTCAAAGGATTCGATCAGGGGCGGACCGATAAAACGGTAAAGCTCACTCCGGTCCTCCACCTGTATTTGATATTTTTTTAACGCATAGGCCACGGAATTGGTAATCCCGATTCCGGGATCCGTCAGCGTTCCGTCCAGATCCAGCAAAATTACCTGGTACATGATCCATCCTTTCCCACAGTGCCCCCTGGGGCTGTCTGTCCTTTTCCTACAGCGCCTTGATCCGCTCTAACGCTTCCACCGTATTTTCATAGCTTCCGAAGGCCGTCAGGCGGAAATACCCTTCCCCGCTGGGCCCGAAGCCTGCCCCCGGCGTACCCACCACGTTAGCCTTCTCTAACAGGAAATCAAAAAACTCCCAGCTTGTCATGCCATCCGGCGTCTTCAGCCAGATATAGGGGGCATTGATGCCGCCAAACACCGTGTAGCCCGCTTCTTTTAAGCCGCCATAGATTACGTGGGCATTTTTCATGTAAGTGGCCACCTGCTCCTTTAGCTGGGCCTTCCCTTCCGGAGAATAGACCGCCTCCCCGGCCCGCTGAACGATGTAGGGGGCGCCATTGTACTTGGTGCCGTGACGTCTGGCCCACATGGCGTTCAAAGGCTGGCCTTCGAACACCAGTTCTTTCGGCACTACCGTGAAGCCCAGCCGCACGCCGGTAAAGCCGGCATTCTTGGAAAAGCTCCGAAGCTCGATGGCACAGGTCCTGGCCCCCTCGCACTCATAGATGGAATGCGCCACATCCTCTTCTGAAATATATGCCTCATAAGCCGCATCATAAATGATCAGCGCGCCGTTTTTATTGGCATAATCCACCCAGGTCTGGAGCTGCTTTCTGGTGATGGTTGTTCCCGTGGGGTTGTTGGGGAAGCAGAGGTAGATCACGTCCGGCGTCTCCTTGGGGAAGGCCGGCACAAAATCATTTTCCATGGTGCAGGGCATATAGATCACATCGCTCCACACTCCGGCGCCCTCGTCGTAGGTTCCGGTCCGTCCGGCCATCACGTTGGAGTCCACATACACCGGATAGACCGGATCGGTGACGGCAATCCGGTTATCTAAGGCAAACAATTCCTGGATGTTGCCGGAATCACATTTTGCCCCGTCGGACACGAAAATCTCATCCGCCGTTATCTCGCAGCCTCTGGCCCGGTAATCGTTCTCCACAATAGCGTTCCTCAAAAATTCGTAGCCTAAGTCCGGCGCATAGCCATGGAAGGTCTCAGCCTTCCCCATCTCGTCCACCGCCCGGTGCATAGCCGCAATAATGGCCGGCGCAATAGGCTGGGTCACGTCCCCGATCCCCAGACGGATCACCTTGCGGTCCGGATTGGCCTGGGTGTAGGCCGCCACCTTTTTCCCTATGGTGGAAAACAAATAGCTGCCCGGCAGCTTCTGATAATTGTCATTTACTTTTAACATCTTACTCTCTCCTTCCTCATTCTTCTATCGTTCCAGTTCCAGCTCCAGGACCATCTGTGCCGTCTCGAAAAGGCTTCTTCCGCTGTCCATGCTGATTTTTTGCAGATAACGGTGGGCCTCCTCCTCCGGCAGATGCTTCTGCTCCATCAGACGGGCCTTGGCCTCGTCAATCAGGCGCTGCTCCTCCTGGGTGCGCACCGGCGGTTTCCTGCGCCTGGCCTTCTTCTGGCGGACAATCTGTTCCTCCATCTGCCCCACGGTCTCCAGAAGCTCCTGTGCCTTCAAGGGCATGGAAAGTCCCCGGATCTCCCCGGGGCTCTGGCTGCACACGGCAGGAGACGCCAGCAGCAGCATCTGGAAATGAGGCGGAAGGTCCGCATAAAGCTGGTGGTAAACCATATCCGCCAGTCTGCTCCCACAGACCACAATCCCGTCCCCCAGCTCATGGGCCGCCTGCAGCACATGAGCCCCGCTGGTGCACACCGCCGCCACCGGAAAACCGCCCCTGGCCAGGATGCTTTTTATACTTTTTGCCTGTTCCGGCTTTGGAAAGGCTATGATAATCGGAATCAACGTAATACCTCGCTTCGAAACCGGTTAAATACGGTACAGGTACTCATCCAGCTCCCACTGGCTCACCTGGGTCTGGTACGCCTCCCACTCCTTCTCCTTGGCCTCTAAGTATTTGCAGAAAATATGCTCCCCCAGCACCTGCCGTACAAAATCATCCCCCCGCATGGCCTCCAATGCCTGGTGCAGATTGGCGGGGAGCGCTTCGATCCCGAGAGCCTCCCGCTCCTGGCGGCTCATCTCTAAAACATTCTGCTCCACCGGCGCAGGGGGCAGGAGCTTCCTGCGGATCCCCTCCAGTCCCGCCGCTAAGCAGACCGCAATTACCAGATAGGGGTTCGAGGCAGAGTCCGGGCTCCTTAATTCAATCCTGGTCCCCTTTCCACGGACAGCCGGAATCCGGATCAAGGGGCTTCGATTACTTCCCGACCAGGCAATATGCACCGGCGCCTCATATCCTGGCACAAGACGCTTGTAGGAATTCACCAGCGGGTTGGTGATGGCCGTCATGCCCTTTAAGTGCTCCATAATCCCGCCGATAAAATAA
>CATJBQ010000146.1 GCA_949738465.1 uncultured Lachnospiraceae bacterium
ATCAGCTTTATCAATGTAGTTTTTCCGGAACCGTTTCTGCCGACAACTGCGAAACGCCCGCCGGCTCGGAAGCTTACATTGACATGGCGCAAGGCATAGATTTTCGAGCCTGGATATCGGAAGGCTCATCTTTGATATACATCAGAACATAAAATCCCTTTCTCAGCTCCTCCTTCAAAAATCCAATCACGTTCTTAGGGGCAAGCCCAAACAGATGCAGGGGCCTTCTCTCCCACTTTTCCTCACCTTCCTCATTGTATCGTGAATGACAAAAATCTTTCATTCCTTTTCTTTATTTTAGTACCTTATAGCATTTTTGTATATGGACTTTGTTTCCAATTCCCTTCGTTTTGCACATTTTTGACAAATTAAACCCTATAGATCTCTCCGATACTTCCGGCCATCTAATCCGCTTTAAGGTCATTTCAAATATACGCCCGATTAAACCTCCCCCAATCAATCCCATTTTTTAATGATCCTTCCCCGGCAAATGAGAATTATATCCCCATCGCGAAAAAAGCATCAGAAAAAGGATTCCGGAAATTGCAAAACATCCACAATTTCCAGAATCCTTACACTTAGAATCCACATATGTTCAGCCGATCAATACCTGCTTTCCCTGCGTTAATCCTTCAGCATGGCAAGAATGGCCGCTTTGGGCCTTGCGCCAGCCGACTGGCTTATGACGTTCCCGTTTTTGATTACTGCCAGGGTGGGGATGCTTAAAACGTGAAACTGTTGTGCCAGTTCCGGCTCATGGTCCACATTGATCTTGCCGATCAGGTACTGTGGGTTTTCCTCCGCGATTTCTTCCACTATGGGGGATACCATGCGGCAGGGGCCGCACCAGTCGGCGTAGAAATCCAGAAGCACGGGCTTTTCACTGGCTTTTACAGAATTGAAGTTATCTTTGTTTACGTGAAGTATGGACATAATGAATACCTTCCTTTCGTTTTCTTTTCTTCTATCTGTTGACAGTGTATCAGATTCTGCCCGGGGCTTCTGTGACATGGTCACGTTTGGGGGCGCCCCAGTAGCGATAGCGGAAGCTCCAGGTCATGCTGCTCCAGCAGCTTCTGATTTTTAAGAATCTCCGCAGTTGGGCCGTCGGCCACGATGTTTCCCCTGGACAGCAGGATCGTCCGCTGGCAGGTGTCCAGGATCAGATCCAGGTCGTGGCTGGCAATGATCTTTAAGTGGGTGAACTGGTTTAAAATCTGAATCAGGTTGCGGCGGTTTTTGGGATCCAGGGCGATGGAGGGCTCGTCCATCAGAATGATATCCGGGGACATGGAGAGGATGGTGGCGATGGATACCAGCTTTTTCTCGCCGCCAGACATTTTGTAGATCTGCTTGTCCCGTAGGTGGGTGATCCGGGTCAGATCCAGGGCCCGGGCAGTCCGCCGCTCAACCTCATCCGCGGGCAGGCCGTAATTGCGTGGGGCGAAAGCGATATCCTCGTAAGCGGTGGACATAAAAAGCTGGCTGTCGGAGTCCTGGAATACGTAGCCGGTCCGTTCCCGGATCCAGGGCAGCGTTTCTTTTTTTACGGCAGTATCCATTATCTCCACGGATCCCTGGTAACCGGGAAGCAGGCCCACCAGGAGCTTTAAAAGTGTGGATTTGCCTGCGCCGTTGGCGCCGATAAGCCCTACGGACTCTTGTTCACGGGCGGTGAAGGAAATGTTGGTGAGGATGTTTTTGTTTTTTTCATATCCAAAGGAAACGTCTTTTAGCGTGATGTGAATATGGCTCATATTTACCTCCAGAAATATCGTGCAGCGGCAATTAACAGCAACCACAAAATAAGATACCAGGCGTCTTTCCATTGAAAGGCGTTTTTGGGATGATCATAAAATTCTCCTGTAAAGCCCCGGAGGCTCATGCTCTCGTAGACCTCATTGGCCCGGTCCATGCTGCGCAAAAGGAGCTGCCCTGCCAGGGAGCCCCACACCTTGAAATGAACGCCCTTCTGCCGGGGAGCCCGCAGGGAGTAAGCCTGGACGATGCGGTCCGCCTCGGCCAGCAGCAGGGATATATAGCGGCAGGTCAGAAGAATCTGCGTCCCCAGGATGGCCGGTACGTGCAGCCGCCGCAGGGCATAGCACAGGGATTCGATGCCGGTGGAGGCGACCAGCAGGTAGGAGGACAGCACCGCCAGGATGCCCTTCATCATCAGTGTTACCATGGAAATCATGCCATAGGTGACGGTGAAGGAGCCGAAGGACGCGGCGGGCTCCCGGTCAAAAAAGGGATTGAACAGTCCCACCATGCACACCAGCGGCAGCACGACGCGAAGCCGCCGGAGGGCATCGGGAAAGGATAGTTCATTCAGAATAAACAACGAGGCTGGATAAACTGCCATCACCAGAAGACCGACCAGGTTGTATTTGGAGAAGGATACGGTGACGCTGATGCAGGCCAGTGTCACCAGCAGCTTCGCCAGAGGGTGGACCCGGTTCAGCCAGGTGTCCCTTGCGGCCAGCTCGTCCATGCGGCGGATTTCTCTGATTGCGCCGGAGAGCTTACTCATGGCGTTTCTTTTTGCTGAATGCGCGGAACAGAAGGCAGCCGCCCACACAGACTACAATTACAACTGCGGCTCCCGCAACGCCGGAAAAAGAGGTTCCCGCAGCGGAGTCAGAATTTTTAAAGGCGTAATCCGGCAGCAATGCCGTGGTTTCCTGGATGGCGGCGGCGGTATCATATGCCGGGCCCTCTGCTTCCAGCTCGGCAGAGCCGGCAACACGCTCCATGGACCATTCCAGGCCGTCCGGGTTGGAGGAGGCTGCCAGGGACAAGCCGCCTCCGATCACAAGGGCCAGCACTGCCAGAATGAGAATGGTGCTGCGCACGCTGAGCCGGTTCTTTTTTTCTTCTGTATGGCAGTCCATAAGGAATTCCGGCCGGCTTTCATAGACGAACACCAGTACGGCTGCGGTAATCAGTCCCTCCACCAGTCCGATTGCCAGATGGATGGGCTGCATCGTTGCTGCGAAAATGCCGAAGGGCAGCGCGGAGATGCCGGACAGCAGAGTTTCTAACGTGACGGAAAAGGCGCCAAGCTGCAGGGTCAGGATGCATCCGAGAATGCTTGCGGCAATGATCCGGCCGCGGGAAAGCTTTTGCTTCATCATGGGACGCCACAGCAGGAAGTAACCCAGGAAGCAGCCGTAAAAGGCCATGTTCCAGACGTTACAGCCTAAGGCCAGCAGGCCGCCGTCGGCAAACAGCAGGCATTGAATCAGCAGAACTGCGATCATGGTCAGAAAGGATGCGTAAGGCCCCAAAAGCGCCGTCAGCAGCATTCCTCCGCAGAGATGGCCGCTGGAGCCGGTTCCCGGAATGGTAAAGTTGATCATCTGGGTGGCAAATACAAAAGCACCCATTACGCCCATCAGCGGAATTTTTTTCGGCTCATTCAGCAGTCGGATCTTATGTATGGAATAGGCGGCAGTGGCCGCGGAGGCGGCGTACATGGCTCCTCCTACCGCCGGTGAAATTAATGCGTCAGCCATATGCATGGTAACGTACCTCCTTTGAATCTTTTTTCGTTTGGGTAGCGGAAAGGTTCGCCGTCCGGCTCACCTTTCCTTGATTGTAGCATGGTGGAGGAGGGGGATACAAGCCACCGGGGGGGATAAAAATATTGATGCGGAAGGAATAGGTATTTCTGAATATATTTCGTAGACTTGTATATGTTCTTATGATAGAATTGAGCTATAAAAGCAAATTAGAATGGAGATGAGAAGATAGGAGGCCATAAAATGATGAGTAATATGGTTGATATTATGGACAAGGGTTTTGCATGCCTGGTTGAAAAGCTTGGGGTTGTTAATGCGGAGCGCTTTATAGCGATGGTTAAAAGAGAAAGTTTTGATTATACCATATGGCAAAGAGAGTATTTTGGAAATATGGAATTAGAAGAAATAGATGACGAAGCGGTATCCTATGTGGAGAGGAATCCGCATAATGGTCATGGAATAAAAATATAAGAAAGGAAGCTGAGCTATGGAAAAATTAAATGTTTTACTGGTGACGGGCCTTTTGACTGCGGAGCATCAGGGACGTCTGATTACCCGGCGTCTGCAGGAGCTGCTTGAGGCGACAGGGCGCTTCCACGTATCTATTGTGGAGGAATTCAGGAATGTTACGCCGGCATTTTTAGAGCCCTACGATGCGATCTTTGTGGATTATGACGGCAAGACATGGCCCACGGACAAGGCCCGCCGGTTCGGCCAGCAGTCGGAAGCAGCGGTTTACGATTTTGTGGCGAAGGGCAAGGGGATCATTTTCTACCATTCCTCGGTCTGGGTGGACGCTGACTGGCCGGATGAGTGGCGGAAGCTGCTGGGAGGCTACTGCGCTATGGATAAGGGCTGCCGCCGCTGTCCCAAGGACGATCACTATGTGGTGACCGTGGATGAAGAACATCCGATTACAAAGGGGATTGATAAGAAGTGGATGAATGTGTTCGACGATCTGTTTACACAGGTGATTATCCATCCAGAAGCGGATGTCCATGTGCTGGCTTCGATCTATGACGATGTGGAATTTTACCGGATTCCCGGATTCCCGCCGCCCCACCATCCGGTGGAGATTCCCGACGGAAAGCTGGAAAATATGCCGGGCGTCAATGAATACACACCGGTGATCTGGACCAACAGGTATGGCAAGGGCCGGGTGTTTGTAACCTCCATCGGCCACTGGGAGGCGCTGGACCGTTTTAACTTCATCACCATGCTGGTGCGCGGCGTGGAGTGGGCGGCCACCGGTGAGGTGACCCTGGAGAAGCCGGATCGCAGCGGCGATAACCGGCTGAAGCTGTTTCCTTATTATTAAAAGTGAACAAATAAGCGTAAATGGGGAGTGGGGTTTCCGCTCCCCATTTTAAAATCGCGATATTTGCTATTAAAATATGCGTTGAAGGAATCGGTTCTACAGGCGATGCACGACCGCATGATGCAGTTGTTACGGGAGTATATAGTGGTTGGCGGCTCATGTGGCAGTCCGCTTGTCGGCCAAGAATCAGATTTCGCAAAATGAGATTGTGGAAGGGTACCCGTTGTATATGGCGTTGTTTCTTTAGAAAACAAAAAACTTAAGAATGAAAAAGTAATGCATTTGTAATATAATTGTATTACAGAAAGGAAGGCGCATGATATGGCGAAAGAAGCGGTTTTACAGGTAAGAATGGATTGGGACTGAAAGAGCAGGCGGAGGCTTTATATAAGCAATTAGGGACGTCCTTTGCGGAATCAGTTCGAATATTTGCGAGGCAGAGTGTCGAAGAATGAGCGATGCCTTTTGTGATGCATTTGGAAAATCGCGGTTCAAAGAGGAAATTGGGCATTGCGAATGGAAAATATGTGATTCCTGAGGATATTGATGGGTGCAATGATGAGATTTTTAAGATGTTTGTGGGGGAGGAATTGTGAAGATATTATTGGATACCCATACTATGGAGAAGAATGCATTATGAGTGTTTGATTCAAAAACGACATATCATACGATGAATAAGGCAGGAAGTTTCAAAATCTGAAACCTCCTGCTTTTTTAGTGAACTATTTTCCGATTTTGCGAAATTATTTACGCAAACCTGACAGACGGTTGCAGATGCAGGTGACCAGGAGGAAACCATCCTGTGGTATACTGTATTTATCAAGAAAAGTCCCCTATGGGAGCGTGAAAAGAAAGCGAGGAAAATAACATGGCAAAGGTAAAATGCGGCGTAATCGGATGCGGGTGGATTGGGGAATTGAAGCACATCTCCTATCTGGCCAAGGCGGAGGAAGCGGAGCTGGTGGCGATCTGCGATATCGACCAGGCGGTGATGGAGAAGGTCATCAAGAATTTTGGCCTCACCAATGTAAGGACGTATACGGATTATCGAAAGCTCTGCGCGGATCCGGAGGTGGAATCGGTTCATGTGTGTACCCCCAATGGCCTGCATTACGAGATGACCATGTGCGCCTTGAAAAATAACAAACATGTGTTCTGCGAAAAGCCACTGGCAACCACGACAAAGGACGCTGTGGAGATGGTGGAGACGGCCAGAAATGCGGGCTTGAAGCTGGGGCTGGGACATCAGCGGCGGTTTTTTACTTCCGTCCAGTACATCCGTAGCATGGTGGACCGGGGCGAGATGGGCGAGGTCTACTTTGGAAAGGCCCTGGATGCCCGCCGTCGGGGCGTGCCCACCTGGGGCGCTTATATGGATAAGGAAAAGAACGGCGGTGGAATCCTGTATGACGGAGCGCCCCATTCCCTGGATCTGACCATGTACATGATGAACAATTTCCGTCCGGTTTCGGTGCAGGGTAAGATTTTTGACAAAATGAAGGGCGAGACAGCGGGCAATCCCTGGGGGCCCTGGGATCCGGAAAAATTCCAGGTGGAGGATACCGGATTTGCGCTGATCACCATGGAAAATGGCGCTGTCATCTATCTGGAGGCGGCCTGGGCCATCAACATGCTGGGGATCGCCAATTCGTCCCTGATCTGCGGGACCAAGGCGGGGGCCGACCTGCAGGGAGAAAACGGCGTCGCACGGATCAATACCATCGTGAATGATAGAATGGTGACCTTTTCTCCGGAGTATCCGCCCATGCCAAATACCGAGCCCTATATCGGCGAGCTGGAGGCCAACGACGTGCAGATGCAGGACTGGGTGGAGGCCATCCGGGATGACCGGGAGCCCTTTGTGCAGGGGAAGGACGGAATTCCGGTGGTACAGATCATCGAGGCCGTGTACGAATCTGCCCGAACCGGCGAGACCGTCTATATCAAGGAAGCATATTGAATACATAATTGGAGGGAAAAAGAATGGCAAGAGTCAAAAAAATCTGTCAGGTTGGATTTGTGGTAAGGGACGTGCAGGAGGCGGCACGGCATTTTGAAGAGGATTACGGGATCGGCGGGTGGCATTTTGCCTGCCCGGACGAGGATCTGGGCGACCTTCTCATCAATGGGAAGCCGGGAAAATTCAACATAAAGGTGGCCATGAGCAATGCGGTGAACATCGAGCTGGAATTGATGCAGCCGGTGGGCGAGGGGCCTTACATGGACTATCTGAAGGAGCATGGGCCGGGCGTCCATCACATTGCGGTGTTGTTTGAGGACGGCCGCAGGGAAGTGCAGGAGGTTCTGGACCGGGAAAAAGCTGCGGGACACCCTGTATTTGTCCATGCGGAAATGGCCGCGGGCGAGCCGGGGCAGAAGATGGACTGCACCTGTATCGACCGGCGGTCGGATATGGGTGCAATCCTGGAGGTATATAACGAGGACCGGTAAATTCCGGAAAGACTCCCCGTCAAGCCTTTTTTACGCGCCAATATCCCGTGTCATTTCTGCCCAGAAGATCTTCGCTGATCATGTCACGGCGGATGGTGCAGAAATCATCATGGAAATCGGCAATTATAATATTTACCTCCCGCTCGGAATAGATCCGGTCAAAGTCAAAGGCTTCGGCGATCACTTCTAAAACAATGCGTTCCTTTTTGCGCTGGGCGGGAATGGACTTTAATTTGCCGTACTCAAAAAAAGCGTTTATTACTTTTTGCCGGTAATCGGCGTCCCGCTGGGCCTGTTTTTGCGCCTCGTCCGATTCCTGCTGCAGCAGTTCCAGTATGCTGAACTGAAATAGTTCCTTGTTCAAGGAATACATCATATAATACTGATTTTTGCTGGCGGTGACAGCGCCGGCGTCCAACAGCTTCTTCAGATGGAAGGAAATGGTAGATGCGGTGAGGCCCAGCCGCTCTGCCAGCCTCTCCACATACATATCCTCAATGGCAAGGGATTTTAATATTTGCAGCCGTGACTTATCAGCCAGGCACTTAAACAGGCGGATGGCTTCTCCTTCGGTCATATGGCTTCCTCCTCAATCTGCAGATATTTGTTTTTTATTTCCCGGATGGTGTCCAGCTTGATGCTTTCCAGGTGCATCTTTTTAAAATCCCCATGCTGTCTTGCTTTTTCATAAGAAGCCTCCCAATTAGCCGGGATTTGTTCCGTCTTTTCCAGGAAAAAACGCTTCCTGGCGTCGGCGTCTTTATCACAGGCCCGTTCCGCGGCGGAGAGGACCGTCTTGAAAATTCCATAAATGTTTGCCCGGATTTTTTCAAAATTTCCTTCCTCCATGCGGTCATCCGCGGTAAGCAGCCGGCTGCGCTGCTCACAGGCTGCAATCTGTTCCTCAAGATATAACTCAAATTTTTGCTGCTGTTCCTTCATATCGCTGCGCTCCTTTCATGATTAAGAAATTGTTTTTCTTTTCCTGCCATTTCAAACCTCCTGTCTGATTCTGATTATATCATAGTGATAATAGAAATTCAAGTTTAATTTGATATTTATAAAAATAGAATCAGAGAATTGCTGGTATTGAAAAATAAGAGTGGTTTTTCAAGGGTATTGCATCTGGATGCAACATCTGTGAATCATCCGCAAAAAAGTGGATTGTCATGGAACTAGTCGTCTTGCAATGAATAAAATATGCACAAAAAGCAAGCACAAAAACAATAAAAGACATACAATATAAACATAAAAAGCGGAACCATTTCACCGCAGAGAGAAAGGAGAAGTTACATATGAGAAAGAAAATGATGAGTGCGCTGCTGGCAGCGGCCATGATGGGAGCATTGGTGCTGGGGGGCTGTGGCAGTGAAGGACAGACTCCGGATTCCCAGGAACCGGCAGAAAAGCAGGAGGGCAGCAAGACACCGGAGGAGGACAAGCAGAAGCCGGCAGGCGATGAGAACGGCGGCGCATCCTACACCTTTGGCTTTAACACCTGGGGAAGCGGCTCCTATCCTTTGGAGGTGCAGTCCAATGCGGCCAATACGGTGATGTCCCAGATCAATTGCTCCATTGACACCATCAACAATGAATTTACCGCGGATAAGATTATCCAGGACCTCCAGTCCCAGATTTCCAAAGGCGTGGACGGGATTGCCATGTTTAATGTAGCACCCGCCTTGTTCGGGAACATCAGCTCGATCTGTCAGGAGGCAGAAAAGCCCTTCGTATTATACGATAAAATGCCCCTGGAGGAGGACGTGCTGAATCAGATCAAGCAAAATCCCTATTTCCTGGGGGTAGTCGCCTGCCAGGATTACGATGCAGGCGTGCAGATCGGGGAGCTGGCTCTGGAGGACGGCTGTAAGAAAGCGATTATCGTACGGGCGGCTGCAGGCGATACGGCTCATGATGAGCGGGAACGGGGATTCAGGGAGGTATTTGAAGCAGGCGGCGGAGAGATCATCGGCATTACCAACTGTGCAGACCCTTCGGAAGCCGTCACAAAATCAAATGACTTAATTACCGCAAATCCCGATGCCGACTGCCTGTACGGTCTGGGCAGCGATTTCGCCCAGGGAGCCATCAACGCCATAGAGACGCGGAGCGACGGCGCTTCTGAAAACCTGAAAATTTATACCACCGATATCACGCCGGATATGGCCCAGCTTTTGATCGACGGAAGGCTGGCAGCGCTCAATGGCGGCCAGTCGGAGGAGGGAGCCATCGCCTGCTGTCTTCTGATCAATTACCTGGACGGGCATCAGATTCTGGATGAAAACGGAGAGGTTCCCATTTTGAACACCATGCAGATGGTAAATCTCACCAAGGAGCAGGCCCAGGGCTACATCGACGTGATCCAGGGCGGAGACTCCCCCATTTCCATAGATATTTACAAGTCCTTATTGTACCGCTACAATCCGGATGTGACTTACCAGACATATGTGGATCTTTTCAACCGCTATGCCCAGGAATACACATCAAAATTCCAGTAGAAAACGGCAATTAGGAGGAAAACGATGGAGCGAGGGTATTTGAAAAAATATCTCATATCTTTTGTGATTCTGGCTGTGATCATAGCGGCTCTGGCAGCGATCCATATCCGGACGGAGGGAAAATTTCTGACCCTTTCTAACTGGGCGCTGATCGTTGCCGGGGCAGTTGTGCCCACCTTTACGGCCTGGGGGTTAAGCTTTCTGTTTGCGGCGGATATCACGGATTTTTCCGTGGGAGCGGTGATTATTTTATCAGCCACCATGGCGGGAACCCTGGGGAATGTGATGGGAATTCCAGGTATCCTGATTGGCGGGCTTGTGGTGGCCGTTCTGCTGATGAGCCTTAATTTCCAGATCTATACCCTGACCGGGATTCCCTCCTGGATCGCCGGAATGGGAATGACGATGATCTATGAATCCGTGTCCGTGGTGTATGCAAACCAGCGGGTGGGCCGGGGCCTGCAGGTGGTGCAGCTTAAGGACGAGCTTCGGATGCTGGGAAAGGCGCCGGGCATCTACTTTGTACTTCTGGCAGGGCTTTTGGCGGCGTATTTTCTTTATAACAAATCTGTGGTGGGGATCAACATCCGCGCAGTTGGAAATAATCCTAAGGTCTGCCGGCAGATGGGAATTTCCGTCCGCAAAACCCTGATTTTCTGCGGCCTCATTGCAGGGGCGTTTTTCGGGGCGTCGGGATTTTTGACGGAATCTTATGCAGGACGGGCAAATGCCGCCAGCGGTCTGTCCAGTATTTCCACAATTTTCCAGTCTCTTGCGGCGGTGCTTCTGGCCCAGGTGATGCAGAAAAAAATGAACCTGACGATTGCCATTCCCATCGCTACGATTTTCATTATGGCAATTTTTAATGCCCAGACCCAGCTTGGCGTGCGTTCTGGTACCTGGCAGCAGGTGGTCCTGGGGGCGATCGTGATTATTTTTGGCATTTTTGCCCAGAGAAAGACGAAGGGGGTGGTGAAATAATGGCACAGGAAGGATATCTGCTGGACATCCGGAAGCTAAGCAAAAGCTTTGGCTCCACCCAGGCCAATAAGGAAATTGACTTTCAGCTAAAATGCGGAGAGGTGCGGGGGCTGGCAGGGGAGAACGGTTCCGGAAAATCTACCCTGTTATCCCAGATTGCGGGCATCTATTCCCATGACAGTGGTGAAATGTATCTGAAGGGAGAGCCCTATCAGCCGGATTCCCCCATAAGCGCCAACGAGCGGCGCATTGCTATTGTGGTGCAGGAGCTGGGCCTGGTGGGGGCGCTGCCGGCGGGCATAAACATCTTTCTTGGAAAAACAAAAAAGTGTTCCCGGTTCGGTATGATCAGCCAGAAGGCGATTCAAAGAGAGGTGGACGTCATCACAGCGGCCTGGGAGCTGCCCAAAATCAGCCTGAACACCCGTGCGGGCGATCTGAATATCGAGCACCGTAAAATGGTGGAGCTGGTGCGGGCCTTGTCCATTGATCCGGACATCTTAATTCTGGACGAGGTGACCCAGTCCCTGTCCCAGGACAATCGAAAGTATCTGTACGGGCTGATTCAAAAACTGAAGGCCCAGGGCAGGTCGGTGATTCTGATCAGCCATGATATTGAGGAGCTCATCGACATTACCGATACCATTTCCGTGCTGCGGGACGGGGAGATTCTGGAAACGGTGGAAAGCGCGGCGATCCGACCGGATGAGCTGAAACAGAAAATGGTGGGCAGGAAGCTGGAGGGAGATTATTACCGCAGCGATCCGGGGCCGGATCATGGGGACGAGGTGGTACTGGAGGTTCAGGGAGTTTCCACGGAAAGCGGCCTATCGGATTTATCTTTTTCCGTACACAAGGGCGAGATTCTGGGATTCTGCGGCCTGTCGGATTCCGGAATCCACAATGTGGGCAGGCTTGTCTACGGGCTGGAGCGGATCTGCAAAGGGCGGGTGTTTCTGCCAGGCTTAAACCGGGAGATCCGCAGGCAGTGGGACGGACCCAAAAGCCGTATGGGCTATGCGCCAAAGGACCGTGACACCGACGCGCTGATGATGGGCGCCTCCATCCGCGATAATTTTGTACTGTCCTCCTTAAAGGAGCTGGAGGGCCCGGTGGGATTCCTTGGCAGGAAAAGACTGAACCGGCTTGCGGAGGAGGCCAGGGAGGCTTACCAGGTGAAATGTACCGGAATTTCCCAGTCTATGTCGGAGCTTTCCGGCGGCAATAAGCAGAAGGTGAATCTGGGAAGATGGCTGTTGAAGGATCTGGATCTTCTTGTGGTGGATTGTCCCACCCGCGGAGTGGACGTGGGGGTAAAAGCCTACTTGTATCAATGCCTGAAGGAGGCCAGGAAGGAGGGCCTGGGGATCGTGGTGATTACCGATGAGCTTGCGGAGGCCATTGGCATGTGCGACAACATTGTAGTGATGAAGGATCAGCGGATCGTAAAAAAGATTGCCCGGGGACCCGGGTTTCAGGAAGAAACCATGATTGAGGTGATGATATGATGAGAAAAATAGCCTGGAAAGACCTGATGTCGCTGCTGCTTCTGCTTCTCATGTGCGTGGTATTTGGGATTATGTCCAGGGGAATCTTATTCTCCACCTACAATGTGAAAAATATAACAGAACAGTCCATGCAGGTAATTATCGGCGCGCTGGGCGTCATCTATGTGATTGCCATGGGCAGTACGGACTTGTCGGTGGGAGGAAATGCCGCCGTATCGGCCACGATCGCATGCGTGTTATCCGAAAAATTCGGATTCTGGATTTTTGTGCCGGCCTGCCTGCTGATCGGCCTTACGGTAGGGCTTCTGAACGGCCTGATTGTCAGCAAATGCAAGGTATCCTCCTTTATGTGCACCTTGGCGATGCTGATTGCCCTGCGGGGGCTTTTGAATGTATTTACCACGGACGCGGTAGTCCTTGCGCCAGCCCGGCTTCAGGCGTTGAACAGGTTTCCGGTTAAGGTGGCTATTGTGATTGCATTCATCCTGATCCTGGGCTATGTATTTGAATTTACACGGTTCGGCTATTACTGCAAGGCCATGGGGGAAAATGAACAGATGGCAATCCGTATGGGCATTGATGCGGTTAAGATCCGGATCGGAGGATTTTTGCTCTCCGGGCTGATGGCATCCTTTGTAGGTATTTTTCAGTTGATCCAGCAGGGAGGCTCCAGCTCCACCATGGGCTCCTTTATGGAAATGAAGGTTATGATGGCGGTATTTCTGGGCGGCGTCATGGTGACCGGCGGTCTGGGAACGAAAATTTATAAAATGATCATCGGGGCTTTTATGATTTCGTTGATTGTAAACGGCTTATACCTGGGAAATGTGAGTACCGATTATCTGAACGCGGTGGAAGGAATTCTGCTGATGCTTGTGCTGTATATGACGCTGCGCATCCAGCGGGGAAGGGCGGCAGCCCGCCCATAAATGGACACAAGGGGCTACCGGTTCGTCTCCAGGTATTTTCTCCGGAAGGTGATGGATATGAGTGAAAAGATAATATTGAACTGGTAGTCGTCCAACTGCGTCATACAGCCGTCAAAGGCGTAGGAGTAATCGGCATATTTCAAGTAGGCCGAATGCTTGGAATTGGTCAGCACCATGGTGGTGATCCCACGGTCCTTCAAGGCCTTCAGCAGGTCGTGGAACATGGTGCGCTCATGGACGTTGGGGCAGGTGATCAGTACCAGGGCATCCTTGGGCAGCGTCTCGATATCCTGCATCTGATCCGGGCCGGCCAGCAGGGATTTGGCATGCCGCCCGCTCATGATGAGGTTGGCCTGGAGGTTGGCTTCGTTGAGAGAAACTCCGTGGGGGTAGATCCGGATGATCTGATGCCGGGCCAGCACGTCTGCAAAATGCTCGATCTCCTTGAAGTCAATATGACGGCATACGTCGTCAAGATTATTTTTAAGAATGGTCAGGTAGGCCAGCTCCTGGCTGGCGTACTGATCGATCTGGTTGGTGGGCGAATATTCATTTAAAATGTGGTAGTTCTGCAGTACGTTCTCCAGCTCCAGTTTGAACTCGTTGAAATTCCGGTAGCCCATCTTCTGGCAGAAACGGCTGATGGTGGAGGTGGATACGTTGCACAGCTCCGCCCAGTCGTAAATGGTGCGGTTGGGGAGCTGGTTCAAATTGGCCAGCAGCACGTCGGCCACGGAATCGTAGGCGTCCCGGGAAGAACTGGTATTGTAAAACAGGATCAGACGGTTCAGGGCATGCATGGGACTTCCTCCTTTTGGTTTTTCTTCATTATAGAATATTTTAATGAAAAAGGAAATAGTAAATTCTGCCGTAAGAAGGCAGGGGAAAGAAGGAAATATATGAGAGAATTGACGGATTTGGAAAAGGGCGTACAGGCTTATGAGATGCAGGAGATCCGCAACCTGATGGCCCGCTATGAATATTACCATACGGCCAAATGCCACCGCCGGACGCTGGAGCTGTTTGCACAGCATACGGAAGGGGTTTACATTGATAACAGCAGCCTGGGGCGTTACGAGGGTTTACAGGGGGTGGAGGAGTTCTTTGTAAGGTTCCATGAGCTTCTGGATGGCGATAAGAAGGGATCCCTGTGCATCCATCCCCTTACGACGGAGCTTCTGGAAATCGCCCGGGATGGCAGGACGGCCCGGGGATTGTGGATCTCACCGGGAATGGAGACCCGTGTGTCCAACGTGACCGGACGGCTGGAGGCGTATTGGGTGTGGGGAAAATATCTGGTAGACTTTGTGAAGGAGGACGGCCTCTGGAAGTTCTGGCATTTTTACATTACGGATCATTTTCAGTGTGATTACCACACGGCCTGGTGTGAAAAGGATCAGGTGAAGGGGGAGGTGCTGGATAATCCGCTGATCCCTGTGGCAGACGGCCCTTCCCAATATCCCAGGACGGTGTATTCCAGCACCCATGTGGAGGAACTGGTGCCGCCGTTGCCGGAGCCTTATGAGACCTTTGATCTGGCCTGGACGGGCCGGCGGTAATTTTGTCAATCTTTCACAAAAAATGCAATTTTTTGAAATTATCACTAAATAATGCTTGTAAAAAAAGAGAAGTCATGTTAGATTAATAGTTATCTGATGTGATTTCTTTTTTTCGTATTTTAATTGGGAGTTCCCCAGAGATTCACAGTAGGATTTTTGGTAAGTTTTATGATTGAGCAGCGCGAAAATATCAGTTATAATGGAGGTAGTCTATGGCAAGAAAAAAGCTGCAGTGGTTTATGCGTGGCGTCTGGTGGAGCCGGATCCGGTTGAACCGGAAGTACAGGGACAGACTGTTTTGTTTCCTGTTCCGGAACAAGAAGGATCTGCTGGATCTGTACAATGCGTTGAATGGCACAAATTATACAAATCCCGATGATTTGGAGATTGTGACCATGGAGGATGTGATATTTCTTAAAATGAAAAATGATCTGTCGTTTATCATTGCGCGCAGATTAAACCTCTATGAGCATCAAAGTACAGTGAATCCCAATATGCCTTTGCGCGGGCTGATCTACTTTGCCCAGCAGTACGAGGGCATTGTATCTGCCGGAAACCAGAGCATTTACGGATCAAAGTGCATTACGCTTCCCACACCGGAATATATCGTATTTTATAACGGAACGGATCCCGTGGAGGATGAAGCGGTGTTATACCTGTCGGATGCGTTTGCCGGAGGGCATGGAAGCGGTTGTCTGGAGTGCCGCTGCCGCGTGTTGAATATTAACCGCGGGCATAACAGCGTATTGGTGAAACGGTGCCACCGGCTCTGGGAATATTCGGAGTTTGTGTCGAGGTAAATGAATGGATCAGACGTGGGAGGCCGAGGGAGGAAGCGATCCAGCTTGCAATGGACTACTGTATCGGGCATGATATTTTAAAAGATATCCTGATAAAGCAGAGAACGGAGGTCCTGCATATGCTGTTGACAGAGTTTGACGAGAAGAAATATAAGCGGACAGTTTTTCGGGAAGGATATGAGGAGGGAGAGCAGGCAGGCTACAGTAAGGGAGAACAGGCGGGTTACAGTAAGGGAGAACAGGCGGGCTACAGTAAGGGAGAACAGGCGGGCTACAGTAAGGGAGAACAGGCGGGCTATGGAAAAGGGCGGTCCAGCCTGCTGGAGGAGAAGGTCCAAAAGAAGCTGCAGTGTGGGAAGGACCTTGCAAGAATTGCGGACGAGCTGGAGGAAGAATTGTCTGTAATTCAGGAGATTGTGGATAAAATCGGGAAGATTTGAAGAAGCCGGTTCTACTTTTTGTATGATTTCCTCTTGCAAGCGGAAATCACAGATTTGACGGTGGGACCAAAATCTATGAAAATAGAGATAACAAGGCTGTCGGCCTGTGAAACGAGAAGGAGGAAATTACCATGTCAAGAGAAGAAGTTTTAGCAAAGATGATCGAGTTTGCATCTATGGCATTCCGCAAGGATGCGGCGGAGATCAAGGAGGATACCAACATTGCGGAAGAACTTGGCGTATCTTCCCAGCAGCGGGTGGCCATGAGCGCCGACATTGAAAATGAATTTGATGTGATGATTCCGGTGGCAAGATTCGGCAAGTTTATCACCATCGGCGACCTGGTTGACTTTGTGATGGAGGAAATGTAAGATGGTACATAACGTAAAGCTTGGGAAAAATGTGCGCAGCGTTTCCATCGTGGGCGTTGGGGCCACCCCCTTTATGAACGTGGTGGAGAATCCCCAGTACAAGGGGCTGACCAACGGGGAGCTTTTCGGCTACGCGGCCTTAGACGCCATGGCGGATGCCGGCGTGGAGCCTCGGGATGTGCAGTACTTCTTCCATGGCTCCGCCAATCCCCATGTGCTGAATAACTGTATTACGCCCAATATCCAGGTGGCGGACTGGTGCGGCATGCGGGGGAAGGGATCCATCTCCCATTCCGAGGGCTGCTGTACCGGTTATATCGCTCTGGAGGAGGCCGTG
>CATJBQ010000147.1 GCA_949738465.1 uncultured Lachnospiraceae bacterium
TATTTCATCCCTCCTACCCCTTATTATACTACACAATAACATAAAAAACGGATATAAAAACAAAATGTTTGACACAAAAAAAGCAGGTTTTATGCGACCTGCGAGTACTTTTTGGATGATTCAACTGTCAAACTCCCGGGGGAGGTAGCAAGCCTTTGAAAAAAATGTCTATCTGCTATTGACATTTTCCACAGAACCAAGCACAATAAGAAATATAAACTTTGGAAAAGGGATTGCTGAAGGATGATAAAATAAAAAGCAGTCAGTGGGGGACAGAACATGGAAAATATAAAAGGCTATAACAGCACCTTATTGCGGATGAAAAACAGGGGACAGGTCTTTAAGGAACTGGTGACCAATAATGGAGTACTGCGGACCGAACTGGCGGAGAGATGCGGGTTATCAAAGATGGCCATCTCCTATATTGTGAATGAATTTCTGGAAAAGGATATCGCGGTGGAGACGGTGAAGAATGAGGAACAGCGCCTGGGCAGGAAATCCGTGGTTCTGAGGCTTTCGCCGGGAGCGAAGAAGATTATCGGGCTGGGAATACAGCGGAATTCTATATCGGCTGCACTGTGTGACTGCCAGTTAAATATCATACGTGCCAACACGGTACAGTTTACGGAATGCGACACGGATTTTCTGATAGAAAAAGCGTTTGCACTGGCGGATGAAATGATGGAAGGACATCAGATCCTGGGGATTGGGATTGGCTCCATTGGTCCGGTGAATTTCGAAAAGGGCATCATTCTGAATCCGCCAAATTTTTATGGCATCAAGGATGTTCCCATTGCGGAGCTGTTCCGACAGCACTACGGTCTGCCTGTATTTTTGGATTATCATTACAATTGCGCGGCCAGAGCGGAAAAATACTTTGGTATTGGGCGGGATTATAAGAATTTTATTCTTCTGGGACTGCGGGAGGGCCTGGGAATTGCGATTGTAGTGGATGGGAAGATCTTTACCAGAATGGTGGGCGCATCCAGCGAGCTTGGGCATGTTACGGTTGATATTAACGGGCCGGAATGCGTCTGCAAAAAGAGAGGCTGCCTTGGAAATTATATGGATTTTAGCAGCAGCGACGCCACATGGAAGACCTTAGAGATCCTCTGCACCGTACTGAGCGGAATCTGTGACCTTCTGCTGCCCCAGGCAGTAATTGTCCGGGAAGAACAGTCCTGCCTTGGAAACGAGCATCTGGAATGGATGGAGGAGACATTGAATCAGAAAATACAGGCTCGTGATTATCAGCACATTAAGGTGTTAAGATCTTACCGCAGTAAGGAACTGGAGGCATCCGGGTGTGCCGCTAACGTTCTGGGGCGTGTATTCAGCGGCGAGATTGAGATTTAAAATAGAAGATATCAGGAAAGAAAGCCGGGAATATCAGGATCAGATATTCCTGGCTTTCTTTGTATTGGAAGATAAAATAGTAACAAAATTTCTATAGAATATTTGGTAAAAAGAGATAAATGCAGGAATGTTGAAAAAAATAGTTGACATTTGAACAGATAGATGGTAATATCAAAAATAGTAAAACTGTTTTACGAAGAAATCGGAACAAAGCAACGTAGGAAAGCAATTTCCAACATTTGTATTTGTCAAAGTGAATTACGAAGTGGAATATTGGCCAATGTTTTTGCGGGGAATCGCTTTGGGGGAATGTGGGAGGATGCAGAAAGAGTGTAGAAAGCCAGGCTTTTGATGTCAAGACAAAATTCTAAAAAAGGCAGGAGGTAAATTATTTTGAAGAAACAGCAGAAGAAACGGATCAGATCTTTGGGGAGCATTTTATTAGTCCTTGCAATGGCGTTTGGCTTAACCGCATGTGGAGGGGGCGAAAAGACTAGTCCTGTAGTAGAAAACGGAGGAGAAAAGGAAGCAGGAGACACAACAGGTAAAACGGATGAGCCGGGAACGGCAGGTGCAGATGGGAATTTTAATGAAGAAGGTTACCCGATTGTAAATGAAGCTGTTACCGTGCGGATCATGGGCTTAAAGCATCCGATCCAGGGTGAGTGGAAGGATCTGAAGTTTTTCCAGAAGATGGAGGAAATGACCGGAATCTCGCTGGAATTTGATACACCGGCATTGGATGTTTTCGAAGAAAAGAAATCCCTGGCAATTACAGGAGATACTTATCCGGATGTATTTTTCGGCGGTATGCTGAATACAAACCAGCAGGTAGAATGGGGAATGACGGAAGGTATCCTGATTCCGCTGAATGATCTCATCGACAAGTATGCGCCCAATGTACAGGCGATGTTTGAAGCCAATCCCGGGGTGAAGGCTTCTGTGACTGCGCCGGACGGCAATATCTATGCTCTGCCCCAGATTAATGCGGCTCCGATTGCGTATACGGCGCCGGTCTGGTACAACGGAAGCTGGCTGAAGGCCTTGAATGTTACGGAAGATCAGCTCCCGAAGGATTTAGATGCCTTTTATGATCTGCTGGTGCGTTTCCGGAAGGAGGATCCCAATGGTAACGGAGCGGAAGATGAGATTCCCCTTTCCCTCGTAAGCGGGGATATCCTGGGAAGTGAAACGACAGAATGCTTTATTCTTCCGGCGTTTGGTATTAACGGCAGTAAGATCTATGTGGATGACAACGGCGTTGTGAAGTATGGAGCGATGGAGGAAAACTATAAGGAATATCTGAAATACCTAAAGAAGCTGTATGACGAAAAGCTTTTAGACAACGATTTTGCGACGGCGGACAGTGTCAGTGTAACGGCACAGGCCAAGGATAACCAGGTTGGTCTGACGATAGCCGCGATTCCGCAGAATATGTGGGATGTAGACACGGAGCAGGCCAAGGAATATCCCATCATACGGGTGCTTTCCAGTGAGTATACCGGTGGGAAGCCGGTGTGCACGTATCCGAATTCTCCCATTCAGCAGGGAACCTTTGCCATTACGGATAAGTGTCAGTGTCCGGAGGCCATGATGCGCTGGGTGGATTATCTTTACAGCGAGGAGGGTTCCTTGTACATCCATTACGGTGATGAAGGAGATTTCTGGGAGTTTGCAGATTCGGGGCTGCGTAAACACATCGAGCATGAAGGTATGGCCAATGAGGAGTATAGAGGCGGGAAGATCACGCCGGACTGTGGAACACCATGTCCTAAATGGGTACGGCCCGAGACAGAGGGCTCCTGGGAGGATCCCTTCCAGGCAATCCGGATTGCGACCACAGACGAGCAGATTGTTCCTTATATGAAGGAAGTATTTCCACAGACTTATTTTTCTGAATCGGATGCAGACCGGATTACGGTGATTAAGACGGATCTTGATAAGTATATGAAGGAGACGGTAGCGGGCTTTGTAGTGGGTAATCTGGATATTGATGCCCAATGGGATGAGTTCCAGGCAACCTTGAAGCAGATGAATGTGGAGGAATTGATTTCTATGTATCAGACCTCCTATGACAACTGGGCGGCAGCGAATAAGTAAGCTTATAAGTATGGCATAATAGAAGGGCATTGCATGTTCTGTCAGACAGAAGTGGTGCAATGCCCTTCTTCTCAACAGAAAGGGGGATTTTTCATGAAGAGAGGGAAGAAGCGGACTTATGCTGTCAGACGAAAGGGAGGACTGGGGAGAAGGATTCTGTCCTGCTGGCAATTATATGTTTTCCTGATTCCGACCCTGGTTTATTTTGTGATTTTTAGTTATGGCCCCATGTATGGCGTACAGATTGCATTCCGGGATTTCTCTGTCCGAAAAGGAATATGGGGGAGCCGCTGGGTTGGCCTGGAGCATTTCCAGAGATTTTTTGACTCCTACTATTTTTCACAGCTCATAAAAAATACGCTGCACATCAGTATCTACAGCATTATTGTTGGGTTTATCCTTCCAATACTTTTAGCGCTGCTGGTGAATGAGCTGCGCAATGGGAAGTTTAAGAGTATTTTGCAGACAGTGACCTATGCGCCCTATTTTATTTCAACGGTCGTGTTCTGCGGGATGCTGACCATTTTCTTAAATAATACCAATGGTTTGTTTAACCAGATCATTGTCGGGCTGGGCGGGAAACCGGTGGGTTTTCTGACGGATCCATCCTTGTTTTCCCATGTTTTTGTATGGAGCGGAGCCTGGCAGGGGACGGGCTGGGGCAGCATCATTTATATTGCGGCGCTTGCGGGAATCGATGAGCAGCTCTATGAGGCGGCTAAGATTGATGGAGCCACCAGACTGCAGCGGATCTGGCATATTAACCTGCCGCATCTTCTGCCTACGATGATTACGCTGCTGATCCTAAGCTGTGGCTCTCTGCTGGGCGTGGGCTATGAGAAGGTATTTTTGCTGCAGAATTCGCTGAATGCGGCTACCTCGGAGGTGATTTCCACTTATGTATACAAGGCCGGGCTTGTGCAGGCCCAATACAGCTTTGCGACGGCGGTGGGGCTTTTTAATTCGGTCATTAATTTTGTGATTCTGATTCTGGTGAATGCCGTAGCCAAAAGAATCAGCGATACGTCACTTTGGTAGGAGGCGGAAAATGAAAAAGAAGAAAATGAAATGGACCAGATTTGATGTGTTAATTTATCTGATTGGTTTTCTGCTTCTGCTGATCGTATTGTATCCGCTGTATTTTGTGGTGATCGCATCGGTCAGCGATCCGAATTATGTAAATATCGGCCAGGTGATTTTCCTTCCGAAGGGGTTTAATCTGGACGGTTACAAAAGGGTCTTAAATACGCCGGAGATCTGGACCGGTTTTCGTAACAGTGTTTTTTATACCGTGGCAGGAACAGCCTTAAATGTCGTGATGACCATAACCGCAGCGTATGCTTTATCGAAGAAACGGCTGGTGGGAAGGAATTTTTTTCAATTTATGATTGTCTTTACGATGTTTTTTGGGGGCGGGATGATTCCCACATATCTATTGATGAAAAATATGCAGATGCTGGATACGGTATGGGTTATGATTGTGCCAGGGGCAGTATCGGCTTACAATCTGATTGTCACGAAGACATTTTTTGTAAATTCCATTCCGGATGAGCTGGAGGAGGCGGCCCGGATCGATGGGGCTTCCTATTTTAAGACCTTTTTCTCCATTGTGCTTCCTTTGTCTACACCCATTATAGCGGTTATGACATTATTTTATGGAATTGGCCACTGGAACAGTTATTTTGACGGTATGATCTATCTGTCCGACCGCAATCTTCTTCCGTTGCAGGTGATACTGAAGGAGATCTTAAGCAGCGCGCAGATGGCGGCCAACAGCACGTCTATGTCCACATCGGAAATGACATTATTAGCGGAGCAGCAGAAGATCGCCGAGATGGTAAAATATGTATCCATGATCGTTGCGACCGTACCGGTATTACTGATTTATCCCTTTATCCAGAAATATTTTAAAAAGGGAATTATGGTGGGATCGTTAAAGGGTTAAAGGATAAAGAAATTGCAGTAGAAAATGAGGAGAAGAGGAGATGACACACAGACAACGTTTTATTAAAACATTAAAATGTGAAAGGATCGGGGGACGGGTGCCACATTTCGAACTGGTGTTCTTCCTAACGATGGAGGCCTTCGGGAGGGTGCATCCGGCGCACCGGAATTATGGGCAGTGGAACCAGATGAGCAGAGAGGAGCAGAAGCTTCATATCCAGGATATGGCAGAGCTTTACATTGATACCGCAAAAAAATATGATCATAGCGCAATTTTTATTCACCCCAATCCCGGCGATTTTGAAAATACGATATGGCTGTTAGAAACCATACGGGAAAAATCCGGTGATGAATATTACCTTATGATGCACGGAGATCCCACCTGGCCGATTCCGGATGGCGAAAATATGATGGATTTTGCGGTACAGATGCTGGAGGAACCGGAAAAGTTGAATGAAATCTCCCAAAAAAGGCTGGAGGAGGCGCTGGATCTTGCAGCGGCATTGGACAAGAGAGGACATCTGCTGGATGGTTTTGCACTGTGCTCTGACTATTGCTTTAATGCGAACCCCTTTTTTACCGCGGAACAGTTTGAAACACTGATTGTTCCTTATCTGCGGGAGGCAATCAGTGAGTATCGGAGGATGGGATACTATTCCATTAAGCATACGGATGGAAATATCATGCCCATATTAAAACCGTTGGCAGAATGCAGGCCGGACGGGATCCATTCACTGGATCCTCAGGGAGGCGTGGATTTAAGAGAGGTACGCAGGATTGTTGGAGATAAGATTGCATTGATCGGGAACGTGAATTGCGGACTTTTGCAGACGGGAAGCGATGCGGAATGCGACCAGGATGTGATGCGGTCGTTACAGGAAGGGATGGCAGACGGGAAGGGTTACATTTTTTCTACCTCGAATTGCGCCTACACCGGCCTGCCTTTAACCAGATATGAAAGGATGTGGAGGCTTTGGAGAAAATATGGCATTTATGGAGAAGAGGGGGAAGGATAACAAAACAATGAAGAAGAACGTACATATCATTTCGCACTCCCATTGGGACAGGGAGTGGTATATGCCCTTTGAATATCACAGGGCAAGGCTGATACAACTGATCGACGACTGCATGGAGCTTTTCGAGGAAGAAGATGACTTTAAAAGCTTCCATCTCGACGGGCATACCATATTGATCGAGGACTACCTGGAGATCAAGCCCCAGAACGAGGGCAGGATCAGAAAATATGTGGAAGAAGGGAAATTTGCCATCGGGCCATGGTATGTCCTGCAGGATGAATTCCTTACAAGCGCAGAGGCAAATATCCGGAATCTCCTGGTGGGAATGGAGATAGCAAGGCGTTTTGGAAAAGTCACTCCCCTGGGGTATTTTCCAGACACCTTCGGCAATGCGGGTCAGATGCCCCAGATCCTTAAACAGGCAGGAATGAAGGCCGCCGCCTTTGGACGGGGCGTAAAGCCTACCGGAAGGAATCATTCTGTTCTGGAGGGAGACACGCATCAAACCCGGTTTTCCGAGCTATATTGGCAGTCCCCGGATGGAAGCATGATGCCGTCCGTTTTATTTGCAAACTGGTACTGCAACGGCCGCGAAATACCTGTTGATGCAGACAGAAGCTACTGGGATCCGGCCTTAAGGGATGTGGAAAAATATGCTGCCGTCGACAATCTCCTTTTGATGAACGGCTGTGACCACCAGCCGGTCCAGCGTGATTTGCCAAAAGCCCTGGAAGCGGCGCGGAGGGAATATCCGGATTACAATTTTATCCATTCCAGCTTCGAGGAATATGTAGGCGCGTTGCGGGAAGGAATGCCCCAGGATCTGGCAGTGTGCCGGGGAGAACTGACGGGACAGGATACGGACGGATGGTCCAATCTCATCAATACGGCCTCGTCCCATGTTGATTTGAAAATCCAAAACAGAAGGTGTGAAAATCTTCTGGAGCATGTGGCAGAACCCTTAGCTGTGATTGCTTCCAGGCTGGGGAAAAAAATACCCCATGAAATGCTCCTTTATGCATGGAAAACCCTGATGAAAAACCATACCCATGACAGTATCTGCGGCTGCGGCTGTGACGCGGTAAATGAGGAAATGCAAATAAGGTTCCAAAAGAGCAGGCAGGCGGCGGAGACGGTGATTCATGAGAGTCTTGCCCACATTGCACAGCATATAGACATAGGGAATCTACAGGGATGCGATGCCGTATTTGCCGTTTTCAATACCTTTGCGGGGGAGCAAAGGGGCGTGGTGTCCATAGACGCAGATCTCCGGCGGATCTATGACGGCGATATTCATAAAAATTTCAGGCAGATCCAGGATACCTTATCCGCCGGGCCCTGGGAGCTGATCGACCGGGAAGGGCGAAGAATTCCCTGCTCCGTGGGAAAACCGGAAGCCCGCTTCGGGTATGATCTGCCGGCAGAGTGCTTCCGGAAGCCCTACGTGGCGGAAACGGTAACGGTGGAGTTGGAAACGGACAGGATTCCGGCCATGGGATATCAGGTTTACGGGCTTCGCCGGGCTGCCGGAACAGACGGATCCCGGACGCTTGTCACAGGAAAAAATACCATGGAAAATTCCTATATCCGGGTTTCCATCCATCCGGACGGCGCCATCGACGTTTTAGACAAAGCCGCTGGCCGTAAGTATTGTGGATTGTTGCGTTTTGAGGACGTCGGGGATCTGGGCAGCGAATATACGTTTGTACCGGTGGAAGGGGATGTGCCGGTGCTTTCCGGGGAACAGCCGGCCGAAATCGAACTGGTGTGCGACGAACCATATAAGGCAGAATACCGGATTACCGTCCGGATGCGGATTCCCGAAGCTGCCGATGAACAGGCAGAATGGGAGCGGAACACCTACGTAGATATAAGGCGCCGGAGGGGCGGCCGCAGCAGGGAATTCGTGTCCATACCGGTTACCTCCTATGTATCCTTAGCGAAAAACGGCCGCAGCGTAAAGGTGCGGACAGAGCTTACCAATACGGCCCGGGATCACCGTCTGCGGGTGCTGTTTCCCACCGGGATCCGGTGCAGCCGGCACAAGGCAGAGTCACTCTTCGAGGCGGTTACGCGCGATAACTGCCGTAAGAGCACCTGGACCTACCCCAGCGGCTGCGATCGCCAGCAGGGCTTTGTGATGCTGGAGGATGAGATTTCCGGCCTGGCCGTCGGGAACATCGGACTGTATGAATATGAGATCGTAAACGGCAATACCATTGCGCTGACGCTGCTGCGGGCCGTGGGAGAAATGGGTGATTGGGGGATTTTTCCCACGGAGCGTTCCCAGATGCGGATGCCCTTATCCTTTGACTACGAGATTACGCCTTTTGTAAAAGAAAGCGAAGCCTGGATGGAGCTGGCTGCGTTCCAATATCCCCTGCAGACGGTACAGATCACAAAAAGCAGAAGCGGGAGCCTTGAAAACGGCGAATTTGTATGGGAAGGAGAGGGCTTAAAGCCCTACGCCTTCAAACCGGCCCAGGAGCGGGACGATATCATCATGCGCTGGGCGAATTATTCCGATCGGGAGCAGACGCTCACGATCCGCAAAACAAACTGGATCCATCATTTGTACCGGAGTAATGTCATCGAGGATAAGGGGGAGACGCTGGTGGAAAGCGGCGGAGAATGGAAGCTGTCCGTGAAGCCCTTTGAGATCATTACCGTAGGATGCACGCCCGGTCCGGCCTGAACCCGGCCGGGAGTATAACAGAAAGGAAGAAAAAGCATATGACAGACATTTATCAAAATTACAGGATGCTACAGAAAAATACCTCCGGAAGCTATTGGGAGAAGCGGACGCTGTCCCAGATCCGGTATCTGCTGGAGCAAAAAGCAGATCGGGAGGACGCGGGCCGGGGGCTTCTTGAGCAGGCGTTGTCCCTGCTGGCGGAAGATTATCTTGAAAACAGGCAGATAAACGCCCGTTCCGCCAAGGCGGCGGAGCAGCTTCTGCTTCCGCTGTCGGAACAGGCAAAGCGCATCACATTGATCTGCGCCGCCCATGCCCACATTGACATGAACTGGCTGTGGGGATACCAGGAGACGGTGGCTGTTACGCTGGATACGGTGCGCACCATGCTTACTCTGATGAAGGAATACCCCAATTTTACCTTTTCCCAGTCCCAGGCGTCCGTATACCAGATTCTGGAGGAATATGCGCCGGAGCTTTTAAAGCAGGTGAAACAGCGGGTGCAGGAGGGGCGCTGGGAGGTAACGGCCTCCACCTGGGTGGAAAATGATAAGAATATGCCCACCGGGGAAGCCATGGCCAGGCATCTGCTGTATACAAAAAAATACCTGTCCGGTCTGCTGGACATTGACAAAGACAGTCTGAATCTTGATTTTGAACCGGACACCTTTGGACACAGCGCCAATCTGCCGGAGATTTTAAACCGCGGCGGCGTGACCAGATATTACCATTGCCGTGGGTATGACGGGGAAAATATTTACCGCTGGCGGGGCGTCTCCGGGGCGGAGGTGCTGGTATACCGGGATCCCAGATGGTATAACCTGACGATTGACTATGATTTATGCCAGGGAGTGCCGGAATTTTGTGAAAAATACGGGATTGATAAAGTTTTGTATGTCTATGGGGTGGGCGATCACGGTGGCGGCCCCACAAGAAGGGACATTGAACGGTTTCTGGATATGAATTCCTGGCCTTGCTTCCCGAACATACGTTTTGGTACCTATCGGGAATATTTTGACTACCTGGAGACAAAAAAAGAGCAGTTCCCCATGGTAGATCATGAACTGAATTATGTATTCACCGGCTGCTACACGTCCCAGTCCCGGATCAAAATGGCCAACCGCACCGGAGAGGCAAGGCTGGCAGAGGCGGAAATTCTCGAAAGCATGGCGGACATGGTGGTTCCGGGGTATCAGAGCAATGGCAGGCTGGAGGAAGCCTGGCAGAAGATCCTGTTCAACCAGTTCCATGATATCATTCCCGGCTCCGGCGTGGTGGAGACGCGGGAATATGCCATGGGAGAATTCCAGAAAGCCATGGCCCGGGCAGCAGCCAACGGCGTATTTGCCATGGATGCAATCTGTGCGTACCTGTCGGAGGGCTCTGGCGAAAAGCTGTCGGATACCGCCCAGGGGGCCGGTGTGGGGAACGGAACCGGTTATGCGGGCCGTTTCGGGTTTCCCACGGCAGAGCGGGGCGGCGGGCCGGTACGTTACCTGGCGCTGTTCAATGTAACCCAGATGGTCCGGACAGACCCGGTAGAAATTACGCTGTGGGATTGGCAGGAGGAGGAAAAGCATACCCGTGTGACGGACCTGGAGGGCAGGGAATACCCCTTCCAGATGGCGGAGCAGGAGGCGGGCTATTGGGGGCATACGTACCGCAGGCTGCTGGTATGGATGCCGGTGCCGGCCGTGGGATATACCATTTGCCGGGTGGAAACGAAAGCGGCAGAGGAGGAGCTGGCACAGGCGGTCCGTCCGGATCCGCGGACAGACCATATTACCGACGAGCCGGTCTGCCTGGAAAACGACAAGATAAAGGCGGTATTTGATATTCCGACCATGAAATGTATTTCTTTGATCCGTAAATCAGATCAGACAGAATTGATTACGGCGGACTGGCCGGCCTGCGGTCTGGAGCTTGTCACAGAGGAGACCGGCAATGGGATGACCTCCTGGCGGGTTGGCAGGACGGCAGCATGTGAAGACCTCAATAAGATCTGTTCGGTGCGGCCGATGAAGCTGCAGACAGAAGGGCTGCGTAAGGAGCTGGCCTATGAAATCGCCAGAGAGGGCCTTAAGGTCCGGGCGGAGATTCATCTGGACCAGGGAAGCGAATTTTTAGAGTATCGTCTGGATGTGGAATGGATGCTGCGTGGAAATATGGAACAGGGCGTTCCGCAGCTTCGTTTCCAGCTTCCCTGCGGGTACGAGGTGGAAAAATACCGCTATGCCATTCCCTATGGCATCATAGACCGGGCGCCCCTGGATCAGGACGTGCCGGCCGTCGGGCTGGGATGCGCCCTTGGAAAAGGGAAAAGCGCGCTGTGTCTGCTGGCTGATTCGAAATACGGATTCCGCGGTACGAAGGAGGGGCTGTTCCTGAATCTGCTCCGGGGCTCCTATGAGCCGGATCCCTATCCGGAGCTGGGTGCGCACACGATACGCATTGCGGTGGGAGCCTGCGATCCCGACAGGGAAAGCCTGGCATTGCTGGCAGAGCGTTTCATCCATCCGGTGATTGTACGCTCCTGCGGGACGAAAATACGAAAGACGGAGGCATCGAAGGAGCTGTTCCATGTTGAGGGGGCGGTTCTGTCTGCCATCAAGGCGGCGGAGGACGGAAACGGCCTGATTGTCCGGGTCTATGATCCGTCCGGGGACGCGTGCACAATGAAGCTTTCCCTGCCGGGACGGAAAATAGAAGCTTATCAATGTGATATTCTGGAGAATGTGATCGAGCCGGTTCCGGTGGCGCGCAAGGAGGTATTGGAATATACCCTGCAGGGCTATGAGGTGCTGACGCTGCGGATTGTGCGTGCGAAAGCATAGATTTTTTCTGTTTTTGCAGGGAACAGACATACGAAAAAGAACAGGTAGGAATGGGAGCCGGCAGCCGGAAGGCTGCCGGCAAAAACGACAAAAACCCCGATAAAATCAGGGTTTTCCTTTGCTGTCGATTGCAAAACGGAGATGAAGGGATTTGAACCCTTGCGCCGGCAAAGCCGACCTACCGGATTTCGAATCCGGACCCTTCAGCCGCTTGGGTACATCTCCGTACGCCGGTGCATTTCCGGCGGCTATACATAGTATATCACAAATTTAAAAAAAAGCAACGAAAAATCTTGTTTCTGATTCAATTCTGTTATATGATGTTTATGGTACCTTCCCCTGGCAGGGGAGGGTGAGTGTGAAGCAGATACCCCGCGGAAGGCTGCGGGGCCCAATATTGCAGAAGGATGTGAGCAAGATGAAACGAATCGGAATGCTGACCAGCGGAGGGGACTGCCAGGCCCTGAATGCGGCCATGCGCGGTGTGGTGAAGGCACTGGGTACCAATGTGAAGGAACTGGAAGTGTATGGGTTTTATGAAGGCTATAAGGGATTGATTTATGGCAATTACCGTCTGCTGACCGGGAAGGATTTCTCCGGAATCCTGACGGTGGGCGGCACGATCCTCGGTACCTCCCGGCAGCCCTTTAAGCAGATGCGCGTGCCGGATGAGAACGGACTGGACAAGGTGGAGGCTATGAAGCAGACCTATCATAAGCTGCGGCTGGACTGCCTGGTGATTTTAGGCGGGAACGGGACCCAGAAGACCGCCAACCTTTTGCGGGAGGAAGGATTGAATGTGATCCATCTGCCCAAAACCATAGACAACGATATTTACGGCACCGACGTGACCTTTGGTTTCCAGAGTGCCATTAATATTGCAACGGAGGCCATCGACTGCATCCATACAACGGCGGCGTCCCATAACCGTGTTTTCATTGTGGAGGTTATGGGCCATAAGGTTGGCTGGCTGACCCTGTACGCAGGCGTTGCCGGAGGCGCGGACATTATTTTGCTGCCGGAGATTCCCTACGATATCGAGAAGGTGGCGGAGGCTCTCGAGCGCCGGAGCAAGGCGGGGAAGGGCTTTACGATTCTTGCGGTAGCCGAGGGCGCCATTTCCAAGGAGGACGCCAAGCTGTCCAAGAAGGAGTATAAGGAGAAGCTTAAGAAGCTCAAATACCCCTCTGTATCCTATGAAGTGGCGGCACAGATCCAGGAGCGGATCGGCACGGAGGTGCGGGTGACGGTTCCGGGCCACACCCAGCGGGGCGGCAGTCCCTGTCCCTATGACCGGGTGCTTTGCACACGCCTGGGCGCGGCGGCCGGCCAGTTGATCCTGGACGGCGAGTACGGCTATATGGTTGCCATGATCAATGGAGAGACCAAGAAGGTGCCCCTTCAGGATGTTGCGGGTAAGCTGAAGATGGTAGAGCCGGATTCCAAGATGATCCGGGAGGCAAAGCTTATTGGCATCAGCTTCGGAGATTAATATGTCATATACAGCGTTATATCGAAAGTTCCGGCCCCAGGAATTTGAGGATGTGAAGGGGCAGGAGCACATAGTGACTACGTTGAAAAACCAGATAAAAGCAGACCGCATCGGGCATGCCTATCTGTTCTGCGGAACGAGAGGAACCGGGAAGACCACCATTGCCAAGATTTTTGCAAAGGCGGTGAATTGCCAGAATCCCATAGAAGGCAGCCCATGCGGGGAGTGTCCCTCCTGTAAAGCGATTCGGGAGGGCACTTCCATGAATGTGATTGAGATCGATGCGGCATCCAACAACGGTGTGGACAATATCCGCGAGATCCGGGAGGAGGTTGCCTATTCCCCCACGGAGGGGCGGTATAAGGTATACATCATCGACGAGGTGCATATGCTGTCCATAGGCGCCTTCAATGCGCTGCTTAAGACCCTGGAGGAGCCTCCCTCCTATGTGATTTTTATTCTGGCAACCACGGAGGCCCATAAGATTCCGGTTACCATTCTCTCCCGGTGCCAGCGCTATGATTTCCGCAGGATTACCATTGACACCATAGCCGCCAGGCTTACGGAGCTGATCCGTGCAGAGGGCGTGGAGGCCCAGGAGAAGGCGGTCCGTTACATTGCCAAGGCCGGGGACGGCTCCATGCGGGATGCCATCAGCCTTCTGGACCGCTGTATTGCGTTTTATCTGGAGCAGGAGCTGACCTATGATAAGGTGCTGGACGTGCTGGGTGCAGTGGATACGGAAGTGTTCGGACGGATGCTTCGGAGCGTTCTTGATGGCGATGTGGCCGGTGTGATCTCCCAACTGGAGGAGCTGATTATCCAGGGGCGGGAGCCGGGGCAGTTCGTGGCGGATTTTACCTGGTATCTCAGGAACCTGCTGCTATTGCAAAGCTCCGATGATATGGAGGATGTGCTGGACATTTCCACGGACAACCTGGTTTTGTTAAAGGAAGAAGCCAGGCTGACGGAGCCGGAGATTCTGATGCGGTTTATCCGGATTTTTTCGGAGCTGTCCAATCAGATCCGCTATTCCACCCAGAAGCGGATTATGATCGAGATTGCGCTGGTAAAATTATGCCGTCCTCAGATGGAGACGCAGACCGATGCGGTCCTGGCGCGCCTGTCGGAGCTGGAAAAGCGCATGGAACAGGGCATTCCCAATGCGCCGGCGGCGGGACGTCTGGCAGATCGGGAGGACGGGGCGCATGCGCAAACTGCATTGCCGCCGCCGTCGAAGATTTTGCCCCAGGCGGTTCCGGAGGATGTGGAGCAGGCGGTGCAGAACTGGCGTTCGATTCTGCAGGACATGTCAGGGCTGATGCGGAATTACCTGAAAAAAGCCCATTTGAGCCTGGGAGGGGATAACAGTCTGCTGATTGTGCTGGAGGACGAGGTGGCACAGGCCTACTTAAGCGCCGAGGAACACAAGCAGGAACTGGAAAATACCATTTCCGGAAGGATTGGGAAAGCGGTCCAGGTGCAGATTCAGCATAATGATACGGGAAGGCCCTCCGGAGAGATCTATCCGGATCTGGAGCGGCTGCTTCCCGCTGATATAGAGATTGAAATAGAAGAATAATTGGAGGAAGAAAAATGGCAAAGAGAGGCGGATTTCCAGGCGGAATGCCGGGAAACATGGGAAACCTGATGAAGCAGGCCCAGAAGATGCAGAAGCAGATGGAGGAAGCGACCAAGGAGTTAGAGACCAAGGAGATTACGGCTACGGCCGGCGGCGGCGCCGTGGAGGTTACCGTATCCGGCAAGAAGGAGATTCTGAAGGTGAAGCTTTCCGAGGAAGTGGTGGATCCGGACGATATTGAGATGCTGGAGGATCTGATTGTGGCGGCTGTCAACGAGGGGTTGCGCCAGATCGAAGAATATTCGGCACAATCCATGTCTAAGATTACCGGCGGCCTTGGGGGCCTTGGAGGCGGATTTCCGTTCTAGCCATGGAATATTACAGCAGACAGATCAGTAAGCTGATCGATAAACTGTCCGCTCTGCCGGGGATTGGGAGCAAATCTGCCCAGCGGCTGGCTTTTCATATTCTGAATATGCCCGTAGAGCATGTGGAGGAGTTGTCGGATGCCATTGTCAGCGCCAGACGGAATGTGAGATACTGCCGGCAGTGCTTTACCCTGACGGACGATGAGCTGTGCCCCATCTGCCGCAATCCCCAGCGGGACCAGAAGATGATTATGGTGGTGGAGGATACCAGGGACCTGGCGGCATACGAGAAGACGCAGAAATACGAGGGCGTGTATCATGTGCTGCATGGAGCGATTTCCCCGATGCTGGGGATCGGGCCCAACGATATCCGTTTGAAGGAATTGATGCAGCGGCTGCAGCAGGATGTGGACGAGGTGATTATCGCGACGAACTCCAGTTTGGAGGGTGAGACTACCGCCATGTATATCAGCAAGCTGATCAAACCTACAGGCATCAAGGTTTCCCGCATTGCCAGCGGCGTGCCGGTGGGCGGAGACCTGGAATATATTGATGAGATGACGCTGCTCCGGGCTTTGGAGGGGCGCGTCGAATTGTAAGCACATTTTGCAAAGGAGAGACAAATGGAAAACTTACAGCTAAAGCAAACGGCAAATGAGATCCGCAAAGGAATCGTAACCGCGGTCTACAGCGCCAAATCAGGCCATCCGGGCGGTTCCCTTTCCGCTGCGGACATCTTTACCTATCTCTATTTTGAAGAGATGAAGGTGGATCCGGAGAATCCCAGGGATCCGGCAAGGGACCGGTTCGTACTGTCCAAAGGCCATGTGGCCCCGGGACTGTATGCTACTCTGGCCCACAGAGGATTTTTCCCGGTGGAGGAGCTGACCCGCCTGCGTCATGTGGGCTCGTATCTCCAGGGACACCCGGATATGAAGCATATTCCCGGCGTGGATATGTCCAGCGGCTCTCTGGGCCAGGGATTTTCCGCGGCTGTCGGTATGGCGCTGGCCGGAAAAATGGACGGCGCCGGCTACCGGGTCTATGCGCTGGCCGGAGACGGCGAGATCCAGGAGGGACAGATCTGGGAGGCGGCTATGTTTGCCGGCCACCGCATGCTGGATAACCTGGTGCTGGTGGTGGACAACAACGGCCTGCAGATCGACGGAAATATCGCGGACGTCTGTTCCCCCTACCCCATCGATAAGAAGCTTGAGGCGTTCAATTTCCATGTGATCTCCATCGACGGCCATGATTTTGACCAGATCCGCGCAGCCTTCCAGGAGGCGAGGAATATCAAGGGAATGCCCACCGCCATCATAGCCCGTACCGTAAAGGGCAAGGGCGTATCCTTCATGGAGAATCAGGCATCCTGGCACGGAGCGGCCCCCAATGACGAGCAGTATGCAGTGGCAATGGAAGATTTGAAGAAAGCAGGTGAAGCATTATGTCAGAAGTAAAAAAGATTGCAACGAGAGAAAGCTACGGTAATGCTTTGGTGGAACTGGGCAAAGAGCATGAGGACTTGATCGTTCTGGATGCGGATCTGGCAGGAGCCACCAAGACCGGCATTTTCAAAAAGGAATTTCCGGACCGCCATATCGACTGCGGGATCGCGGAGGCCAATATGACCGGAATCGCGGCCGGTCTGGCTACCTGCGGCAAGGTTCCTTTTATGAGCTCCTTTGCCATGTTCGCGGCGGGTCGGGCTTTTGAACAGGTACGTAATTCCATTGGATATCCCCACCTCAACGTGAAGATTGGCGCTACCCATGCGGGAATTTCCGTGGGAGAGGACGGGGCAACCCACCAGTGCAACGAGGATCTGGCATTGATGCGCGCTATTCCGGGGATGGTTGTTATCAATCCCTGCGACGATGTGGAGGCCCGGGCGGCAGTGCGGGCTGCCTATGAGTATGAAGGCCCGGTCTACCTGCGTTTTGGACGTCTTGCTATTCCGGTGATTAACGATCCCGAGAATTACCAGTTTGAGATCGGCAAGGGCGTTCTCCTGAAGGAAGGAAAGGATGTGACGATTTTCGCCACCGGACTCTGTGTCTGCGAGGCCCTGGAGACGGCACAGCGTCTGGAAGGAGAGGGCATTGCAGCAGAGGTAATCAACATCCATACCATCAAGCCTTTGGATGAGGAACTGGTGCTGGCTTCCGCCAAAAAGACCGGCAAGGTGGTAACGGTGGAGGAGCATTCCGTGATCGGCGGCCTTGGCAGTGCCGTCTGCGATCTGCTCAGTGAAAAAGCGCCCACCAGGGTATTGAAGCTCGGCATCAACGATACCTTCGGGGAGTCCGGCCCGGCGAAGGAGCTGATTGCCAGATACGGCCTGGATGCGGAGGGCATTTACCAGAAGGTAAAGGCATTCGTATAAAAGAACCGGAAAAGCCATTGCGACATGCAGTGGCTTTTTACGTTTATGGGAAACATTTTATCTGTTTCTGTCGAAGAAAAATCAGGAAACCAGGACAAGAACTGTCAAAAAACCCCATCCTGTTTATGGTAGGATAAGACCTAAAAAGGAAAGGGTGATTACAGTGATTGAAATTACTTATCATACATCGGACGAAAAAGGCGAGAACGTGGTGGTGAAGCCCCCGAAGAATATACGCCAGATCGGAAGCCCCAGAGGCCGCCACAAAATTTACGTCGAGGACTATGTACATACCTACCTCCATTCGTCCCTGCTGTTCGGGGAGAGCCGGCAGCGGGCCGCGATTTTGCTGGGCAGAAGCGAGGTGTCCCAGGAGATCCGCTACACCTTTATCGAAGGAGCTATCAACTGCGAAGATTTCATCTTCCGCAAGGACGGGATCGTATTTGACGAAAGCTGCTGGGAATACATTTATCAGGAGATGAAGCAGTATTTCGACCAGCAGGTGATTGTGGGATGGTTTCTGGGACGCCCCGGTTTTCCGTTAAAAATTTCACATACGGTAGAGGCTGCCCAGAGAAAATATTTTTCCGGACGGGACAAGGTGTTGTACCTGTGGGATCCGGAGGAAGGGGAGGACGCCTTTTTCGCCTACGAGCAGGGCGCCTTCCAGAAAAAAGAGGGCTACTACGTTTATTACGAGAAAAATCTGGCCATGCAGGAATATATGGTCTGCCAGCGGGAGCAGACCCGGGAGGCCCAGGGCGGGATCCAGGAGATGGGAGAAAGCCTTCAAATGTCCAGGGAGGCAGAGGAAACGACACAGGATCCGGTGGCGGAGGGGAAGGATGCTGCGCAAGACGCAAGGGAATACACGGCATCTGCAAAGGAATTTGTGGCTGCCCCCAATTTCACAGAAGATCCGAAGGACTCCACGGCAGATCCAGAGGATGCCGCGGCGGTCACAAAGGAATCCAGGGCAGCCGCAGAGCGGGAGCGGAAGGGAACAGCCTTTTTTGAGAAAAGAGCGGTTGCGCCTACCGCCCGGAAAGCAGATACGGCTATAGGAAATTACCGCAATATGCTTAAGAACCGACAGATTAAAAAGCCGGCCGCAGGAAAAAACATGTTTTTATATGGGGCGGCTACCGTGGCCCTGATTGCCATCTGCATCAGCGGCGTGGTGAATCTCAACAGCTACCAGAAAATGAAACAGATGGAAGAGGTGCTGTTGATGATGTCCAAGCCATTAGATCAGCAGCAGGCAGAAAAAGAAGGACAGCAGGATCAGCGCCAGGTTACCGTGCAGACGGTATCGGGCGGCGTGGAGCGCATGGAGGATGCAGCAGACGGCGGGAATCAGGATGCGGCAGGAGAGGGAAATCCGGCAGAAAATACCGGGACCCCGGAAGGAAGCCAGGATCAGCAGCCGGCCGGCCAGGAGACGGCGGGACAACCCCAGGACAGCGCCCAGGGGCCGGATCCGGGAGCGTCGGGAGGCCAGGACAGCGCCCAGGGGCCGGATCCGGGAACATCGGGAAGTCCGGACAGCGCCCAGGGGCCGGATCAGGCAGTGTCGGGAGGCCAGGACAGCGCTCAGACCCAGGATCAGGCGGCCATGGCCCAGAGCTATCGGGAACAGGGCTATTATGTGGTGCAGCCGGGGGACCGCCTGGAACTGATTTGCCGGAGAATCTATCCCGGCGAGGACATGATGGAAAAGCTGTGTGAGGTAAATGGAATTGAGGATGTGGACAAAATCCTGGTGGGACAGAAACTGATACTTCCGTAAAAGGCTAAAGTGTGGTACAATGTGGCCTGGGAGGGAGTCAAAGCCCTTCCCGCGGCAATTCGATCATTACTGGAGGGAAACAGATTGTCCGACAGACCATACCGGTTGGTGGAGAAGCAGGTAGACCAACTGGAAGAAAAGATAAAAGTACACAGGATGCGGGTGCTGAAGCTGGTACTGGCAGTTGTTGTTCTGCTGCTGATCGCCGGGGGAAGCCTGTTCTATGTGTACCAGAATATCAGCTATACCGAATACCAGGTGCTGGAACGGGTGGAGCGGGCAGATTCCGCCGGAAGCCGGTTTCTGGAATTTGCGGGAAAGATATTAAAATACAGCAACGACGGGGCCTCCTGTCTGGATGCGGCAAACCGGCAGATCTGGAGCCAGACCTATGAGATGCAGGCTCCCATCGTGGATATCTGCGAGGATTACGTGGCCATCGCCGACCGGGACGGCAAAAAAATCTACATCATGGATACGGAAGGTCCCTGCGGAAGCGTGGAGACAAGCCGTCCCATCAGCCAGATTCAGGTAGCTAACCAGGGAATGGTTGCGGTTCTGATTGAAGAAGAAGGGGCCGGTTACATAGAACTGTATGACAGAGAAGGCAATTTTCTGGCGGAAGGCGGGCTTCATACCAAAAAAAGAGGATATCCTCTGAGTATTTCCGTCTCCAACGACGGCAGGAAGATGGGCGTATCCATGCTGGACATAAACGACGGAACGGTGAAAAGCAGCGTGTTGTTTTTTAATTTCGGCTCGGTGGGCCAGAATGAGATCGACAACATTGTCAGCAGCTACACCTACAGCGACCAGGTGATTCCCAAGGTGGAATTCCTAACCAATGATATTGCGGTGGCGGTGGGAGGAAGCAGGCTGATCTTTTACGAAGGAAGCCAGAAGCCGGTGGCGGTCCAGGAGGTGGAGCTTCAGCAGGAGATCCAGAGCCTGTTTTATAATGAACATTACGTGGGGCTTGTGTTTGAAAGCGAGAATTCCGAAGAAAGCTATCACATGGACCTCTATAATGCGAGGGGCGTCATGGAATATCAGATTCCCTTTTCCATGGAATACGACAGTATTGGGTTTCTTACCAATGATGAGATCTGCATTTTAAATAATCTGGAGTGCTCCATTTATACGGTGCGGGGAAAACTGCGGTTTCACAGTAATTTCGAGGAAAATATCTACCGGGTGCTGCATGAGAGGGGGCACCGGTATCTTTTTCTGAAAGAAGGGGCAACAGAGAAAATTGTGCTAAAGAAGTAAAGGTTGGACAGCAATGGGAATGAATCTTTTTTTTATCGTTGTAGTAGCTATATTGGTATTATTCACCCTGTGGGGATACTGGAGAGGATTTATCCGGGTGGCGTTTTCCCTGGCGGCGCTGGTGGTCATGACGGTGCTGGTATCGTTTCTTGCCCCCTACATGAATACCTTTTTGCGGGAGTATACGCCGCTGGAGGAGAGGATAACGGAAAAATGCGTGGGCGTGATCCAGGAGATGGCTAAGGATCAGCTTGAGAGCCAGGCCGGGGAGCGACTGGATGCGACAGGCGTGTCGGAAAGTATGCTGCCCCGGCAGTGGAGTGAACAGCTTGCCAGGAAAGCGGCCGGGGGTCTGGATCAGGCGCTGGAGGAATCGGGCGTCTACCGGCAGACGGCAGTTTATCTTGCAGATATGATTCTTGGGGGGATTTCCTTCGGGATCACCTTTCTGATCGTGGGAATCGCCTTAAAAATTGCCATCAGTCTGCTGGACCTTGTGGCGCGTCTTCCGGTGCTGAAAGGGATCAACCGGTTTTTTGGAGCCGCCGTAGGGCTGGTGGAGGGGCTTCTGGTGGTGTGGGCGATACTTTTTGTTGTGACGCTTGCATGTACCAGCCAGTGGGGCCGGCAGGCGATGGCCAGTATCCGCCAGAGCCAGTTTTTGACCTTCCTGTATCAGCATAACGGGATCGATTACCTGGTGAGACAGATCTTTGGATAAAGTAAATAAAAAACAAGCGGAAGTCAACCAGATAAATGGCGGCCTCCGCTTTTTTTCTGTATGATAATAGCAGATAGGAAAAAAGCAGGAGGGATTCTTATGACACCACGGGAAAATTTGCAGGCGGCACTTAGGCGTACGGGGCCGGAGTATATACCGATGTACTTTTCGCTCTGCCCTTATCTGGAAGCGGAAGTAAAAAGGAGGACAGGGGCGGCGGACTATGAGGAATATTTCGGCTTCGATGCGCGGACCTTTGGACTTACGCCTACAAAACATCAGAATGATTATTCGCGGTATTTTGGCCCGCTGAAGGCCGGTACGACAATCGATGAATGGGGCGTGGGACATGAGCCCGGCAGTCTGGCCCATTTTACCAGATTCCTCCACCCCATGGAGAATTTTGAGGATCCCCGGGAGGTATGGGATTTTCCGATGCCGGATATTTTGGCGGAATATCGCTGGGAGGGAATGAAGGAACGGGTAGACCAATGCCATGAGAGAGGCTATGCGGCAATTTTTTCAGCCATACAGATTTTCGAACCGGCCTGGTATCTGCGGGGTCTGGATCATCTTCTTTGCGATATGATGACGGACGAGGAGATGGCTTCTGCCTGCCTGAAACGAATGGCGGATCATCAGGTGGAAGTGGCGCGGCGGGCGGCCCGGTGTGGATTCGACATCATCGTATTTGGTGATGATGTGGGAACCCAGAAGGCGCTTATGATGAGCTGTGAGCTGTGGCGCAAATGGCTGAAACCCGATATGCGCAACGCCATTGCGGCGGCAAAGGAGATCAATCCCCAGGTATTGGCTTATTATCATTCTGACGGGGTTATTTCCGACATTATTGAGGATCTCATCGAAATCGGTGTGGATATTTTGAATCCGGTACAGCCGGAATGCATAGACCCTGTTGAGGTAAAACGATTATATGGGGACCGTCTTTCCTTCTGGGGGACCATTGGAACCCAGACCACCATGCCCTTTGGGACGCCGGAGGAGATTGAAGGGAAGGTGAAGGAAATGATCGAGGTGGTAGGACGCGGCGGCGGGCTGTGCATTGCGCCCACCCATATGCTGGAGCCGGAGGTTCCCTATGAGAATCTGGAAGCGTTTGTCGGGGCAGTCAGAAAATATGGAGGTTACGCAAAATAGAGGATAATTATAATCCCGTTCCGGGGAAGCCGCAGGCGCCATAGCAGAGTGTCTGCGGTTTTTTTGTGTGTGTCAGGTAAATAATATACAAGTGATAGTCAACAGGATCAATGGATTTTTTATTTTCCCATCGATATAATGTAGTTGTAACAAAAGAGACGGCATCAATGAGATGGAGGTTGAAAAATGAAGAAGAAGGTATTGGCATTGCTGCTCTGCGTGGGGCTGGCAGCAGGGGGACTGGGCGGATGTGGAGAGCCGGACGCGCCGGGAAAGGAGACGCCGGAAGCGGAGAGTGGAGAAGAAACCATAAGCGGTGAAGTTCATATGGCTTACTGGGCCATAGAATTTGACGGCTATCTGAACCGGTGTATTGAAGAATTCAATAAGATTTATCCGGACATTAAAATCGTATTGGAGCCGGCGGCCTGGGACGAGTACTGGACTAAACTGGAGGCGGCTTCTACCGGGGGAAGCGTTGCGGATGTATTCTGGATGAATGGTCCCAATGTGATGAAATATGTAAATGGCGGCGTGATGGAGCCGATCGACGGCTATCTGGAGAATTCCGACATTGACCTAAACAGGTATCCGGAAGGGATGGTACAATTGTATCATGTCAATGGAAAGCAGTATGGCATCCCCTTCACCTTTGACACTATCGGCGTATGGTACAACAAGAAGCTTTTTGACGCGGCCGGGGTCCCCTATCCCAAGGACGACTGGACCTGGGAGGAGATGGTAGATACGGCCAGGCAGTTGACGAAGGAAGATAAAAGTGTGTACGGGATGGCGACCCAGTTGGAGGCGCAGCAATGCTACTATAACACGATTTTTGCCATGGGCGGGGAAGTGATTTCCGAGGACCGGAAATCCTCCGGATTTGATAAGGCGGAGACCCAGGCCGGCATCCAGTGCTGGGTGGATCTGCAGGAGGAAGAAATATCGCCCTCTCTGGCGTCGCTGGCGGAAACTGCTCCGGACGTGCAGTTTTTGTCGGAACGGGTGGCGATGCTGTGGTATGGTTCCTGGTTTGTCAGCGCTGTTGAGGCATCGGACCTGGTCAATGATGTGGATGTGGTGGAGCTGCCATCCATGAACGGAAATAAGGGCACCGTAATTCACGGAGTAATCAATGCGATTTCATCCGCCAGCGAGAACAAAGAGGCGGCCTGGAAGTGGGTTGAATTTCTGGGACAGGAAAAGGCAAATGTAATCTGTGCGGAAGAAGGTATTATCCCCGCGCTGGAGGGAACGCCGGAAAAATGGGTTTCGGCACACCCCCAGTATAATCTGCAGTCCTTTATTACATCTGCGGAAAATTATTCCTATGCTTATCCGGTATCGGAGAACAGCGCTGTCTGGGAACGTCCGATGATAGAGAATTTAAAAAAGGCATACTGTCTTGAAGTGGATGTGAAAGAAGCCTGTGATACGATTGCAAAAGAGATGAATGAGGCCCTGGCGAAGGAATGACAACCGGCGTTTGGCAGGAAAAAGGGAGTGTGAGGAGCATTCCCTTTTTGATTCCCGGCGAACGAACGCGCAGGGAGCCTGTTTCCGATTGACGAAAGAAAAAAGAGGAGGAAGTATTTGTGGGAAAACGTGGGAAAAAGACAAACATAAGTTCGATCAAAGAACGGTTCTGGGGATACACCATGATAGCTCCCCTGGTGACCGGGTTATCGGTATTTTATTTCTATCCGGTAATCAAAGTATTTTTCGACAGTTTTCGGGATGTTGGAGCCTTTAATCAGGGGGATTGGTGCGGGATCCGTAACTATCAGGAGCTTTTTGCGGATCCGGTGATGTGGCAGGCATTGGGGAATACGTTGAAATATGTCGTTATTATCGTGCCCGGTATGCTCCTGCTGTCCTTGATTTTAGCGGCGCTGCTGAACATGAACATCAAGGGCCGTTCCCTGTTCCGGGTGATTTATTTTATACCGGCTATCACCATGGGAGCGGCTGTGGCAATGATCTGGAAATGGATTTATAATGGGGATTACGGGATTCTGAATCAGATTCTGCAGCTATGTGGTTTTGAAAAAATACGGTTTCTGGGAGAAGAAGCCACAGCGCTGCCGGCAGTTTGCGTTGTATGTATCTGGGGATCTGTCGGGTATAATATGATTATCCTGCTGGCAGGGATACAGGGCATCTCCAAAACTTACTATGAGGCGGCGGCCATTGACGGCGCCGGCGGAATCCGGCAGTTTTTTAATATCACGTTGCCGATGGTGACGCCCACGCTGTTTTTTGTATTGATTACGAATCTGATCGGAACCTTCCAGACCTTTGACGCTATTTATATGCTGGTTCCCAATACAAGCATGGCGGCCGGAAGCGCCCAGAGCCTGGTGGTATATTTTTACCGGAATGCATTTTCCTATTCCAGGCGCGGCTATGCTTCGGCCATCGCGGTCGTGCTTCTGGCGATCATTATGGCGATAACGGCGGTTCAGTTGAAGGTACAGAAGTATTGGGTGAATTACGACGAATAGGGGGAACCATGATGAAGAAAAAGAAACTACGTATGGGACATGTCCTGGCATATCTGTTTTTGATATCCGGGATTTTGATAACGGTTTTTCCGTTTTTATGGATGATCCTGACCTCTTTGAAATCGCAGACAGAGGCAATCCGGGTGCCGCCCACCATATTTCCTGCAAAATTAATATTTGAAAATTATGTGACGGTATTTGAAAAAATTCCTTTTGCCAGAATGTACCTGAATACGATTATCTCAGCGGTAGTAACGATTCTGGGACATCTTGTGATCTGCTCCATGGCGGCATATGCTTTTGCAAGACTGAAATTTCCGGGGCGCAATGTAATTTTCATGCTGCTTCTTGCCGTGCTGATGATTCCCTCGTCGCTATTTATTCTGCCACAGTATCTGATTGTACAGAAATTAGGCCTGCTGAATACGATTGTGGCGTTGTTTCTTCCCAATCTGTTCAGCGCGTTCGGGACGTTCCTGCTGCGCCAGTTTTTCATGTCGCTGCCTGATGAGCTGGAGGACGCGGCCCGTCTGGATGGCTGCAGCCGGTTTATGATCTATGCAAGAATTATGCTGCCCCTTATACGTTCCGGTCTGGCAGCCCTGGGGATTATAACGCTGCGGTTTGCCTGGAACGATCTGATGTGGCCGCTGATTGTAAATACTTCCACGCATAAAATGACGCTCTCGGCGGGGCTATCCTATCTGCAGGGACAGCGTTGGGCAGATTACCCGGCCATGATGGCGGGGGCCGTGATGGCCGTTTTACCGCTGCTGGTTTTATTTATCGTTTTCCAGAAGCAGTTTATCGAAGGAATTGCCATGTCGGGAATCAAAGGATAGGCGGGAGAAAAAGCAGGCAATGAAAAAGAAGACGCTGAGTAAGGAATTTATCTCCAGAATTCTTGGGTTTAATATTGTGACGGTCCTTGTTTTTGGCTGTATTTTTTCAATCGTTGTGTTCGAACAGCTTTCCTATCAAAAAAAGGCGGACATGCGGTACTATATGGAAAGCACGCAGCTTCAGGTGGCGGATTGTATCCGTTTTCTGGAAGAAGGCGTTGTTTTTATCCGGGAAAACAGAGGACTGGTTGCTTTTCTGCGGGAAGGCCTGGTGGAAAATTACAGTGATGCCCAGATCCAGTTGGAACAGGGAGTGAATCTGTTTTCCGACCGTAATTTGATGGCAGGCTCTTATCCGATTGTGCGGGATTTTTACATTTTTGACAAAGAACTGAATTTTGTATCCACCCATTATTATCCGGAAACCCAAAGGGTACAAAATGCCATGGATGCCTTTTTTAAAGAATGCGTGCTTGATTACATGAATCAGAAGCAGCAGTTTTATTACCGGCAATATGGCGAAGTAATTGCGCAGTTTTTCGCGCTCTACGACGATAATATGGAAGTGACCGGATACTGTGCCGCCGCCCTGGAAAAAGAAAACATCGCCCGTGTGTTTCAGTCCCTGGAGAAATATGAGACGTATTACTGGTTTTTGACGGATGAGGGAGGCAGAAAAATTGCGGGAGACGTTCTGGCAGAGTGGGATCCGGGCCGGATGAAAGAGCTTGACGGGATGGTGGAGCTGGACAGAAAGCAGTATTTCTGTCAGGCAAAAAAACACAGCTTTGGCTTGAAATCCTATATTCTTATTCCCAAAAATAAACAGTATCTGGAAATCAAACCCATGTTTATTATGGTATGGGTAATTTTCCTGTTGTCGCTGCTGGTCCTGGTATTGGCCGTACTGGTGCTTTCACACAGGATGGCGAAGCCCTTCAGGAATATCACGGAAAGCATTAAGCGGGTGGGCGGCGGGGATTTTAATACGCGTCTTGAGGATTATGAGATACAGGAATTTCAGGATATCAGCAACTCCTTTAACGAAATGACCGTAAAGATCAATCAGTTAATTAAAGAAGTGTATGAAAACCAGCTTCTGATTCAGGAGGCCAGGATCCAATATATCCAGGCGCAGTTGGATCCCCACTTTATGTTCAATGTTCTGACCATGATTGCCATGCGCATGAAGCGGAATAAAGATGAGGAGCTTTACCGGACAGTCACCTCTCTGGCCGGGCTGATGCGCGGGAAGCTTTTCCGCAAGGATGAGATTGAGATTTCACTGGAGGATGAGATGCAGACCGTGGAATTTTATTTATATTTGCAGGAACAGCGGTTCCGCGATATGGTAGAGTACCATATTTTCTGGGAAAGCGAAGAACTGAAAAACTGCAGGATTCCCCGGCTGTGCGTACAGCCCCTGGTGGAAAACGCCGTAATTCACGGACTGGAACCAAAGGGGGCCAAAGGACATGTGCATGTTTCGGTTCAAAAGATAGAAAATAAAAAGCTGCTGGTTACGGTGGAAGATGACGGAGTCGGCTTCGATCTGCAGGGATGGAACGGGAAAGCGCCGGAGCAAGGAAAAAGTCCGCGGGTCGGATTGATGAATGTCCGCCGGCTGATCCTGAATTTGTATGGAGAGGGTTATGGAATGACGGTGGAAAGCACCCTTAAGAAAGGAACAAGGGTAGCGCTTACCCTTCCCCTTACAACGGAAAATCTGATATGAGGAAAGAGAGAGGAGGTCATGTATGTGGAAGGTGATCATTGCAGACGACGAGCCCTTTCTGCTGGAAGGGATACGGGACATGATTCCATGGGAGGAGCTGGGATATGAACTGGTGGCGGCGAAAAGAAACGGACAGGAAGTGATCGACTGTATCCCCCGGATCCGGCCCGATTTAGTAATTCTGGATATTAAGATGCCAATTATGGGAGGGATTGAGGCCGCCAGGATCATCAGCGGGAAATGGCCGGAGATCATGATAATTTTTATGACGGCCTACTCCGAGTTCCAATACGCGAAAAGCGCCATTGAGTATGGGGTGAAGAGTTATGTGGTAAAGCATAATGTGCTGGAGGAGCTTCCGGTGGCCCTAAAGAAAATGAGCCTCAATCTGAAAAAGAAGTACGGACAGGAGGAGCCGGAACGGGAACAGAGCCAGATTGAGAAAATTACAGACTATATCGATAAGAATTTCAGCAGAAAGCTGACCCTGGATGAAATTTCCGATTACGTCCATATGAACCGCAGTTATCTGAGCCGTATGTATAAAAAAGAGACGGGGGAAAATCTGTTTGATACCATCAACCGGAAACGCGTGGAGGCGGCTAAAAAATATATTTCAGAGGGAGGAAAGAAGATGTGGGAAATCGGAAGCCTGGTGGGGGTGGATGACGCGGCGCATTTTTCCAAGCTGTTTAAAAAATATGCAGGATGTTCGCCCCAGGAATGGCGGCAGATAGCAGAGCAGGAGGACAACGGGCGATGAAAAAAACGATATCCGGACTGCTTGTGACGGGCCTGCTATGTATCGCGCTGGGATGCGGAAAAAAAGAAGAAGTCGAAATTACGGAAATCACATTGCTGCACGGGAGGGGGACCATGGAAGCGTACGACCAGAAAATGCAGCAGATTTATCTTGATTTTGAAAAAGAAAATCCCGATATACGATTGAACGTGATTTCCATGCCGTCCGATGAAAAAGTGAATATCAAAACCAGGGAAATGCTGGCGGTAGGGAATATTCCTGATATTGTGTTTGACGGTGGAAAAGGAAAGGACAGCCTGTATACCTTTATGGTGGAGCGTGATTATGCCTTGAACCTGATGCCTTATCTGGAAGAAGATCCGGAATTTGCGGACTCTATAGCGCCAAGGATCCTGCAGGAATGGTCTACGGACCAGGGAGCATTGTATATGGTGACGGATGTGCTTGTATCCGTGGGCTATTGGTATAACCAGCAGATTTTTCAAAATGCCGGTATCGAACATGCGCCTGAAACCTGGGAGGAATTTCATGAGTGCTGTGAGAAAATCCAGACCTGGGCCCGGGATGAGCGGTTAAGTACGGTATCCTTTCATCTGGATACGGAAACATGTATGTACTTGACGGAAGCCCTGCGCTTAAATGACATGGAAGAACAGAAGGTGCCGGACATGGATCAGGCATCGTTTTCCACTGCGCTTAAAGAGCTCCGTAAGCTGGTACCCTATGGGGAGGTGGAGGATGCGTCCTATACCTGGCGGGACCGCTTTCAAAGCTTTAACGTGGGCCATTCGGCAATCTGCGTCGGGGATGCCTGGACGGAGCAGATGCTGCATGAAAACCTGAAAGCAGATTATGCATTATTTCCGTCAGATCAAGGCGGAAGCGTAAGCTTTCTGTCGGCCGGCTGCGGATATATTGTGGGAAGAACGGGAGATGCAGGAAAGGAGGAGGCGTGCATCCGGTTTCTGAAATACATGCTTAGTAAAGCCGTGCAAATCCGGATCTTTAAGGAAACAGGCCAGATTCCTTCCAACCCGCAGGTAAGGCTGGAAAGTTATAAAGGGGTACGTCCCCGATTGCTGGAGGCGCATCAAATGGTTCGGGAGGCGGATCTTTGTTATGAAATTCCGATGAATCTATGGCGGGAAAACCAGAGAAAGCAGTTTGAAGAAAATATCGCTGTTTATCTGCGTGAAGAAAAAATGGTTTTTTTGGAAAAAAGTGTTGACAATGAAAAATAATGGTGGTATTATAAAACCCTACCGCACAGATGTGGTAGGGTTTTTCTCTGCGAAATAAAAGCAGATGAAAATAATTTAAAAAAGTTGTTGACAAGCATGACAAGATCTGCTATAGTATAATAGCTGTCGCAAGAGACAACAGAGCACATTGATAACTGAACAGTGAAATAACCTTGAAAGATTCAATGAGAATTTTTGAGAACACGTTTCTGATTACAAGTAATGGAAGCGACCTTAAAACAGTAAAGAAAGTCAGCAGGTTCTGACTGGATATAAACTTTATTAGAGAGTTTGATCCTGGCTCAGGATGA
>CATJBQ010000148.1 GCA_949738465.1 uncultured Lachnospiraceae bacterium
GAACCTTTCCGCTACCCAAACGCAGCGCAGCGGAGTTCGGGGTTCCCGTAAGTGAGCCGACAGGCGAACCTTTCCGCTACCCAGACGAAGGATGTGATACCATGGATTTAGATTTACAAATAACTGATATGGCGGGAGCCAGACCAGAGCATTCCACTGTCATTGTAAATTTTGTAGCCGCAATCCGTAAGCAGCTCAGAAACAGCATGTTCTATAAAATCCCGCAGAGGAAATACTTCTATTGATGCGCCGCGTTTTGTAATGGAAGTCGTAAGCCCCTCCACGGAAAAATATGACCTTGATTACGATGAAAACGGAAAACCACAGTACTATTTGTGGAAGATTGTAAAAGAAGACAATAAAAATGAGTTGAAAATGATTCATTTTCCGAATATTGAAATTACCTTTGATGATCTGTTTGACGAAATAGATATCGAATATTGATTTTGGTTTCACATTTCTCAAAAGAAAGTACCGGCTCTGACCGGCAGAATGGAAGAATGCTATGATAAGAATGATTGTTACCGTAATTTTTGTGGTTCTATTTTTAATTATTTCGCTGCCCATCCAGGGTGTGGAGTGGATCATCCGGAAGTTCAACCGGCAGGCGGCGGATTTAAGCAGCCTGCGCATTGTGCAGTGGGCTTTTAAGGTTATCCTCTTCTTAAGCGGCGTGAAGCTTACGGTGATCGGGGAGGACCACGTCCCCAGGGACGAGGCGGTACTGTACGTCCCCAATCACCAGAGCTTTTTTGATATTATCATCACCTACGCCCGCTGCCCGCGGCTCACCGGCTATGTGGCCAAGGAATCCACCGGGAAGGTTCCGCTTCTCAATATCTGGATGAAGCGGCTTTATTGCCTGTTTTTAGACCGCAACGACTTGAAAAAGGGCTTGAAGACCATTTTGACCGGCGTGGATCAGATGAAAAACGGCATCTCCATGTGCATTTTTCCGGAAGGGACCCGCAACAGGCACCCGGAGGAGGGACTTATGCCCTTTAAGGAGGGGAGCCTGAAAATGGCGGAAAAGAGCGGCTGCGCCATTATTCCGGTGGCCCTCACCGGCACCGCGGACATCCTGGAGAATCATTTCCCCAGGATCAAATCCGCCCGGGTCATTCTGGAATATGGAGAGCCGATCCGCCCCACGGAGCTGAGCAAAGACGAACATAAGTTCTTGGGGGCTTATACACAACATCGGATTGAGGAGATGCTGGCCCGGCATTCGGAAACGGATTGAGGAGATGCTGGCCTCATAGCTATATTGGAGCCTATATTACAGATTCAGTCCTTTTTTCCGGCTGTTTAGCGTTCGTGCGGTGATATTTTTCACCCACCTTCCCTTTTTATACAGATAAAGAGCCACCACGCTTTTGATCAGATACGTACTTTCCACCATAAGAAACACCAGCGGCAGGGATAGATTCGTAAATTGAACAGCCAGTGTACTCACCAGCATCGGTCCGCAAAGCATAAAAAAGCCATCTACCAGGAAAACGTCCCGGGTATCCCCGCCAGCCCGCAGCGTATAATAAACCGTGTCCCAATACCCTTGCGTCCAGCAAAATGCAACCTTGATCCGTAATAACGTTGTTGCCGCCATGCTGAATTTCCCCGTCATCGAAAACAAAGACGGGATAAACGGCGCTGTCACAAATACCAGAATACAGCATATAGCAGCAATCACCATATCCAGCTTTATGATTTTTCTCGAAGTCCTCTTTGCCTCGGTAAATTCCCCGGCCCCCAGCTTTTCACCAATGATCACTCCGGCAGATACCGCACAGCTATATATGATAACGTCTATGATATTGTAGATATTATCTGTCACAGTAAGCGCCGGAATATAATCCTCATTTACATTACAGTAATTCAAAAATACGATATTCTGGGACAGCGCCCAAATGCTTTCATTTAAGATCAGCGGCAAAATTTTTTTCATCATCTGAAATTTTTGGTTTACTGCTAAAGATACCCGGCTGCCCCGCCCAGGCATTATCGCCTTTTCCCTCACTACGAAGACAAGCAGAATCAGCATTTCCAGATTCTTTGCCAGCACCGTTCCCAGTGCCGCTCCTTCAATTCCCATGCGGGGTGCGCCCAGTTTTCCAAAAATAAAAATATAGTTTAAAAACACATTCCCGATTACAGAAATTAATCCCGCATACATGGGAAGCCTCTGTTTGTTACATATTCTGAAATAGACGGCTGCCATTTTGGAAACGGCCTCCGGTATGTATGAATACCGTACAATTTTTATATAGGCGATTCCGATTCCTACAATCTGTGCATCGTCTACATAGATGCTGATCAGCTTATCCGGCATCAGAAGAAGCGCCGCCAGAAAAATCATTCCGATATACAGAACCAGCCGCATGCCAAACCAGAAGGAAGACCGGCATCGTTTCTCATCCCCCGCTCCAAAATACTGGGCCAGAAAAATACTGATGCCGCTGGTGGCTCCAAAAATGACCAGATCATAGATTACGTATGTCTTATTTGCTACAGTTACACCGCTTATGGCAATTTCTGAGATGGTTCCCACCATCATGGCATCAATCACACCCAGAATGGTTCCGGACAGCGACTGCAGTATGATTGGCGCAGCCAGCCCAAGAAAACCGGTCAGAAATGCCTTTTTCGATGTTTTCATGATATCCCTCTTTCCTGAAAATAAAAAACCTCTGCAGATTGTTCTTATCTGCAGAGGTCTTCGGTTCTTTCCTCAACTTTTGGTTTTATTTAACCTGGAACTAATATATTTAATTTTATCGCCTCGGAGCAATGATTTCGTCCGATGCAGAGGATGGTCATACTGATCATAAATGAGCTCCCGTACAAGGATCAGCGGAGAACCGGATTTGATCTCCAGAAGGGAAGCCTCATAGTTGTTACACTCACTCATCTCAATTTCCATAATAAAATCTTCGTCACGAAGGCCATACTTATCCTGTAAAATCTGATACAATGACGTATCGTTCAGATTTTCTGTCAGAATGTTCTTCAAATGCCCTGGAAAATAAAGGTTCTCCAGCATAACAGGTACATTGTCCGCCGTACGCAGACGCTGCACATGTATGACCTGTTCCCCCGGCTCAAGCTTCAGCTCCTTCACATCCCGATCCGAAGGCTCTGCCAGCATAAACCGTAATGTCCGCCCTCCCGGAACCTTTCCATTGCGCTTACAAAGGTTCGTAAAGCTGTTGGCATTGTCCAGATCCTCCACGATCTTCGGCTCCTGTACAAATGTACCCTTGCCCTGCTTCTTGGCCAGAACCTCTTCTTCCACAAGCTGCTCCAACGCCTTTCTGACCGTCATACGACTGATTTGATACAGTTCACTGAAGTCCTTTTCTGTAGGAATCTTCTGATTTGGCTTATATCTGCCCTCTTTAATATCTTTTAAAATCAGATTTTTCAACTGCTTATACAGTGGCACAATGCTGGCTGCATCCAATCCTTCCATCTTCATCGCTCCATCTCACTAAATATATTATTTCATACATTATAATATAAATGCAGATAAATTTCAATTTATTAATTTTATAGAATACATCTATATATATTTTGTCTGTTCCACAACCTTTTCCCAAAAGATAACTTGATCAATATTCTACATGCCACATATACCGGCGTACATCCACGGAATGATTTCTGGCATCCGCCAGCTTATGGCTGTATATGCTCAGCACACCGGTAAATACGATAGGACTTAAATATTCGCAAACCTCTGCCCCCAGCACATCCACACCAAATTCCTTTGCGTCCAATATGTACAGCTTTTTCCCGTACTGATTTAAAAATTTCACTGCCCGTTCATCCATAGCGCGCTCCCTTCCGGTACCTACAAGAATCAGGAACGGGACCTCCTTATCCGTCACCTCAAAGGGACCATGGAAAAACTCTCCGCAATGTATGGGGTTCGAATGGATCCACTGGCATTCCATTAAGATGCAGGTAGTCGTAGTATACGCCACGTTATAGTTGGCTCCGCTGGCCATCACATGAATGACAGGCTCGTTCTTGTTCGCCTCCGCAAAAGCCAGCGCCCCCGGCTGTGCATAGTCCCTTGCCTTGCCGATCACATCATCCAGGATCGCAAATCCGTTCTGCATCTCCTCATAATGCGGGTATCCTTCTACCTGCTGCACCAGCTCCACCGCAAACTTCAATGCAATGGTCAGGGAAAGTGTGGAGTAATGGTATTTTGGTTCATCCCCATCATAAAATACATAATCTCCGTTGGCTGCCAGGGGAGAATCCTTTTCCCCGGTGATCACAATGGATACCGCTCCCGTCTTTCTGGCAAGAGCCGCAGCCTCTACGGTTTCCTTCGTAGTTCCGCTGGAGGACAAGGTTATGACAATGGAATTTTCATCCAGGGCCTTGGGCGTACACAATACAAATTCTTTTGCTGTGTAGATCCATGTTTTTACCTTTTTTGATTCGCAGCTCAGAAAGAAATTGGCGATGGTCAGCTCCGCCTTGGAGCCTCCGCAAGCTGCAAAATAAATCTTATCAATCCCTCCCGATTTTTCCCTGGAACTGAGAATCTCACTTACGACCTTTTTGTAATCAATTTTCATGTTTCACATTCTCCCTTCTATCATTTTTATTTTTAATAGCTTAACCTTCGGTAGTAACGCCGGATATCCATGGGATGCTTCCGTGCCTCTTCCAACTGTACATTGATCCTGTCATAAATCGCTGCCATAATGATCGGGCTTAATATTCCCCGGAACCTTTCCTCAATGCCCTCGATTGGATAATCCTTCGTATCAAATACGGTAACATTCCCGCAGATTTTCTGTACAAAATTGTATACCCGGTCTGTCTGTGTTCTGGCTTCGTCCTCTCCCATAAAGATCATCACGTTAGAGTCACGCTCAATGATCTCCAGCGTCCCATGAAAGAAATCAGCGGCGGATATGGATTTGGTGGTCATCCAAAGCATTTCCTCCATGTAGCACATGGCATAGCTGTAGGCTGCTCCCCAGAGATTTCCGGCGCCTACCACATACTGCATGGCATCGTCACAATGGGCCTTTGCGTAAGCCTCCGCTTTAAGGTCCGCTGCACGTTCCACCTCCACAATACCGTCTCCCAGATGCTCCTCCATCTGCCGGAAAAATTCCTCATATTCCGGAAACTCTCCTGCATTCTTCATCAACCGCAGTGCCACCAGCAGCATCTCAAAATAATCGCTTCCCTTTGCACAGATCTCATAATCCACTGCCTTCGCCAGCGGAGATTCCACTTCATCAATGAAGCCGATTACCCGGGCACCCTTCTCATGAACATAGTCCACAGCTTTTACAACCTCTATGGTATTTCCCGTTACAGATGTCACCAGCACCAGAGACTTCCCGCTTAACTTAGAATTCCCAAGCACCAGAAGATCGGCTGCGTTTTCCAGGTAAACGGAAATGGAGGAATGGCCCTTCATATAGCTCTCAAGCTCCATAGCTGCCGCATAGGTCCCGCCGATCCCAATCAAAAACAGGTTATCGTAGCCTTCCTTACAAATCGCATCTACAACCTCCTCCACCTCTGTTCTGTGCGCTAGAACATGATTCACGTCTTCCTTAATCTTGTCTTCGCGAAACTTCAGCATAATGATTACCTCCTATCATTTTTCCAACATGTGATCACTTATTGTATTGTGTTGTATTCACTTGTATTATATTGTTATATTACCTTTTTGTCAACAACATTTTTACTTTTTACATTAAAATCTTCAAGCCATCACCAAAGGATCCCTTCACCAGGCAATTTTTTGCTGAATAATCCGCTGCATCTGCCAGGGCCGGCTCTACCATTTCTGCCGTCAACGGTATCTGTTTTTTCCAGCCGCGTTTCAATAGCCCTGCCAGAAATGCAGCGCAAAAGGAATCTCCCGCTCCCATCGTGTCCACAGGCGTAATATACTTTGCCTTCCCCTCATAAACCTCTCCGGATTCCGTGAAAAACCGCTGCCCTCGTCCTCCCATGGTAACCAGCACATTCTTACAGCCCAATTCCTTCACATGCTCCACAAATCCTGTAATCTCATCATCCTTCATGTATTCACAGGAAAACAGCCCAAAGTCCAGAACCGGACATATTTCCTTCAAATATGCTTCCTGGCGGTATTCTTCATCATCCGAGAAATCAAACGTCAGAAGTGGCCCCGCATCGGCAATACGAAGAAATTGATCTTCCAGATAGGCATAGCTGGATCCGTGTACTAGATCAAACCCCTTTATGTATTCCACATCGCTTTCGCTGAGCATCGGCGGAAACAGGCTTCCCACGCCATGCTCTTGCCCGAAATATTCCTCATCCCACACCCGGTCACCGTCTACAATATTTACCGCGGCTTTTCCAGAGCTTCCCTTTTTAATCGGACTATGGGAGATATCAATGCCCCGGGCTCTGGCGGCCGCAGCGATATGCTGCCCTGCCGCATCCGTCCCGATGGTTCCCAGGAATCCCGCATCCACTCCATTTTCCTTTGCAAATACAGCAACATTTAAAGCATTTCCTCCCGGATATGCCGTCTGTTCATCAATATAATAATCTACACAGCAATTTCCAAAGCCTAATATTTTCATTACATCATTCCTCCTACTAAAAAATTAACCTTTTACGCTTCCCTGGGCCAGGCCGCGGATAAATTGTTTTTGAAAAATCAAAAACATAAGGATCACCACCAGCGCCGACACAGTAAGCCCCGCGATCAATACCGGATAGTTGGTAGACAACGCCTTCTGCAGGCTCGCAAGTCCTACCGGCAGCGTCCGGAGCTTATTGGATTCGATAAATATGGCGGCGAACATATATTCGTTCCAGCAAAACATGGTTGATAAAAGTGCTGCCGACGCCAGTACCGGCTTGCATACCGGCAATACAATGCATAAAAATACTTGAAAGATGGAGCAGCCGTCTATCAGAGCGGATTCTTCTACTTCCTTGGAAAGCGACAGCATATAAGACCGCATCAGCAGGATCGTAAAGGATAATTCAAATACGCAATAAACTACAATCAGGCCTGTGCGCGTATTATACAGATGCAGCGCTTTCATCAGATTGAACAGGGACACCAGATTCACCTCCGGCGATATCATCATTCCGCCAATCAGAAAGAGAAACAGCAGCATTTTTCCCCGGAATTCAAACCGGCTCAAGACATAAGACGCCATAGCTCCTATCACCACTATAAGAAAAACGGCGATAACCGTTACGATGATACTGTTGAAAAAATAGTTTCCCACCCCTTGGTGAAAGGCCTGCACATAATTCTCCCAGTGCATCACTTCCGGAAGCCCCCAGACATCCGTAAGGAACTCCCTGTTTGTCTTTAAACTGGACACCATCATCCATACCAACGGAACGATGATCACCAATGCTAATACACAGAAGACCAAAAAGCACAACACCTTTTCCAAAGAACCGTACCATTTTCCTGATCTCATATCGATTCCTCCTTACTCCTGCCCACTGCGGGACACCTTCAGTTGTATCAGGGAAAGTATCATGGTAATCACAAATATCAGTATGGCATATGCGCTGCCCAATCCCATTTTATCGTTGGTAAATGCCGCCCGGTACATAGCCGTCGCCAATACCTCCGTGGCACGTCCCGGCCCGCCTCCGGTCAGCACCTGTATTTCCGTAAACAATTTAAAGCTTCCGATCACAATAATCAATGAGGTTACCAGCATGGATTCTTTTCCCATGGGAAGTGTGATATAAAAAAACCGTTTTACGGTACCGGCGCCGTCAATTCTGGCCGCCTCGTACAGTTCCGCCGGGATCTTCTGGATCCCGATCAAATCCAGCAGCATACAGTATCCCATTCCCTGCCACTGTGAAATAAAAATACAGCAAAAGATAGCAATATTGGCATCTCCAATCCATTGCGGCGTTATATCTGTAAACCCAATTGCATGGATAAATGCATTCAAAAGCCCTGTATTTGGATTAAAAATTGCTTTCCACAAAATTGCCACTACCGTCATGGAGATCAACGACGGCAAAAATAATATTGTCCGGAAAAAAGGCTGGAATTTCCGCATAAATACTTCTTCCAGACATGCCGCAAGTACCATCGCAATCAGCACCTGGCAGATTACGGAAATTACGGCATACAAGACATTATTTCTCAATGTGATCCAGATATTTCCATCTGTGAAGATGGATCTGTAATTTTCCAGCCCAACCCACGATTTGTCGGAAGAAAAAAGATTCCATTCAAAAAGGCTGTTCCACAGAGACTGAATTAACGGATAATAGACAAATACTGCCATGCCCAAAACTGCCGGAAGCAGAAATAGTATTATAATCCTTTTCTTTTTATATATATTCATAGTCGTGACCACCTTATCGGCAGGAGAGGGCAGGCCTTTCCTACGATCCATCCGCCCTCTCCATATCCTGTCTTATTGTTCTGCAGCGGACGCCCGGACCTCTGCGGCTGCTGCCTGTACTTTTTCCATCAGTTCTTCCGGCGTTACAGTACCTGCAATGATCTCCTGCATCCCAGGCAGATATACATCTGCAATATCGCTATGGATATCCGCATCCATCCAGTTTGCGAAGCCTGTTGCATTCTCGCAGATTTCCACATCCTTGAGCATCAGTTCGTTGGAATTTTCGCTGTTATGGGTACCCTTAATGGACGAGGTACAGGACATATTCAATGCTTTTTCCTGCCATTCCTTACTGGTCAGCAGTTTTAAGAATTCAACCGCCAGCTCCGGATGCTTACAGGATGAGGAAATGGCAAACCCATCGGGAGAGCCTGTAACCAATTTATCATTTCCTGCCGCGCCTTCCGGAGCAGGAATCGAGAAAATACCTGCGTTAATGCCCGCGTTCTCCACATCAATATACTCAATGTTTTCCAGATAGGCCATTGCGGCATTTCCGATCAGAAATTCCTCCCGGGCAACATCAAAGTCGATGGCATTTGTATTGGGCGTAAAATAACCCTTATCCTGCATATCCTTTAACATATACAAAGCCTGCACATAGCCCGGGTCCGTAAATTCGCATGTAGTATAATCACAATCTGCCTTTCTTACCTCATCCGGCACACAGAGGGCATTAAAGGTTGTCATAAAATGACAGGCAGCCCATGCTTCCAGATCTCCAAAGGCCTGTGGAAGAATCCCCGCGTTTTTAAAGGTTTCACATACTTCCATGAATTCCTCCCAGGTTGTAGGTACTTCTACGTTCTGCTGTTCAAACAGATCCTTGTTATATACCATCTGCTTCGTGATGATACGGAAGGGGACGCCATAGATCCCACCGCCTGTTTCGAAAGGAACCTTGGCCGATGCAATAAAGGAATCGTTCCACTCACTGTCATTCTCATAATATTTCGTTAAATCCAAAACACTTCCGGCCCGCTGGAACTTATATAGATATTCCCCGCTGAGCGTAAAAAACATATCCGGCGCCTCATCGCTGCCCAGCATTACTTTAAGCTTGGAGGAATAATCCGGATCGCCGATATTGGCAATTTCAATCGTTACATTGGGATGTGTGTCGTGAAATGCCTTTGCCGCTTCCTCAAAATAAGCAACATCCGTATCCATGGTCCAGTTATGGAAAAGCTTTAATGTAATCTCTTCCTCCTCTCCTCCATCCGATACGTTTCCTCCTTGTTCCGGATCGGAAGCATCGCCTCCGTCCTGGCCGCCGCACCCCGCCAATAAGGCCGATGCCGCCAACGCTGCTGTTAACATGCACGTTAAAATCTTTCTTTTCATTATGTTACCTCCTATATTATATTGTATGCCAATGTATGTATACAATATAGCATGTTGATGGATTTTTCGCAACACGTTTTCATCTATTTTTTATATTTTGACATAATTCACAATTTTTCATGCCTGCTTTATTACATTATAAACAAAATAATTCTTTCACTGCTTTGTTTTCTACATAAATAAAAAAGCGTTCCATTATCCATATGGATCATAAAACGCCTTTTCTGTGATATCTTTATTTTTATACAGGAATATGTCCTTTCACTTCTGCAACTGCTCCACAATCTCCGAAAATCCCATAAAATGAGATGCCTTCACCAGAATGGTATCGCCTTTTTTTATGATCCCGGGAAGGGCCCTAAGCAACTGCTCCTTGGCCGGGTAGTAGAGAATCCCAGGCTCCGGCTGGCTTTCCCTGGACCTCTGTTCCGTCCCCGCCGCCAGATTTCCCCTGGCCCCACGCTCGATCTCCGCTGGCAGATTTTCCCTGGCCCCACGCTCAATCTCCGCCGACAGCTCCCCCACGCAGACCAGAAGATCGATTCCCACTTTGGCCGCGTAAGCGCCCACCTGATAGTGAAGCTCCTTCTCCTGAAGGCCCAGCTCACCCATATCCCCTAAGATAGCCACTCTCCGGCCCAGGCCGTAATGCAGCACCTCCAGGGATGCCTTCATGGACATGGGATTGGCGTTATAGCAGTCGTCGATAATCATAAGCCCATTGGCCTCGATCAGGTTGCTGCGCCCGCTGATGGTCTGGGCGGCGGCAATTCCCTGCCGGATCTGCTCTAAGCTCAGCCCCAGATGCAGGCCTGCGGCTGCGGCGGCCATGGCATTGGAAAGCTGATGGGCCCCCGGAATTGGAACCAGAATCTCCACGTTTCCCTGCGGGGTATGCAGCAGCGCCTTTGTCCCCTTCAGCCCCAGGTTCTTGATCCCGGTAGCGAAAATGTCATTGGTTTCCTTCTTCCCATAAAATACCGGCTTCGTCCCTTTTACGTCCTCCACACCGGACAGCTTGTCGTCATCGCCGTTCAAAATCACTGCAGCGCCCGGGGTAAGATGATCGAAGACCTCCGTCTTGGCCCGCAGGACCCCGTCCCGGTCTCCCAGATTCTCCAGGTGGCAGGCGCCGATATTGGTAATGACGCACACATCCGGCCGGGCAATCTCCGCCAGCCGGTGCATCTCCCCAAAATCGGAAATCCCCATCTCCACAACGGCTGCCTCATGGTTTTCCCGGATCCGCAGAATAGTCAAAGGCAGCCCAATCTCATTGTTAAAATTTCCCGCTGTCTTTAATACCTGGTATTTTACGGAGAGCACCGAGGCGATCATCTCCTTGGTGCTGGTCTTGCCCACGCTTCCGGTAATGCCGATCACCGGAAGACCAAGCTGCCTGCGGTAAAAGGCCGCGACATCCTTTAATGCCTTTAAGGTGGACTCCACCAAGATATAAGGTCCTTTACTGTCTTTTAACGGCTTTTCGGACAAAACTGCCAGCGCTCCCTTTTCAAATACCTGGGGAATAAAATCGTGGCCATCCACCCGTTCTCCTTTCACCGAAATAAACAGATATCCTGCCTCCACCTGGCGGCTGTCCGTGACCGCTCCCTGGATCTCGCATTTTTTTAATTTCTCATCGCCTATGTACTGTCCGCCGCAGACGGACACTATCGCCTCTAAGGTTAAATTTTTCATATTCAATGCTCCTAATGATATGCCGGTACTTTTGATGATATGCTAGCGCGTCTGATATTTTTCAAAGGAAATCTGGAGGATACGTTCGCAAAGCTCCCCGAAGGATACGCCCACGGCTGCCGCCTCCTGGGGAATCAGGCTGGTGGGGGTCATTCCCGGCAGCGTATTGGCCTCCAGGCAGTAAATCTCGTTATTATCGTTCAACAGAAAATCCATCCGGGAGTAAGTGCTGAGCCGGAGAGCCTTTACCACTTCTTCCGCATAATGCTGGATCTTCTGGGTAATGTCCAAGGGCAGCACCGCCGGGCAAGTCTCTACGGCGCTGCCGGCCTGGTATTTATTTTTATAGTCATAGAAGCCTTCCAGGGGCGCGATCTCAATAATGGGCAACGCTTTGCCCTCGATCACACATACCGACAGCTCCCGGCCTTCGATATATTCTTCTACCAGAACCTCTTCCTCGCAGAGAAAAGCTTCATCCAGCGCCCGGATATATTCTTCCTCCGTGCGGATAATAGAAACGCCGATGCTGGAACCGCCGCTGCAAGGCTTAACCACACAGGGCAGCGGAATGCCCAGCCTGGCAAATTCGTCGATCCGCGTCTTGCGACTCATGGAAATCCCTCTGGGGGTCGGGATGCCGTTTGCCCGGAACAACGTCTTGGCCACCTCCTTGTTCATGGCCAGCGCGCTGCTAAAATAATCGGTTCCCGTGTATTTGATGCCAAACAGGTCAAAGGCCGCCTGCACCTTGCCGTTCTCCCCGTTCTCTCCATGAAGCCCCAGGAATACAATATCCGCCATCCGGCACAGCTCGATCACGTTGGGGCCGAAAAAGCAGTCCGACTGATCCTTACGGCTGGCTTTTACCGCCGCTAAGTCCGGCGCCTGGGCTGTGATCTTCCCCACCTGGATGCTGACCTCCTCCGCCCGGTCAAAAATACCGTCAAGATCTTCCGGCTTGTCGCTGTATCCCATAAACACATCCAGCAGGATCACCTGATGCCCGTTTTCCCTTAGCGCCTTGCATACCATGCTTCCAGTGGCAAAGGAAACGTCCCGCTCCGTGCTTAAGCCTCCAGCTAAAACTACAATTTTCATTTTCATGTTCCTCTTTTCCTTTTATCTATAATATATTCACGGTCCCGCTGCCATAATCCTTTTTATCCCATACTGTTGGACCGCTTTCTTGCAAACGACATTTGTTCATGTCTTTTCGAATTAATAAGACATATAGTGCAGGTCTTTAAGCCTCATAAAACAACACGCCCAGGGTGTTGGGGCCGCAATGGCTGGAGATCACGCTTCCGGCCCGGGTCTCATGAATTTCCTCAAAATGATTAAGTCCCTGTAAAAACTGCCGTACGGTTTCTACAATCTCAGGATCACAGCCGGAATGGGTGATAAATACCCGCTTCCCGTCGGCGGCTTTCAAATCCGGCTCCAGATCGGCCACGTATTTTCGGATGGTGGCCGCAATGTTGCCCCGGTATTTTTTGGTGACGTCCATCTTACCGTTGATCACGGAAATGCGAGGCTTCAGCTTCAAGGCTCCCGCCACCACCGCCGTCATGGCGCTGCAGCGGCCGCCCCTGTGCAGATAGGTCAAGGTGTCGATGACAAAGCTTGCCCGCACCTTACTCCGTTGGCTTTCAATCTGCGCAACAATTTCCTTCGCTTCCATGCCAGAGGCTGCCAGCTCTGCCGCCCGCAGGATCTGCAGTCCGATTCCGGAGGACAGGCTCATGGAATCGATGACATAGCAATTGTCATACCCCAGATCGGAAGCCACCAGCCGCACAATGTTGCAGGTGGCGGACATATCCTCGGAAATACCGAAAAAGATCAGATCCGTCTCTTCCTTATTATATTTTGCCAGCTCCTCCTGCACTACCTCCATGCCAGGAGCCGCGGTCTTGGGCGTCCTGCCGTTCTTATCCGACCACTCGAACAGCTCCGCCGGGGTGATTTCCAGTTGGTCCTTATAATACACATCGTCCAACTGGATGTAGAGGGGGATAATGGATATATTATATTTTTTTATCAGTTCCTCCCCCAGGTCGCAGGTGCTGTCTGCCAGAATCTTCACATTTCTCATCGTTATCTACCTCTCCTAATGGATTTCTATTTTCTAACTTGTATTGTAGCAAATTCTTGCACAGATGTCCATTTTCTATTTGATAATCTTTGGATTTGCGGTATACTCATACTATGAATTCATTTTATCGGAGGAACCCACATGGAACAACATTTTTTTGATGCGATTGAAAATTCTCCTATTATCGCGGCCGCCAAGGACACATCCGGCCTTTCCCGCTGCCTTGCCTGCGAAAGCCAGGTGGTCTTTCTGCTGTTCGGGGATATCTGCAATCTATCGGAGCTGGTGGATCAGGTGAAATCCTCCGGAAAGCTTGCCCTGGTGCACATCGATCTGATCCAGGGCTTAAGCGCCAAAGAAATTGCGGTAGATTTTGTGAAAAAATATACAAAGGCGGACGGTATCATCACCACCAAGCCCGCTTTAATTAAGCGTGCAAAGGAACTGGGGCTGTATACCGTCCTGCGTTTTTTTGTCATCGATTCCCTGGCCCTGTCCTCCATCACCAAGCAGCTTACCATTGCCCGCCCCGACATTATCGAGGTGCTGCCCGCTTTGATGCCCAAGGTGATTACCCGCATCTGCGATATGGTGAATGTGCCGGTGATTGCCGGAGGCTTGATTTCCGACAAGGAGGACATCATGACCATGCTGTCTGCCGGGGCCGTGTCCATTTCGTCCACCAGTCAGGATTTGTGGTTTTTGTAGAAAACGACATTTAATTAATGTCTTTTTAGTAACAAAAGACGTGATTCAAATGTCGTTTATGGCCAGAAAAATCTTATGAAATAAATTTCTGTCCATGTTTTTACTACAAATGGTCAGGTATTCTTCACCAAATACTCCAGCAAACGCTCCGCATCCTCCACCGATGATGCTTCCAGCGAATACGCCACCTTATCCGGCGCAAGCTCCTTATGATAAGCCATAATCTCCTCAACCGTCCAGTCATAGATCCACACCGACTTCCCGGCAGCCTGGATCTTCTGGAGCAGATCCATCCACTCCACCGTGCGGGGCTGCCCGGTGCCGGGAACCCACTGCACACAATCGATCTCATCCATTGATAAAATCGTATCCAGATGCACCAGCGCATCCTTCCCGTCCAGGTGATAGATACAGTGATCCAGAAGTCTGGCTTCTTCCAGAATTGCCGGAAAGACATACTCACGCCCCTGGGCGGGACTCAGCAGACAGGAAAAATCACATTGCAGCACCGCGGATCTTCCTTCACAGTAAATCGGAGACCAGCCAATGGTGCCAACCCCCTCCATCCGCCCGGAATCATAAGCCATCTGATAAATATCATGGTAAGTCTTTCGCACCTGGTCCAGCACCCGGTGAACCTCCCCGGGGCAGTCATAGAGATCCATACACAGATCCTGAGCGCCCCGCAATGCGCTTAAGGCATCCATATTGCTGTGCAGATCCAACATATTCAGCATGAATTTATCCTTACAAAAATCTGCGGCATATACAAAAAATTTTTTCAGCTTATCATAATAGCCATGTTCCCTTTTATCAATCTGTACTTTATAATCTTCCCAATCCTCCACGCAGGGATCCACCCAGGTTGTATCTCCCTCGCCGGATACCCGGATTTGTGCGCCCAGAAAAGCCGCATACTGATCCGGTCCTAAGGTAAGCTCCAGATGGGGCAGCGCCTCTCCCCCATAAAAGGTCTCCTGCGCCTGCTGCCAGAAAGGCTTCAGAATGCTATCATAATCCTCACTCAAACAGGCCCGCAGGCTTTTTGCCGGTGTCCAGATAAAGGAGGATGGCCCCATCGGCGCTGTCACTGCCACATAGGGGCGGTCCAGCATTTCATGCTGCCAGAAGGCTTTTGCATACCTTCTCGTGTGATTCAATTGTTGATTAAAGTCCATAAAATTCCCGTTCCTTTCCTTCGGTTTCTTCTCATGCACTCTCCAGCGTTCCTTCGGTTTCTTCCCGCACAATTTCCACGGCACGTTTTAGTTTCCCGATATTCCCGTTCAGCTTGTAAATATCCCGGAATATGTACTCTGTATGGCATCCCCGGGTCAGCGCTGCCGTATGCCGGATATACTGCCGGAATGCCTCCTCGTCAAATGCCGCCTGCACCCCGATAAAATTCGGCGAAGGTTTCCTGGAATAGATGATCCTGCTGCCGGAAAGCCGCTCCGCCATCATCTCCTCCTTGCACCAGGGAGAGATCGACACCTTCCGCAAATTGGGATATTGGGAAATATCCCGGTCCCAATAAGGGTCCACCGGTTCGCAGCAGCCGTAATACAGCAAGCCGAATTCCTCCGCCATCCGGGAAAAATAGGGAGCGATAAATTCATGATACATATCCGGCGAAATGCCGACACTTTCCTGGCTGTTCATATGCCCCCAGAGCTGGCGGGACGTCACTTTTTTCTGGCTCCCTTCCCCCGGGCCCTTCTGCAATGCCGCCGCTCCCCGGCTTTCCTCCCCGGAAAGCTCCCTGGTAAAGCAAAAGCTGCCGCTTCCCATATAATCATTTCCATGATTCAAAAAAAGCAGCCCCTGCTCCTCCTCCCACCGCAGGAATCGGAGCATTTCGGTAATCAGCCTGTCCATAAGGCAGTGAAATGCATCCGGCTCCGTGACCATAGAGCAGAACATATTTTCCATCCCCATCAGCCACACGATTTTCTCCGTAAGGGAAAACTCCCAATGGTTGGCCATATTTTCCAGCCGGACATGAAGAAGATCCCCCAGAATATCCTCCGCCAATGCAAGCTGATCCACGGTTTCCTTCTCATGATAGATAAATACCGAATCTCCCAGAAGCTCCATGTCCTCCTCCAGGCATTCCAGCACCGGCTCTATATGATAACCAATGCCGTCCGATGCAAATTTCTTCTTCATCTCTACACCGAACAGCCGGTTTTCAATCCGTACTCCCACACGAAACTCTTCATCTACCACCTTATCATCCTGGAAAATCTGCTGGGGCAGGATGGCTTTTCGAAGCTTCCACTCCATCTGCCTGGCCTCCGGATCCTCACACTGCAGCGGCGGCAGAATTTCATCCAGGAAGGTATCCTCCTCCATCACCACCATGGGCCGGGGGCCTTTGCACGCATTGTGCAGATACCACAGCTTTTGTCGTTCCTCCATCACCGGCAGATGGGCCATATCACGCTGCTCCTTTGCCAGTTCCCGGAGGTATTCTCTCTCTTTCTTCGTCATCTTACCTCACCCTTTCCGCTCACTCCCGCCGCTGATATTCCGTGGGGGAACAGCCAAAAAATAATTTGAAACGCTTGCTGAAATAATATTGATCACAGTATCCGGTCTGCTCCGCAATCTCGTTGTTTTTATAGCTGCCCTCCAGCAAAAGCTCCCGGGCCTTCTCCAGGCGGATCTCCTCCAGACGCTGGATAATGGTTTTCCCTGTCTGCATTTTGAATACCCTGCGGATATAGCTGTTCTCAAAAAACAAATGGTCTGCGATCTGGTTCACGGACAGAGACTGCTCCCTGTAATGCTGCTGAAGATACGCTTCAATCCTGGTCACCAGCATCTCCTTTTTCGTTCCAATCCGTACATGCATGCAGTCGCTAAATACCTCATACACATAATTTCTTACGATTTCCAGCATCTGTTGTGCCGTGGAACACAGGCCAAGCTCCGTGATGAGATTTACCTGTGTCTTTTGCATATCCTCCAGATTGTTTTCCCCTTTATACTGATAATATCCGTATATCCCTGTTACCAGTGCATAATAGGAATTGATCACATACTGGAATGAAAACATCTGGTTTCTGGAAAGAGCAAACATTTTCTCAATCATCTGGTCGACCTCATTATAATCCTTCCGCTCAAAGGCCCTGATCAAAAGGGTGATATCGCTTGTATTGGGAAGGGCGATCTCCCGGTTCAATTTCCGGATATCCTCAAAGCTGTTCACCGCCCCCTCCACCTTTGCACGGTTTTCCTGAACCGCCCGCGCACTCTGATAGGTTTCCGGAAGCTTTTCAATATCATCCACCACGCTGCCGATGGCAACCCATTGAAATTCCTCCTCCGGATGCTCCCGGATCAGTCTTTGGTAAATCCGTTTTATCATTTTTTGGGGCACCTGCTCCTGCATCATCCCGTGAATGATGATCCCGTACCCCTTTTGATTCCCCAGAAAATAGCTTTCCACAGACACCTCTGCAAAATAGCCCCGCAAAAGCTCACGAAAAGCCTCCCTTCCGTGAAAGGGAACCTCCTGTTTTTTCCCAAACAAAACTGCCAGATAGCTGTGACCAGCGATCATCTCCTCCATCTGCTTCAGTTCTTCCCCGGACACCCCGGATTCCAGAAGCTTCTTGAAAAAAATTTCCTTCTGGCCCTTTTTGTATTCCCGCTCCCTCTGAATCTCCCCGATGCATTTTTGCAGGGTTTTTGACAATTCCGTCTCATCAAAGGGCTTCAGGAGATAATCCACCACATTCAGCTTGATGGCCCGGTGGGCAAAGGAAAATTCGTTGTAGGCCGTCATTATGATGATCTTTGCACTGCTTTTTCGTTCCCGCAGGATCTCGCACACATCCAGGCCGTTCATGTGCGACATATTGATATCCATGAATACAATGTCCGGCTGCTTCTCCTCCACCATGCGGACGGCCTCCTCCCCATTCATGGCGCAGCCGCAGATCTGGCACTGGTAAGCCTCCCAGTCCATGACCCCCTGCAGATACTGCAGATAGATCTGCTCATCATCCACCAATAATACCTGATATTTCAATCTTCCTCACTCTTTCTCAAATCGATGCTCAGCACAATGCTGGTACCCATGACCGTGGGGCAGAACTCCATTTTTCCCCGCTCCTTGTAGTAGAGCCGCAATCGTTCTGACACACTTTTCACCCCGAAGCTCTCCCGGTCTGCTCCTCCCTTTTTCCCGCTTAATACCTCCTCAAATAGCTCCTCCGTCATGCCGACCCCGTCATCGGTCACAGAGATCGCCACCTCATCCTGATAGTATTCTCCCAGGATCAAGATATGGCCCTTCCGTCCGCTGGGCTTGATCCCATGATAAATGGCGTTTTCCACCAGGGGCTGCAGGGTCATCTTCGGGATCAGGAAACCGTCCAGCTCCTCGTCCACGGATATGCGGTAGGAGATCAGCTCCTGATAGCGCACGGACTGGATGTCCAGATATTTTTCCACCACCTCCAGCTCCTCGAAAAAGCTTATCCACTCGTCCCCATGGTTTAAGGCCAGACGGTAGTACCCTGCAAGCTGCTTGATCACATGATTTGCCTCCTGGTACATCCGCATACTGTTTAAGCAAAATGCCGTATCCAGCGTATTGTACAGAAAATGGGGCTTGATCTGCATCTGCAGCAAAGCCAGCTCCAGCTTTCTCCGCTCCTGCTCATTCTGCATGGCACTCTGGACCAGCTTGTCATTGGTATCCACCATCTGGTTGAAGCTGGAGATCAGAATTCCCACCTCGTCCTGGCCCCTGGGCTCCTCGATCTTGCGGATCAGGTCGTTGCCGGTCTCCCGCATGTGGGAGGCCAGGGCCACCACCGGCCCCAGGATCTTCCGAAGAAGTCCCATGATCCCTGAAAAAAACAGGATCGCTACGATAAAGCCAGCCAGAATGATATTTCTTGTGATGCTGTGAAGCCCCTGCATACCGGCCTTCATATCCAAAACGGAGACCACGGTCCAGCCCCTGGAGGTGGAGATCTCCTGCACATAATAGGAGGTCTGGTCTTCCCGTTTCTTCCTAAGCTCCTGGTAAATCTCCTGGGCCCGTATATGCCGTTCCTCCTTTTCCTCTAGCTGATACAATTCTGCGATCAGCTCCCTCTGGCTGGAGGACAGCAGATTACCGGCCTCGTCAAAAACAAAGATCTGGGACAGATTTTCCGTATTCTGATCCTGGTAGCTTTGGTAGATCACATCCTCCCGAAGCTCCAGCAGAATATAGCCCGCCTGGGTGTTATCCCTCACATCATTCAGCACCTTCAGGTAATAGACCGAAGGGTTACCCGTACCAGGATCATACCACATCCCCAGGGTATCCACCCTGGTATTTTTAAATTCCTCCACCAGCTCCGTACATTCCGGCATATAGTGAATGTCAGAATTTCGTTCCTTGATATACATTTCGCCATTATTACTCAAAATGCGTATTTCATTGATATCCTTGAAGATCAGAAAGTTATTCCCCAGGATCCTTAAGATCTTCTCCCTTGTCTTTATATCAAACCCACTGATCCGCCCCATCAGTCCCTCGTTCCCCTCTCCTATGGAGATATTCAGGTTGATGATGATGTTATTGCAGCAGCTCTCCACATTTCGGGATAGCATTTCCATCTGATTGACGATCAATGCATCCTCATAATGCCCCCTTTGGATCATTTTTTCGTAAAGCTGTTTCTTGTATACATTATGCAGGATCAGGATCGCGCCGATCAAAAACAGCAAAAAGCACCCGGAAAATAGATAGCCGATCTTTTTCTTAATGGACATATTCTGAATCAACTTCATATACGTTCCTGCTTTCCTATTCATACGCCGTGACGCTGTTATTGTACCATAAAACGGCCTAATTTTTCATGCCAGAATATGCCATGGCGTCGCTGACCTGATTGCTGAAAAACAGGTACAGAATAATTACCGGTAGACTGGCGATCACCAAAGCTGCGCCCACCGGCCCCCAATCGGTGGAAAACTGCCCGTAAAATCCAGCAAGCCCCAGAGGCAGTGTCTTCAGATTATTTTTCGTAATCAGGATCAGCGCCAGGCTGAACTCGTTCCAATGGGACATAAACTGGTAAATAACCAGCACCGAGATCACAGATTTCAGTTGTGGAAAAATAATACTGAAATAGGTACGGAAGAATCCTGCCCCCTCGATATAAGCCGATTCCTCCAGGTCCAGGGGCAGACTCCGGTAAAATCCGTACAGCACCATCACCGCAAAGGGAAAGCTTAAGGCCACATAGGGGATGATCAGGGACCACCGGGTATTGCTGAGATGGAGATTTTTTACCATCACTACCAGGGGCGTCATCACGGCCTGAATGGGAATAAACATTCCCGCCATCACCAGAGCGTGAAGAAATCTTGTAGTCCGGACTCTCACTCTGGCAACCACATAAGTAAACATCAGGCTGGCCAGGATCCCAAGAAACATCGAAGCCAGGGATACGATCACACTGTTTTTAAAATACAGAAAAATGTCATATTTTGTGGCCGCCTTCACGTAGTTGGACCACTGGGGATCCAGCGGCGGGCCGAAGGGATTGGTGACAAATATCTCTTCGTTGGTTTTCAGGGAATAAAATCCCATCCAGATCACGGGATACAGGCATATGATCCCGTATAGGATCATGATCACGAAAACCACGACCCTTGACTTTGTCCATTTTTTCACAATCTTCACCTGCCTTTCAATACTGCTGGTCGAATCTGGCCGTCAGCTTGTTGATGGCCAGCATCAGACCCACACAGATCACAACGATCACAACCGCGATCGCGCTCCCGTAGCCGTACTTCTGAAGACCAAACAGGGCCTTGTACATCATGATGGGCAGGGTATAGCTGTAATTTCCCGGCCCGCCCGCGGTCATCAGATGGATCATCTCGAAGGCCCGGAAGCCGTAGGTGATACACATCACGATACATACCTTGATGGTAGGGATTGTCAGGGGCAGCGTAATATGGAAAAACTGCTGTCCCTTGCTGGCGCCGTCAATATAAGCCGCCTCATAATACACCTTGGCCACATTGCGCATGGCCGCGTAAATGATCAGCATATGATATCCCATGCCCTTCCAGGCCTCTGCCAGCACAATGGCGACCACGCCCTTCACCGGCTCATTGAGCCAGTTCTGGCTCCAATCGCTGCCCATTGCCTTTGCCATCTGATTGATCAGACCAAAATCTCCGTGATAAATGGAAATCCATAGCTGTGCCACCACGGACACCGACAAGAGCACAGGGAAAAAGTAGATATTCCGAAAGACATTTTTCGTCTTAAACTCAAAGTTTACAATGGCATAAGCAAAAAAGGTTCCCAGGCCCACCTGGTAGACCGTCAGAATTGCCGAATAAAGGAGGCTGTTGCGTATGGAAATAGCCAGATCCCTGGAACGGAACAACTTCTGATAATTCTCCAGCCCAATAAATACCGCCTTATTTACCCCATCCCATTCCGTAAAGCCCATTACCGCCGACTGGATCAGCGGAATCACAATAATAAGGCTGAACAAAATTACGACCGGAGCCAGAAACAGGAGCATTGGGATCTTCTTCTTTTTAAATAAAACGTTCATTACTTCACTCCCTTCGTCCAGAAACGAGAAGGGGGGCTAAAAAGCCCCCCCTTCCCACTATTCCCCAAGCGCCTCTGTAATCCGTTCATCCAGCTCCTCGATGAACTGCTCCGCCGTGTAGCTGCCCGTATTCAAAAGCTCACTGATCTCTTCCAGCGCCATCAGCATTTCCTGGTTGGCAATGGACCATTCGTATTTGGTTGTGGATTTGATATCTGCAACATGATCCGCGTAATCCTGATAGGATGTGGCTCTCGGTTTTTCCGGTTCCAGTACTTCCCTTAAAACACTGACCGCGCCAAGCTCTGCCTGCGCAATTGCTCTGTAATAAATGAAATCCATGGCAACCTGCTTACAAAACTCAGCATACTCTCCTTTGGCGCTGACCGCATATCCACCCGGGCCGACGCTTCCCCCGGACATATGCCAGTGAACCTCTTCTTCCTTTCCGGCATCTGCAAAGGGATTGTACTCAAAATAATCAATATGATCCGCCCAGCCACCTGCAACGGCATCACTGAAGAACCAGCTTCCGTTGATCAGCATACCGGCCTGGTCATTTCCAACAAGCTCAAAAGCCTGGCTTGCGTTGGTGCTTAAGGCGCCCTTTCCGATCAGACCCAGGGAAACAAGCTCCTCTACCTTCTTAGCCGCTTCCAGGTACTCCGGGTCTGTGATCTTTGTTGCTCCTTCTTCAAGACCTGTCAGCCCCAACGGCTGACCCTGACCGATCACTGCCATATCATACATCTGAAGGCCTGGCCATCTCTGCTGCGCAAACAGCGCCAACGGGATAATATCGTTCTCTGCCAGTGTTTTTACTACTTCTTTAAATTCATCGTAGTTCTTTGGCTCCTCCAGGCCAAGATTTTGAAATACCTCTGTATTGTAGAATACCAGACAGACCTCCGGAACGGTGGCATCCACCGCATAATAATGCCCATCAGGGGCCTTTTTAATATCAAAGTTGCCATCAATGAATTTTCCCTGCAGATCGTACGCCGCCATTGCATCATCCAATACCGCCAGATCTCCGGATTCTATCAGGATATCCGTCAGCGAACCTGTACATTCAAAAATATCAGGAAGTTCTCCTACAGATGCACGGGTCTTTAACACAGCTCCGTCAGAATCTGTACGATGCTCAATATTGATGGTCAGATCCGGGTAAATCTCCTTCAACCGCTCCAGGGTCTTATCGATCACTTCAATACTGGCATCTGCATAATAAGTATACAGTGTAATCTCCTCCGGAACCTTCGTCTCTCCGGATGCTGCCGGATCCTCACCCCCACCGTCTTCCGGCTGATCTGTTTTCTCATCTCCCGTATTTTCCTTTTCCACCGGGTTGTTCTTAGGAGTATCATCATCTCCCCCCCCACAACCGGCCAATAACCCCACGGCCATTACCATGGATAACATAACTGCTACAGCTTTTTTCTTCATCTTCTTCCTCCTCCTACATTTGTCAAGTTCCTGGGAACTTCCTTATTGGTAAGTCTATTTTACTTAGGAAATGCACAAAAAGAAATGGAGAAACTGTGCTAAATTTGTAATATCCGTGTTTCGTATAAAAAGCTGCCAAAACAGACAAACCTTTCTGTAAAGTCGAAAACGATATTGCCCGCAGGGAGAAAATATGCTATATTGATAGGCAAGGACAACCGTGTTACAAGGTGGTAGCCTCCCTCACTTAAAAAGAAGGGAGGTGGCGTATATGAGTACATACGAGGTAGATCACTAATGTCAGCATTACCCCCATCGCACTGGCATACCCAAAGTTCGTTGAACTCCGAAAGGCCGTATTATAAAGATGCATGGCAACAGTCAATGTCGCATTCCCCGGGCCGCCGTCAGTAAGCGTATAGATCTCATCCAACGCTTGCATACTGCCATTTAAGCTGGTGATCATCGTAAGGACGATGGCCGGCTTTAAGAGCGGAATTGTGATAAGAAAAAAGCTTTTGATTCCTGCAGCGCCATCAATGGCGGCCGCCTCGTAAACAGTCGTATCGATGCAGGAAACAAAGGTCATGGAACAGGGAACAAAGAGGAGCAGTCGATAAATTCCTTTATGCTTAATACATTTTTGTTCGAGAACGTTGGCTGTAATAAACGCAATCGGCAGCATCATACACAGGTTCACAACAATAACATAGAAATTCACTTTAAATGTATGGATCAGTCTCTGATCCTAAAATAACCGCAGATAATTACCGAACCCGAACCCCTGCTTTGTCTGCAGTGATAAAAATACAGAGCGGAAAAATGGATAGATCAGATAAACGATCATAAACGCTGCTGCCGGAAAAATAAATAGCCATCCCATCCTGTTTAATTTTGCTGCAAGCGTTTTCTTTTTCTTACAAATCATATTTCACCCCCCCCTTTTCATCGCCGGTCCTATAGGAAAAAGGACACTGCGGTACAAGTCCATTCCTTCGTCACAGTGTCCCAGAATCCAATCAATGCACATTTGTGCTACCCCCTTCTTTCGGAGAACCACCGCATGCCATGAGTGACATGGTCATAGCTGCCGCAATACCATTGCAATTAATTTCTTCAACATAAAAACCCTCCTCGTATAATAAGTTTATAGCCAGTCAGAACAGGCTATAGACTTATTCTTTTTTGTGATATAGATGCAGGATGATTTCTAAGAGGATTCCCCCA
>CATJBQ010000149.1 GCA_949738465.1 uncultured Lachnospiraceae bacterium
CTCCCAGTTTGCCCGGGTGCATACCTCTAAAACCGCATCTGCAAGCTCCCGGTCATACTTCCCGCTGATCCCCTGGATCTGCTCCCAGAAATCCCTCAAGCTATCCGGGGTCATCTGATCAGACAATGCCTTAAGCCACACATGACCCTGTGGCGACTTGTACTCCATGAGATTATACTTTCGAAACAACCGCCCAATCTCATTCTCCAACCTTAGCCCGCGATCCTTCTTAAGTACCAGAAGGTCAATCTGCAGGGGCTTCCGGTTCAGGTTGTACTCCTTCTCATACACCAGATGCCCCCGGTCCGCCGCAAGCTCCAGATCCACTACCGCCACAAACCCAGGATGCCATTGAATCTTCCCCTCCCCCATGCATTTCCTCCTTCCATTATAAACGTTTTTCTTCCTTCCCTCAACAGCCAGCTAAGGAAAAAAATAACCAAAAATTTTTAAAAACTCTACTGTGAATCTTCGGGAAAACTCCCATCATCGAACTACATAGAAAGGAAAGAAATCACATTAGATTGATTCTACTCTAACATGATTTCTTTCTCTTTGCAAGTGCATTTTAGAAAAATTGCAGATATGATATCATTTTGTATAAAATCAACAAAAAACGCGTTCCTTTACTCCGGCCGGTCCATCCGCTTAAGGGGATAATCCCCCACCCTCAACCCAATCCGTTGATACATCTACGGATCCGCCTCATCCGCCGCTGCCAGGATCTGTTTCTCTTTGATCATTCTCATAGTATCTCTTCCGCATTATGACGCTTATCCTTTGATCCTGTCAATTTCCGTAATATTGACACTGGCTGCCGCAAGTATTACTTTTAATTCTGCATATCTTTTATACATCATATTATATGTGTCCATATCACCATGCTCTTTTGCTGATATCATCCAATCCTGTAATCTTGAAAACTCAACGACAGAATCCTTAACAATATCCGATATACTTGGCATATCATCACCTCCATAGGATGAAATACGTTGCTGTGACAATTTCAATATAGCATAATTGAACAGCAAAGTCTATCATTTCTTAACACTCCGGCAACTTTCTGTCTCCCTGCCACATCCTTTCACCCTGGGATTCTCCGAAAGGAAACGCCGGATCAGATCCTGGGAAACACCATTTTGACGGATGATCCCACTGTAAAAAGCCGCGCTAGATTTCGGCGTCCGTTCAAAGGTCTCCCGGTCCACAGCGTAGAGGCCAAAACGCGGCAGAAAGCTGGTCCACTCATAATTGTCCAGCATGGACCAGTGCAGATATCCGCGCACATCTACGCCCAGATCCATCGCCTCACGCAATGCCGCAAGATAAACGCCCAGAAATGCGATCCGCAGTTCATCATTCTCGCAGGCGCATCCATTTTCCGTAATGTAAACCGGCAGGTCTGTGAGACGGCTCAGATTGTGGACCACACACTCCGGATTGATCTCCTCCAGATAAAAATCCATGGGAATCATTTTCATGCTTGCAAAAAGAAATCTCGTTCCTTCTGCCCCCTGCTTTCTGGCATCAATCATACTGCGCACATAGGTATTGACAGACCAATAATCCACCGTTCCCTTCACCTCCGGTACATAAAGCCCCTCCCGGAAGGGATACAGGATCTCCCCCGTACGCATGGCATGAAAGAAAAATTCATGGTCCATAAGGTCCTGATACTGTGCCAGGGTCGTATCCCAGCGGTCAAAGGAGCGTTTCGGCATATACTGCACCAATGCATGGGCCGAGCTCACCGGCGCCCGGGAGTATTTCTTGATGATGTGATACCCCAACGCATGAAACTGCACACAGGCCAGCTTCTCACTGATCCGCTCCTCGCCATTTCCCAGATTAAACTCGTTGAGCACATTCCAAAAATCCACATAGGGAGCAATCTGCGGCACGATAAACTCCAGATAACGTTCAAAATACCTCCGGTTCTCCAGCTTCCGGAAAGCGCCCACGTCTTCAAACCACTGGGGATGGGAAAAATGCACCATTGTGGCAAACACCTTGATCCCTTTTTCCTTCAAGGCGGCAAACAGCGCCACATAATGATCCGCTGCCTTCTGATCAAAAAAACCTTCCCGTGGCTCAATGCGCGGCCATTCTACGGATGTACGAAACGCTCCCAGGTTCAATTCCCCGGCAATCTCCACATCCCGTTCCCAAAGCTCGTAGCTGTTGCAGGCCATGCCGGATTTTTCCGGAAAATTCCATGCTTTTTCCAGGTTCCATCGATAGGAATGAATATTATTCCCCTCCACCTGATGGCCCGCATAGCCCGCTCCCCATAAAAATCCCTCCGGCATCTGAAAATCCGGTAAAGAAAAAATGTCAAACATGATCTTTCCCCTTCGCTTTCTTCTGGTTCCATCCTACATCCTTCTTTGACATTCCATGCCATAATTTCACTTTTCTTATTTTATCATGTTTTCCCTTTTTTCTCTATAACTATAGTTGCAGTAAATTCTCTTATTATTGCCTGTCCTTTGCTGCGGTCATTTCCTGCCCACGGACCATTCCGGCTGCGATTGCCCTGATCTCGTCCAAAGACAGCCTGGGGACGCATTTTGCAATCTCTTCGGCTGATAACTTGCCGGATTTTAATAAGCTCTTTACGATATGGACTGCTTCCCTTCTCGCTGATTTTTCAATCTTTTCTGCCTTTTGCGTTGCCTTCTCTGCCTTTTGTGTTGCCTTCTCTGCCTTTTGCGTTGCCTTTTTAATTGCTTCCGCTGCCGCCTCCTCAGCTTTCCTGACCGCTTCCGCTGCCGCTTTCTCCGCTGTCTCCTTCCGGATCTGGTTAATCTCCGGCTCCATAAGCTCCAACATTGCCTGGCACATCTCTTTTCCGCCTCCTCTTAATTCTCTTATCGTCTCCCAGTTTGCCCGGGTGCATACCTCTAAAACCGCATCTGCAAGCTCCCGGTCATACTTCCCGCTGATCCCCTGGATCTGCTCCCAG
>CATJBQ010000150.1 GCA_949738465.1 uncultured Lachnospiraceae bacterium
TGACTGGATATTTTCCCATATACTGCTCACAGAGAGCTGTTTCCTCCGAAATCTCCAATCCATCAAATAAAGACGGGTCGGTTCCAATCTCAAAAAAGGTCTTTAGCATATCCATATTCAGGCTTTTCCCAAATCTTCTTGGGCGTGTAAAAAGATTCACGCTTCTCCTTGCATGCAGCAAATCCCGAATAAATCCTGTCTTGTCTACATAATAAAAATTGTCCCTCTTAAAATGAGCAAAAAATTCAATTCCGATGGGAAGTTTTTTTGTCTCCATCCAAACCACGCCTCCTTTCCTGCTTTTCGATTATATCAAAAATTCGGGAGCGTGGAAATAGTGAGTTTTTTGCACCGTTTTCCTGTAGTCTTCTTATCCGTCCCAAGCCGCAAAAATCGTAGTCCAAATCGTAAGAATTCAGAGCGAATGTCAGATTTCGTTGTTGAGAATCCCTGTGCAGTCCGATAAAGGAAAACTATCAAAAACCAACCATCAGATAATAAAAACAGGGAGGTTCCACAATGGGCTATCAGGCAGTTTTAAAACAATACAAAGGAAGCATTCCGCAAAAAGTGGAAATCTGGCAGCTTGATGCTGTAAAGGAGGAGCAGTGGAAGGAGTTTGACGGGATTCCCTGCCGGCTCCGGTGCCGGAAGCAGGAACGGGAGGGAGAAACGCATTTTCTTTTGGAGGCGGAGGCAGCGCAGAACATATGTTTGCATATTTCCCTGGCGCTGGAGTACATACCCGAAATCTGGAACGGAGAGGAATACGTATTTTTCCCGGCGGCCGTCTACAACGGAAATAAGTTCCAAAGCCTGCGGCTGCCCTATCCGCCCTATCATGCCGGAGGGGCTAAAGGGGAGCCAGCAATTACAGATATTCCCCACTTAGACCCAGATGGGAAGCCTTCCCGGATCCAGTTCCTTTCCGGGGATATGAGCACACCGGCCATGGGGTATTACGATTCCAAAAACGCAGAAGGGTGGCTGGTGTTTGCAAAGCATCTGGTATACGGAATGTATACCGGATTTAGCGTAAGACAGGAGGAAGGAGCGGCGGGATTTTCCGTATCCTGCCCGGGAGTGCGGGAAGAAACAAAGTACTTTTTTGGGGACCTGCCGGACGGATCCGGTTTTTACCCCACCTGCGATTATCCTTCGGAGGATACGGGAATCCGGCTGGAGGCCGGGGAACGGCTGGAACTGGAGGCGTGTTGCTACCGGATAGCCGCCTCTGGCCTAAGGGGATATTTTGCCAGGTTCAATGATCTCCGGGAATGCATGGAGACGGGAACGGCTTATGAGAGCATTCCCTTTTCCCATGCCTATGGAGCTGTAAAGGAAAAATACAGAAAGCTGAATTTTTCGGAGGAAGGATACCTGCGGGTAGGATCGGAAAATGATCAGGTTCCCGCCTTCTGGCAGGCCGGCTGGGTGGGAGGCGGAATGAATACCTATCCCTTCCTTCTGGAGGACGATGGGGAGGCGTACCAACAGGCAATCTCCACCCTGCGGTTTGTGACAGACCATTTGCAGCGGCCAAACGGCTGGTACACCCCCATGTACGCTAAGGGGGTATCCTACGGGGACGATTTTTTGGGGGAGGGGGACGCGGTCCTTCTGGTGCGAAAGGACGCGGATCTGTTGTATTTCCTGCTGAAGCAGGCCATGTACCTGGAAGAACGGGGGGAGCTGCCGGAGGGCCTTAAGGAGAGCATCCGCTCCCAGGCCGACGCCTTTGTACGGTTTTACCGGAAAAACGGGGAGCTGGGGCAGTTTCTGGATATGGAAAAAGAAACGCTTTTGCAGGGGGGAACCGGCTGCGGGGCTATGGCGCTGGCGGCCCTCTCCCTGGCCTATGAGTATTTTGGAACGGAAGCATACCGGGAGACGGCGGAGGCGCTGGGGGACTGGTATTGGGAGAATTGTTTAAAACAGGGGATGTTAAACGGCGGCCCCGGGGAGATCTGCCAGGCCCCGGACAGCGAGTCGGCCTTTGCTTTCCTGGAATCCTGTGTGCAGCTCTATGAGACTACCGGGCGGGAAAAATGGCTGGAGGCGGCCCGGGAAGCCTTTGAGCTGGCCGTCACCTGGGTGGTAAGCTATGATTTTGCCTTTCCGGAGGGAAGCACGGCCGGGAAGCTTGGAGTCCACACCCGGGGAACCGTGTTTGCCAATGCCCAGAACAAACATTCGGCCCCGGGGATCTGTACCTTGTCCGGAAATTCCTTATTGAAGCTGTACCGCTTTACCGGGGATGAAAAGTATCTGGAATGGCTGAAACGGATCAGCCACGCCCTGTCCCAGTTCGTATCCCTTGCGGAGAGGCCGGTGGATACCCTGGCCGGAAAGCCGCTGCCTCCGGGATATTTTAACGAGCGGGTGCAGACCAGCGACTGGGAAGGAACGCATACGGTGGGCGAGTTCCTGTACGGATCCAACTGGCCGGAGGTATCCATGCTCCTGACCTATGTGGAGGTTCCGGGAGTCTATGTGGATCTGGAGCGGGAAAGGGTATTCTGCTGCGACCATGTCGGGGCAGAGCTGATTCCAGGGGGGCAGGGCAGGGCGCTGCGGCTAAAAAATACCACCCCCTATGACGCGGTGGTGACAGTCTTTCTGGATCACGCCGGAAACACGAAGCTGGGACATTCTTACTTTGCCCGTATGGAGAAGGTTCCGGTGAGGGCAGGAGAAGAATGCACGGTCCGGATTGCCGGATAAAAACGGCGAAGCCTATGTGAAAGGAGAAGTGTGATGGATAGGGAAAAACTCATAGCGGAAATGAGCCTGGAGGAAAAATTTCGTTTTCTCACAGGGGCAGGGATGAACCATAGTGTCGAATGTAAGCGGCTGGGCATTTCATCCATGCGGCTGCATGACGGCCCCTATGGTCTTCGGATGAAGGCGGACGACGCGGTGGAGGATGTCTTTTTGAAGATAAAATCGGCCTTTCCCAACGGAAGGGAGGGGGCGGAGGTAATCTCCACCGCCTTTCCCTCCGGGGCAGCGCTGGGCGCCGCCTGGGATCCGGAACTGGTGTTCTCTGTTGGGGAGGCCCTGGGGGAGGAGTGCCGGATGTACGGGGTACAGGCAATTTTAGGGCCGTCCATGAATATCAAACGCCATCCTTTATGCGGAAGGAACTTTGAGTATTTTTCGGAGGATCCCATTCTGACGGAGGCGCTGGCCGAAGCCTATGTGGAAGGGGTGCAGAGCCAGGGGGTGGCCGCCTGTCCCAAGCATTTTGCCATGAATAACCAGGAGCGGGGGCGGTTTTCCCTCTCCAGTGAGGCTGACGAAAGAACCATGCGGGAGGTCTATCTGAGGGCCTTTGAGGGCGTGGTAAAAAAGGCCGCTCCCTGGTCCCTCATGTGTTCCTACAACCGGATCAACGGGATTCTGGCATCGGAGAATGGCTGGCTGTTACGGGAGGTTTTGCGGAAGGAATGGGGCTTTGACGGGATTGTGGTATCTGACTGGGGCGCTGTGAAGAACCGGGCCTATTCTCTGTTGGCTTCGGTGGATCTGTGTATGCCTTACCAGGAGGAGGCTTTGAGGCAGTTAGAGGAGGCTTACCGCCAGGGAGACCTTGACGATGAGGTGGTGGACGAAGCGGTGGGGCGGCTGCTTACCTTTTACGAAAGAACCCGGCTACAGGAAGAAGGTGCAGCGGGCCTTGAAAAAATCTGCGACTTAAAGGCGCATCACGGCCTTGCCTTGAAAGCCGCCCGGGAGTCCATGGTTTTATTAAAAAATGAGGATCACATCCTGCCCCTGAAAAGGGAAGGCTTAAAACGGGTCCTGGTGGTGGGAGAGCGGGCCAGGAGCCCCTACATCGGCGGGGACGGCAGCTCCCGGGTGGCCAACCCGTACTGTGTCAGCAGCCCCCTGGAGGAACTGAAGCAAAGACTGGGAGACGGAGTAGAACTAGAGTTCTTAGGAGACGACCTGCTTCACACCTTTGAAAATGAGATCGGAGTGATGGAGGGGCGGCTTTGTCGGAAAGCCGCGGAGGCGGACGTGGTCCTGATTTTTGCGGGCCAGGAGTATTCCGGCAGCAGCGAGGCGGTAGACCGCACCAATATAGAACTGGAGCCCTACATGGAATACGCCATCCGGGCCTGCCACCGGGTAAACCGCCAGATCGTGGTGGTTTTGAATGTGGGCAGCGCCCTGTCTACCCGGAACTGGAACCGCTGCGCCAAAGCGATTCTGGTATCCTGGCTGGGAGGTCAGGCCATGGGGCAGGCCATAGCGGAGACCCTGTGCGGGGAGAATAACCCCTCCGGAAAGCTGGCGGAGACCATTCCAGGCAGGCTGGCGGACGCTCCGGGAATGGCAGAGTATCCCGGGGACGGCTATAAAACGGTCTACCGGGAGGGGCTTCTGACGGGATACCGGTATTATCAGGAAAAGGGGATCACGCCGGACTATCCCTTCGGATTTGGCCTGTCTTATTCTGATTTTACTTATGTGGCAATGAGCCTGAAGGAGGGGGTCCTTCGGGTTTCGGTAAAAAATAACAGTGAGCGGGACGGGGAGGAGATCATTCAGGTCTATGTGCAGTTTCCGCAAAATTCCTGGGCCAGCCATCCGCCCATGGAATTAAAGGCCTTTCGGCGGGTGTTCATAAAAGCGGGAGACTGTCAATCGGTAGAATTCGAAGTGACAGAGGACTTTTTTACCTATTACAATGTGTCCCTGAGGCGGTGGGTGTGCGAGGAAGGGGAATATACCATCTATGGAGGTCCCTCGTCGACCCAGCTGCCGTTGTCCGTAAAAATAAATTGCAAAGGTCCCAGGGGCGTTACGATGAATTTGTGGGAGGAGTAAAAAGAATGAAATGGAAAAACCGAGAACCTCTGACAAGGGAGGAGCTGATCCGTGTCATTGAGGGAAAGGGAAAAGCCAGAAGGATTCCCCTGTTGTATGACTTGTGGATCTATGACAACGCTTTCGGCTGCGATCCTGACGCATATCAGAAATGGCAGGCCCAATATCCCTGCGACGCGGAGGAAGTGCATCTTAAAATGCCGGGAATCACGGAGGGATTTCCGGAGGATCCGGACTTTTTCTGGGCGCCTCCGGGGACGGCCTTAGATCCGGCCAAAGGGCTGGACGCCCAGAGCGTTTTGAAAGACTGGGAGGATGAGGAAGCCCTCGAGGCATTCTACCAGACCTTTCCCAATCCGGAATCCCCGGCCCTTTTAGGCGGCGTTCCCCAAAAGGGCGGACGGTACCGGTTAGGCCGTTGGTTCTTCTGTTATTTTGAACGGCTGTGGTCCTTGCGGGGGATGGAAAATGCCCTGACGGATTTTTTCCTCTACCCCGACCAGGTACACCGGCTGTTTGAAAAGCTGACGGAATTCTATCTGCGGTGCATGGAACGGGCCAGGGAGGAATGGGACGTGGACGGATTTTTTGTGACGGACGATATCGGAACCCAGAACGGCCCCTTTTTCTCCCTGGAGATTTTCCGGGAATTTTTCCGGCCTTACTACAAGCGGCTGATCGACAAGGCCCATGCACTGGGCACCCATTTCTGGCTCCATAGCTGCGGGGATATCCGGCTTTTTTTGCCAGATTTTGTGGAAATCGGCCTGGACGTGATCCATCCCATCCAGAAAAATACCATGAAGGAGGAGGAGATCGCGGCCCGCTTCGGCGATCAGATCTGTATTTTTGCCGGAATCGACGTCCAGTATCTGATGGCCTTTGGCACGCCAGAGGAGGTGTGCCGGGAAGTGGAATTTTTGATAAAAACCTATGACAGGCCGGCGGGCCGGCTGATGCTGACCATGGGCAACGGCTCTACGCCGGATTGGAAAATAGAAAATTTGGACGCCCTCTACAGGGCATCGTTAAATTTTTAACAGAAAGGAAAACAGGAAATGAGCAAGAAAAAAACAGGATATGTGATCCCCCATACCCATTGGGACCGGGAGTGGAGATATCCCCTTTGGGAGAACCGGATGTATCTTCGGGATCTGATGGAGGAATTGATGGATACACTGGAGCAAAATGAGGACTACCGCAGCTTTTTGCTGGACGGACAGGTGGTGGCGGCGCTGGATTACCTGGAAGTCTGCCCCGAAAGCCGGGAGCGGCTGACAAAGCTGATCCGGGAGGGGCGGATTGCAATCGGCCCCTGGTATACTCTGCCGGATCTGTACCCGATCTCCGGGGAATCCATGGTGCGGAACCTGCTGAAGGGGCGGGCGGAGGCAGAAAAGCTGGGGGGATATCTGAACATCGGATACGAGTCCTTCGGCTGGGGACAGCCCTCCCAGTTGCCGCAGATTTATCAGGGCTTCGGCATCGATACGGTGATTATATCGAAAAATGTGGATAAATCCAGGGCCCCGAAAAGCGAGTTCAAATGGGTGGGAGCGGACGGGACCACGGTGCTTGCCACACGGCTGGGAGACGACGCCCGGGCCAACTTTTTTATGAACGCCTATCTTGCGATCATGACGGGAAAAGCCTACAAAAGTGAACAGTACGAGTACCAGTATGGGCAGGACGGCCAGTTTTACCATCAGGCGGACGGAACCGCCCATATCCAGGATTATTTCCGGCTGGAATCTACGGCCTGTATCCACAAGGAGGAGGTTCCTGCGGCGGTAAAAAAGGCCTGGGACGGGATGCGGGATTCCTGGCTTACGGATGAGCGGGCCATGATGGACGGGACGGATTCCACCACGGCCCAGCCGGAGCTGCGCGCTTTGCTGGAGGAAATCAACCGCCAGTGCGAGGACATCCATTTTAAGAGCTCCTCCCTGGAGGAGTACGTGGCGGTGCTCAAGGAGAAGCTCCCCATGGAAGAACTGCTCACTGTCCGGGGAGAGATGCGGGACGGTCCCACCACCTCCCTGTCGGGAAACGCCCTGATGACACGGCCCCAGATTAAGATGAAAAACAAACAGGTGCAGAACCGTCTGTTCGGCCAGGCGGAGCCGGTCAGCGCAGCCGTCTTCCTGATGGGAGGAAATTACGAGACACATTTTCTGGAAAAAGCCCTGGATTATCTGCTGCTTTCCCATCCCCACGATTCCATCAACGGGGTGACCCAGGACAAAACGGTGGCGGATGTGTGCTACCGGCTGGATCAGGCCGGGGAGCTGGCGGATACGGTGACCAACCGGGGGCTGCAGGAAATTGTGCGGAGTATGGATTTTTCCGGGCTGGACAAGGAAGAACTGATGTTCGCTGTCTTTAATTTTTCAGCGAAGCCCAGAAGGGACATACTGAAAGTTTATCTGGATACGCCCCAGGAGAGAAATATCTGGGATTTTCAGGTGGAGGATATGGATGGGAATCCCTGCCGGATCCAGGAGATTGAGCGGAAGGAGGCGGTATCGCCCATGGTGCATCTCCACGCCAGGCCCTACCCCTACTATACGGACCGCCACGGCTTCTGGCTGGAGACCGGGGAGGTTCCGGCCGGAGGGTACAAGGTGTATCGTCTGACAGATCTTACCACCTTTAACCGGAAGACAAAGTTCTGGGCCAAGACCAGAAAGAGTAAGGGAGACGAGATCGGAACCGGCTGTGACTGTATGGATAACGGTATCCTGCGGGTAACGGTCAACGGGGACGGCAGCGTTACAATAAAGGATCATAGAACCGGGGAAAGCTACGGCCCCCTGAACTATTATGAGAGCACCGGGGACGTGGGGGATTACTGGATGTACTATCCGCCTTACCATAACCGGACCTATACCAGCCGGGGCCTTGCGGCGTCCATCTGCATGACGGACAACGGCCCTTTGTCCGCCACCATCGCCGCAACGCTTACCATGGAGCTGCCGTCCTGCGCCAGCCGTCCGGAGAATTATGTCCATGGGGAGAGCTGCCGCAGTGAGGAAACAGATACGGTGAAGATCACCACCTTCTATACCTTGAAAAAAGACAGCAGCCAGGTGGAAGTGGAAGTGAAGCTTATGAACCGCTGCCGGGATCATAAGATGAGCGTTGTGATGGATACCGGCGTTGAGACTACAATCGTAGACGCACAGGGCCATTTTGTCACAGACCATAGAAACGACCAGCCCTTGAAGGATGCCCAGGGGGCCTATTACCAGGAGCTGATGACACAGCCAATGCAGGATTTTGTTTCCGTATCGGATGGAAAGAGAGGCTTTGGTATCCTCACCGACTGTCTGGGCGAGTATGAATTCCGGCAGTCCAAAGCGCTGGCCCTGACCTTGTTTCGGGCGGTGCGGAATATTATCTGCACGGAGTTTCGGAGCGAGGGATATTTTCCCGACCAGGACGGCGGCCAGCTTTTAGGGGAATTGTGCTACCGCTACGCGCTGGCTCCCCAGAAGGGGGACTATGTGGCGGAAGGATTCTATGACCGGGGCGAGGCCTTCAGAGTGCCCTTAAAGCCGGTGCAGACCAATGTCCCCAATGTGTGCCGGGGGATGCTGCCGTTGTGCCATTCCTTCTATGAGGCGGAAGGAAAGGTATCGGTATCCTGCTTAAAGCGTGCCGAGGACGGGGAAGGGCTGATTCTGCGCCTTTTCAACCAGCGGGAGGAAGAAGAAGCAGTGAAGCTGTCCTTTGCGGCGGAAATAAAGCAGGCCTTCTTGACAGATCTTAAGGAGGATATCATCGGCCAGCTTCCGGTGGAAAAACACACCATCTCCCTTGTGGTGGGAGGCAATAAGATCGCCACGGTGAAGCTGGTGTTTGAGGAAAAAAAAGAAAGGGAACAGATATGAAAGCATGGTATCCGGGAATCGGAAAAGTAGAACATATGATCGAATTGGAATGCACGTCGGACGGCAGTTTCCGGCGGGGAGAGGAGGGGGTGGAGGCAATTTTTATGCCGGCAGACCAGAAGGTAGAGTTTGTGGCCTTTTCGGATAAGACCATGTGCTACGTAAAATCGGCCCTGGGCTATCCGGCCTGGTACCGGGTGCCCCAGGCGGCCTATGAAGGGCCGGCAGGGGCCATCCTGATGGATCTGGACGGTACCAGCGTAAGAAGCGAGAGCTTCTGGATGTGGATCATCGAGCAGACCATGGCGAAGCTTATGAAAAATCCCGGATTTGAGCTGGAGGCATCGGACGAGCCCCAGGTATCCGGCCATTCCGTGTCGGAGCACCTTCAGTACTGCATCGACAAATACTGTCCGGATCAAAGCCTGGAGGCGGCACGGAGGATTTACTTTGACACAACGGAATATGAGATGAAGGAGATTCTGGAGGGGCGGGGAAAACAGGGAGCCTTCACGCCGGCCCCGGGCTTAAAGGAATTTCTCACCGAGGTGAAGGGCAGGGGCGTTCGGATCGGACTGGTTACCTCCGGGCTCTATACCAAGGCCATGCCGGAGATCATTTCCGCTTTCCGCACCTTGAAAATGGGGGATCCGCTGGAATTTTACGATGCGGTGATCACGGCAGGGCAGACCTTCCGTAAGGGCCAGTCCGGCACCATCGGGGAGCTGGCGCCCAAGCCCCATCCCTGGCTGTATTCGGAGACGGCCCGGGTGGGCTTAGGGATCCTGGAGGAGGAAAAGAGCCGGGTGCTGGGCTTTGAGGATTCCTCCGCAGGTGTCATGTCCATCCGGCTGGCCGGCTTCGAGGCCGTGGGGATCCGGGGCGGAAATATCCACGCTGCCGGGATGGATTCTCTGTGCCGCTGCCAGTATGATCTGCTGGAGGAGGCGCTGCCGCTGATTTTGGGAGAATGACAGAAGGAGGATAAGTTTGAATCCGCTGGTATATCGGCAGGGGGTCTGCGATCCCCACATTCATATTTTTAACGACAGGGCCTACCTGTATGCCACCCACGACGCGCCCGGCTATACGGAAGGGTTCTGCATGAAGGACTGGCAGATCTGGTCCTCCCGTGATCTGATCGACTGGAAACTGGAGTCGGTGGTGGAACCGGAGGATTTTTACTGCGGCAGCCTGGACCAGTGCTGGGCGGTGGACGCCGCTTACCGGGAGGGAACGTATTATCTGTATTTTTCCACCGGGGACTGGGGCGTGGGCGTGGCTGTATCTCAAAGCCCCACGGGGCCTTTTAAAGACGCCCTTGGCCATGCGCTGGTGGATTACGATACTTACCCGGAGAAGATTCAGAAGTGGGATCCCCATGTGTTCCAGGATGAGGATGGGGCGGCCTACCTGATCGTGGGGACCTGCCTTGCAAAAAAGCCCTGGGACTGCTACCTGATGGGGCGGCTTACGGAGGATATGATCCACCTGGCGGAGCCCCTGAGACGTGTGGAGTACCTGGGAAACCCCTGCCCGGAGGATAAGCCTTCCATCCATAAATACAACCATACTTATTATCTGACCCATGCCTCCTACTATGCGGTATCGGATCAGGTGTACGGCCCTTACGTCCATAGGGGGCACATCGGATTTACCAACGACCACGGCTCCTTTTTTACGTATCACAACCAGACCTACTTTGCCGCAGGGGGGATGGACCATGAAAACCGCTATCTGCGGGCCTCCTATCTGGTTCCCTGCCATTACCGGAAGGATGGGCAGATCGTCATTGACCAGAGGATTGCCGCCTATGGCTGCGGCCAGTATGACGCCGCCTGGGAGCGCATCGAAGCAAGGTGGTATTTTGAAGCGTCCCGGGAGTGCAAGGAGGAGCAGACGGACGGAAGCTTCTTAGCGAAGCTTGCAGACGGGGAATATTTATATTTTCCGGAAATCTTAAACGTTGAAAAAAATACCAGGATGCAGATAAAGGCCTCCGGGAGCGAGGGGGCAGGTATTGAGATCTATGAGGATTCCCTGGAGGGAGAACGGATCGGAACATTTGTTCTGGAACATGGCTGGGAATGCCGCCTGAAGTGCAGGGCCGGGAAAAAATCCCTTTACCTGAAGGCCCTGGGGGAGGTGCGGATCCACTGGTTTTCTTTTGACAACGGAAAGAAGCGCTACACCGCCCAGCCAATCTTTTCCAAACGGGGACGGGGGGCCTGCCTGACCCCGGACCCGGCGGCGGGCAATCACCGGGTGCTTAAGAACCTGCAGCTAAAAGGGGCCGGCATGGAGGTCTGGGTGGACGGCGGAGCAGGTGGGACGGCCCGGCTGATCATTGATTATTGCTGCCCCGGGGGAGATGCACAGGTGGGGCTGCATGTTGATGGCAAGGAGCAGGGAATCATTGCGTTTCCGGAAACGCCCACGGAAAGCTTTAAGGAGTTCCGGCAAAAATGCCTGGCTGTAAAGCTGCCGGCCGGCCTCGGACGGATCGGCCTGTGGACGAAAGAGTATCAGAAGGGAAGATTAAGAATAGGCCATCTGACAGTGGAGACAAAAAGGAGCAATTGCCAGGTCTATGCGGCGGCGGAGGGAATGCTTTTCCCGGCTGGAAACGGCTGCTGGGACGGCTTGCCCCAGTGGGAGACGGATCCGGAGGCTTTCAGCGGACGGATTGTCAAGTACCTGGAAAACCCGGGGGACGCGGTAACGCTTTCCGGCGTGGATGGGGGATCCGGAGGCGATTTTTGTCTGATGATCCATTATGGCTGCCGGGAAATGGAGGGGTCCTTGTATGAGCTTCTGGTAAATGGGAGGGTTTGGAAACGGATTACGTTCCCACACACCGGAGGGAGTGGGATGGAGCGGATGCAGAACCTTCCGGTGAAGGTCACACTGAAGCCGGGAAAGGAAAATACCCTGGGTGTAAGAAAAACGGGATCCGCAGATGGTGGGATCTGCGTGGATGCCTTTGGGGTGGTTCCGGCAGGAGCCTGGGAATAAGAGAATAAGAGAAAAAGAAAGTAGGAGCAGCCGGCAATTTTGCCGGCTGCTCCTGTTTGCCCGTGTATTTGTTCGTTATTCCTCTCTTTGGGGACAGATGGTAAATTGGAACCCGATCTGCTTTTCCTTCAGCCGGTACTGCTCCTCCAGCCTTGGCCCGCAGGAATTGGAGCCGACGCCGGAGACCTTGTAGTCGATGCGCAGATGGGTGTTCCCGTCGGCGGCAAGCTCGTCGGTGTGGGCGGCCTGGTCCAAAGCGGCGGCGGTGTACCTGGATACGTTCATCTCAAAGCCCTGGGCGGAGGTAAATTCCAGCTTTCCGATGCGAAGGAGCTTCACCTGATTGTGGTTTCCATGCTCCTGGGGACGGACATAATTTACATACTCCCGGTGAGGATCGCTGGTATACAGGCCCATTTGCGAACCGTGACACATGTCACAGTAGCTCTCATAAGGCCCCTGGCCGTAGTAGGTAAATTCACGGTTTTCGCCCGGAAGGGTAAATTCAAACCCAAGCCGGGGCAGCCAGACGGCCTCCGGACGGATGTCTCCCTGTAAGGTAAGGTCGATCCGGCCGGTGACGGCGATCTGCACGGTCAAGGTGTAACGCAGGAAAGGGCTTCTGGAAACGCCTGCCAGGGAGCCGGAAACCAGGATCCTTCCATCTTCTATGTGGCAGTCGTAGACCTTGGAGAAGGTGCAGTCCAGCCGTTCCCCTTTCCAGTTGTTTTCCCTGGTCCAGTAAACGCGGATGTTGCGGTCGTTGTCTGTGGGCGCCCGGAAGGCGGAGAGGATCATCCGGCCCGTAAGCTGCTCCTGGCCGGATACCACCATACTGGTAAAGGCGCCGTAATGCTTGGAGAACACGTAGGAAAATCCTGCGCCGGAGGCGTAAATATATGCCTCGTCTTCCGTGAGCGTTGCCTTGGCGGGAACTTCCTCCGTGAGAAGCCGGCAGGGAAGCGCATGCTGGGTTTTCGCCCAGGTTTTCCCGTCCTTTTTAAGGGCGGTGTGAAGAAAGACGCCATAGCGGCAGGGCATTTCTTCGTAATCCACGGCGACCTCCACCGAAGTATGCGGCTCAGCCAAAAGCGTTGTCTCCTGGCGCTTCACAACCGTACCGTCCACCTCTATGGCATATTCGAACTGGTATTCGCTTAGGTTGGTGAAATCCAGCCGGTTGTACACCGTCAGAATTCCGTTTTCGTAGGTGGTGCGGATGGGCTGATAGGCCGCCTTGGCTTCCAACGTGCCCGCTTTGAAGGAGCGGTCCGCAAATACCAGGCCGTCGCAGCAGAAATTGCCGTCGTGGGTAAGCTCCCCGGCAAAATCCCCGCCGTAGCGTTCCACGCCGTCCACCGTCACCACATGGTCGGCCCATTCCCAGATACAGCCCCCGATCAGCTTGGGATAGCGGTCGAAAAGCTCATTGTAATCGTACACATCCCCGGGGCCGTTACCCATGGCATGGGAATATTCGCAGAGAAAAACGGGCATGTCGATGTCGTTGGTGCGGGCAAACCGTTCCGTCTCGGCCAGGGAGGAATACATTCTGGAGTAAACATCGGCATTGTGGATCTCCCCCTTCTGGGAGGCATCCTCCGTATGGATCAGCCGGCTGTTGTCCCGCTGCCTGGTCCAGCGGATCATGGCCACATGGTTGCAGCCGTGGCCGCTTTCATTTCCCGTGGACCACATAATGACGCTGCAGTGATTCTTGTAGGTCTCCACCATCCGCTGCATCCGCTCCACAAATTCCTTTCTCCATTCTCCCCTGGTGGCCGGCCAGTCGCTGGACTCCACATCGTAATAGAAAGGAGAGTTGGGGATCCGCTGAACGAAGCCATGGGTCTCAAGATCCGTCTCCAAGACCACGTACAACCCCAGCTCGTCGCAGAGCTGAAGGAACCTTGGGGAGGGCGGATAGTGGGAGGTCCGCACACAGTTGATATTCAATTCCTTCATCAACAGAAGATCCTGCTTCAATTCCTCGTCGGTCTGGCAGTACCCCCGGTATTTGCTGGTATCGTGATGGTTGACTCCGTGAAGCTTTACCGGAACGCCGTTGATCAGAAGGGCGTAGTCGTCGGAAACGCTGATTCTGCGAAGACCGGCCTGTAAGGAAATAATCTCTCCGTCCCGCTCCAGCTCCACCCGGTATAAAAAGGGATGCTCCGCATTCCACAAAACGGGATGTGCGGGGGCATAGGAAAAGGTATCGGTAAATTCCCCCTCTGTCAGCAGGGTCTCTCCTTCAAAAATGCGGACGGCTGCCCTTCCTGCAAGCCGGATTGTGATTTCCCGGTCGGAGGGGATCATCTCCACGTCCTCAATGTGGCCGGCGGGCCGCTGCAGAAGATAGCAGTCCCGGAAAATGCCGTTATAACGGAAACAGTCCTGATCCTCTAAGTAGCTGCCGCAGCACCACTTGAGCACCTTCACCCGCAGGGTGTTGGTTCCGGCGGTTACATAGTCGGTAAGATCGAATTCCGCCTGGAGGCGGCTGCCCTGGGTAAAGCCCACATAGGAGCCGTTGACATAGACATAGGCACAGGTAGCGACGCCCTCCAGGACAAAGTAGACCTGCCCCCATTTTTGCGCAAGAACAAACTGACGTTCGTATATGCCGCAGGGGTTGTCGTCCGGAACGTAAGGCAGGTCGCAGGGGTAGGGATAGCCGACATTGGTATAATTGGGATCCTCATACCCCAGAAGCTGCCAGCAGGAGGGGACGGGGACGGTGTCCCAGTCCGTAATCTGCTCAGGGATGTCGATGTCCCTGTGAAAATAGGCAAAGTGCCACTGGCCGTTTAAAAGCTGATATTCCGAAACTCCCCCGGGGATATAGAAGCTTCTGGGGGGCATCCGGTTTTCGCTGGTTTTTTGGGGGTCTTCATAGCTGCGTAACTGAAACATGGTGATGGTTCTCCTCTCTGTATTTCTCAATTGTGATACGGAGGCAGGAAGGGCGTTGGCCCGGCCTTTCTTCCAATTCCATTATACAATATCCGGATCCATTTTTGTATGGTTTCTGGGGCTAAAAAATATCACATTTCGAAACAAAAAATTATGATGCCATTTTGCTGGAAAAAGGAATACCCAGGGAGCGGATCCGTCATTATGGATTTGCCTTTGAGGGGAAGACGGTGCTGATTGGATAATGGCCGAGGCCGAGGTATGGGAAGATTGCCGATTACATTAAGCTATTCAAATACCGCACGGCGGGCAGGGGTAAATCTCCCCTACTCGATGGGGCGGAGTTTTTATTCGATTTTTTTATCCTGGACAGTAAACCCCTCGCAAAAGCTGTTTCTAAAGCAGCACTGCTTTAAATAACATGGATTTATTTTACGTTTGGAATATTGGTATTCTTTCCCATGTGTAATTTGGGTAAGATATTCCGTAAAAAATTCCTCCCAGCTCTGATAATTGGTTGAAATAATGCTTTCCGGGGATTGCAGGAGGGCACGAATTTCCTTATTTTTTGCAAAAACAGGGGAGTGGAGCAGCAGCCATTCGAAGGATTCCGGAAGGAAAAGATCCGCCTGCCCCAGCATTAAGTCATACATATAGGGCCCAATTGCGGCGCCATCCCCAATCAGCGTTGTATTTTTGTTGGCAAACCTGGAAAGATTTCCGTTGCCGTAGCAGCTGCTTACCTGGGAGCCATACCAGTGCTGAAAATATTCCAGTCCGGCAGCCGCATCCTCCGTAATATAATTCGCGTTTTCCTGAAACACGTCCATATCTCCATACACCCGTTCTAGCGTATGGTATTTCCCTGAACTTTTAATCTCGTAGATTTCCCGGTAGCTGTAGGGCAGCCAGGCCAATTTGTCCCTGGAAATAATAACAAAGCAGTTATCAGAACGGAACATATGTTTAGCCAGAACCTCTCCGGAAGCAAGAGCCGGATGATCTTCGTCAAGAAAAAGAATGGAATTCGAAAATGCATCCAGATTCAGCTCCCAATTCAGCTCGGGCAGGACGGCGCACGGGACATCACAGGAAAGCTGTGTTGTTTTCCGGATAGCCGCGTCTTCGATGAGACGCACAAGCGTAGACTTGCCGGTTGCGCTGTCGCCGCGGATCACCGTGTATTTCCGGTGGATTTCAAATTTATATTGGATTCCCCTGCCGGACTGCACTAAGACTGCATGTTTTGCGACCATTTCAAATACTCCTCCACATATTCCTGATAAGAATGGCAGACCGTTCCGGTATCTACAACTGTCAATACTACATCCTCTGGAAAACGCATGGGATATGTGAGATGGACGTTGATATCCTGCATTTTCCCGATCCGGTCGATCCAGGCGGCACAGTTATCCCCGCAACTGTTCCCGTGGATTAAAAGCTCCGGTTTTTTCAGCATCAGGATGACGGCCTTGACGCCGCCGCTGATCTGCGTAACGGGGATCGCCCCGAGAACGGGGCTGCTTACGATCTGCGGGGTGAGCACCTCTGAGGAGTCAATGTCCTGGATCATCTGCTTTACCAGTTCATCCTCCAGCCATTCGTCCTGGTAGTTATTATTAAAATAAGAGTCGGTGTAGCGGATCTCCCGCTGATCCTCCCGGAATAATATATTTAACATGGTTGTGCCTCCTGCCTGCGTTTCTGCTATTTATAAAGGTAAATCCCAAGCAAATTTTAGCATATGTGGCATGAAAAAACAAGCCTATGGATCGTCGGGATGTCTACAGCCACCATTTCTTATGTATTTAACGGAAAGGGGCATGTAAGCAAGGAGATACGGAACCAGGTTCTGAAAACGGCGGAGGGAGTGGGCCCGGCCGTGGTGTTTGCAGCCGATATTCCAGAGTGTAAAGCGCTGGCGGGGAAGAACGTGACAGTCTGCTATGGGAATATCCGTATTACCCGTAATGGAAAGACAGCCCAGGATATTTTCCCAGGACAGAATGCGGAACTGCCCAAGAACCTGGTGTCTTACGTCAGTGTAAATCCAGGTGTCCGTGTGCAGTATGGCATAGCAGGGAAGAGCCCCAAAACCGGCGAGGCCCTTCCGGAGGTTCTGCTTCTGCTTTGGGTGGTATCCGGTATCGCCCTGACAGGGGTGGTCTGCCAGAGGAAGCGTGGGCAGATAAAGAGGCGGTTATGATTCCTTTTTATCAAACACCAGGTTACAAACCACCATCACCCCCGCAAACACCACTCCGGCCACCGGCCATACCACCCAGCTTTTGCCCCAGCCATTGGTGACAAAGCTTATGCCCAGGAAAATGGCGGTGGTCAGAAGCCAGTAGATGGCGGCTACCGCGCCCCGGATCCGGCTGTGCTTTTTCTCCACAGTGGAGTATTCCCCCTCCTGCAGGAGTTTCTGCATACCTGCGTAGGGAACGCCGGCCAGGAGGAAGAAGATCACGCCGATCCCGGCGATCCCCATGGTCACGGTCAGCATAATAACACAGAAAAGATCGTTATCGGTAAAGGCGCCCGAAAAAAGAGCCACCGGGGAGAGGATGCACAGGCAGGTACCGATGATGTTGTATCTGGCGTAAGCGGGCTGAAAGGCTTTCTTGCGTTCCCGGACCATTCCGGTTACGCCGTATTCTGCTGCAAAGGGCTCTTGATCCAGGAATTCATAGGGCTTATTCTGGAAGCCGTCCCGGAGGAAAATGACTACGGCCACCGCCACGATCAAAAGCAGGGCCACAAGCCCGATGCCGCCGGCCAGGTTTTCCGAGAGGATGAAGCCGGGAAGCTCACAGAAGGCCGCCAAAAGCAGCAGGGGTATGGGGGACAGGATGCAGAGGAAGGTGGCCAGGGCGATCTGGGGCGCGGCCTTTGCCCTGCTTTCCAGGAAGGCGTTGGCTTCGGCCAGGGAAACGTGCCTTAAGCCGCTGTCGTCATTTCCTTGTGCGTATTCTGCTTCCTCCAGCTCATCCTTTAAAAGGTAGTCGGTGGTGACGCCAAACAGGGCGGAAAGCTGCAGGAGCTTATCCAGGCTGGGAACGGACTGGGCGCTTTCCCATTTGGAAACGGCCTGGCGGGACACCTCCAGTTTGTTGGCCAGCTCCTCCTGGGACCAGCCATTTTGTTTTCTCAGCTTGATGATCTTATCTGCAAAAATCATAGGTACACCTCTTTCTAATAAAAATTCAGTTGATGCCGGGGCGGGAACCCACGGCGTTTTCTGCATGGAATATCATAGCGTATTTTGCGGTTGCGCGCCACCAAATGGGGCTGTCAATTTGTCAACTGCCGGTTGCATTGCCGGAAATTGTGGGTTTATCATAGCAGAATCCGGTATAAGATGCAAGTGGGCGGGAATAATAGGAAAATAAAAAACTGACGCTCCCTGCAGGGAGCGCCAGAAAAAGAAAGAGGGGGCCGGTACTTTTGGTACCGGCCATTCATATGAAAAAGATTTATGTGTATGAAAAAGTGAAAGTATCACTAATTGTTAGGAGGAACCTTGCCGAAGCAAGGTTATATGAAAAAGATTCTTGTTGTCTTGGTTGGTTAAGTGTTTCCTGCTTCCTTCGATGATCTTAGTATAGAAGACAAATGTGACGTTCGTATGTTATCTTTATGAGAATTTTGTAAATTAAATATGAACATATCGGAAGACGGGCAAAACTTTTGCATTTCTTAAGAAAAAACCAGTTGGACTTTGACGGGAAACTTGTTATAATCGAAGTAGGAAAAATTTGCAAGAAACGAAACAAGGAGTACAAAAATGAAACTACTATCAATTGCAATTCCCTGTTACAATTCACAGGATTACATGGAGCACTGCGTGGAAAGCTTACTGGTGGGCGGCGAGGATGTGGAGATCCTCATTGTGGACGACGGCTCCATCGACGATACGGCCAACATTGCCGACGAGTATGCCAGAAGGTATCCTTCCATCGTCAGAGCCATTCATCAGGAGAACGGCGGCCATGGGGAAGCGGTGAATACCGGGATTGCCAATGCCACCGGCCTTTTCTTCAAGGTAGTGGACAGCGACGACTGGGTGGATGAGGCGGCCTACCGCAGGATCCTTAGCACCTTGAAGGAGCTTTCCGGCAAAAAACGAACCCTGGATATGCTGATCAGCAATTTTGTTTATGAGAAGCAGGGAGCGAAGCATAAAAAAGTGATGCGTTACAAGGGCATCCTGCCGAAAGAACGTTTGTTTGGGTGGAATGAGGCAAAGCATTTTATGAAGGGCCGTTATATTCTGATGCATTCGGTGATTTACCGGACCGGACTTCTCCGGGAGTGCGGGCTGAAGCTTCCAAAGCATACTTTTTATGTGGACAATCTTTTTGTGTATGTGCCCCTGCCCTATGTGAAGACCATGTATTACCTGGATGTGGATTTTTACCGTTACTTCATCGGACGGGCAGACCAGTCGGTGAATGAAGCGGTGATGATCCGGCGCATCGACCAGCAGATCAAGGTGAATAAGCTGATGGTGGAGGCGGTGGATCTCTGGAGCCTTTCCGACCGCAAGATGCGCAAATACATGTTTAATTATCTGGAGATCATCACCATCATTTCCACGATTATGTGCATCCGCTCCGGCACGGAGGAGAATCTTGGGAAAAAGCGGGAGCTGTGGAAGTATATCAAGGAGTATGACCTGCGGCTGTTCCACCGGCTGCGCAACGGCATTATGGGCCGCACCATGAACCTGCCGGGAAAGGGCGGCCGGAAGATTTCGGTGGCTGCTTATAAGATTTCCCAGAAGGTGGTTGGATTTAATTAAGCGCATGACAGTGCGGCACGCGTCCTGGCAGATCTGCCGGCGGGCCGCGCTGAAATATAAAAAAGGAAGGTGTCACTATGCTGAAAGAATGGATGAATCCCCAGAAACCGGAGCCGGAAGAATTGGCGGAGCGCCTTGGGGCAGCAAGGGAGCGTCTGGCACGCCAGCAGATGCAGATCAAGGAGAAGAAGCTGCCGGTACTGGTGCTGGTGGAAGGCTGGGGAACGGCCGGAAAGGGCAGTATCATCGGAAGGATTATCAAAAATATTGATCCCAGGTTTTTTACGGTGGCGGCCATGGAGGAGCCCACGGAGGAGGAGAAGCGCAAGCCCTTCCTCTACCGCCATTTTGCCAGGATTCCGGAGGGAGGAAAGTTTACCTTCTTAGATTCCGGATGGATGGACGAGGTGGTTAAGGAGCGTCTGTACGGCGGGATGAGCGATGAGGACTATGAGGCAAGGATCGGAAGCATCCGGCGTTTTGAACGGCAGTTGACGGACAACGGCTACCTGGTGATAAAGTTTTTCCTGCATATTTCCCATGAGGAGCAGACGAAACGCATTGAGAAGCTCTGGGACAGCAAGGATACCAGATGGCGGGTCAGCAAGGACGATATGTGGCAGAACGAGCATTACAAGCGGTGCCGGGGGGCCTTTGATTCTTACTTAAGGAGCACTAACCTGCCCTCTGCGCCCTGGTATATTGTGGATGCCAAGTCTGCCAAATGGGCGGAGCTGCAGGTGCTGGAGACGCTGACCCAGGGCATTGAGATTGCCTTGAACAACAGTTCGATGGCGGTGCCCTTGCTGCAGAATGTATTCCCCCTGGAGAAGATGCCCCTTCTGGCGGAGATTCCACTGGATAAGACGGTGGATATCGAGGAATATCATAAGGAGCTGAAGCGGCTGCAGCAGCGGCTGGGCGAATTACACAACCGGCTTTACCGGAAGAAGGTGCCGGTGATCGTGGCCTATGAGGGCTGGGATGCTGCCGGGAAGGGCGGCAATATCAAGCGGATCACCGGGGCGCTTGACCCGCGGGGATACGAGGTACATCCCATCGCAAGCCCGGAGCCTCACGAGAAGGCCCGGCATTATCTCTGGCGGTTCTGGACCCGTCTTCCCAAGACCGGGCACATTGCTATTTTTGACCGGACCTGGTACGGCCGGGTGATGGTGGAGCGGCTGGAGGGCTTTTGCAGCGAGAACGACTGGATGCGGGCCTACAACGAGATCAACGAATTCGAGAAGGAGCTTTCCGACTGGGGCGCCGTGATCCTCAAGTTCTGGGTGCAGATCGACAAGGATACCCAGCTTTACCGGTTCAACGAGCGCGCAGCCACGCCGGAGAAGCAGTGGAAGATCACCGATGAGGACTGGCGCAACCGGGAAAAATGGGACCTCTACGAGAACGCCGTCAACGAGATGCTCCAGAAGACCAGCACCACGTATGCCCCCTGGTATGTGCTGGAGTCGGTGGATAAGCGCTACGCCAGGCTGAAAGCGCTGCGGATTATGATCGAGGATCTGGAGAAGGTGTTATAGTACGGTAGATAGTACAATATTATTTCCTGTGTGTAAACTATAAAAAAGGAACCTTTCGGGTAGAAGGGGTGTGAAATACATGATCGCAACAAATTTTTCGAATGTAAGAAATAACTTCAGAGAGGTTTGTGACCGGGTGGTGCAGGACTCGGATATTGCCATTATCACCAGGAAAAATGATGAGAATGTGGTATTGATGTCCCAGGCTCAATATGATAATTTGATGGAGAATCTTCATATCAGGGACAGCCGGGCAAATTATGAGTGGCTGAAGGAATCCATCCGGCAGGCAGAAGAAGGGAAATTGATTCCTTTTCAGATGGAGGAATGATATATGAAGGTATCGTTCACTGAAAATGGTTGGGAAGATTATCTTTACTGGCAGAAGATGGATAAGAAAGCAGTGAAAAGAATTAATGAATTAATGAATTAATAAAAGATATTTGCAAAAGAATGCCGGGGTAAGAGGTAGGTCTTACCCGGCATTCTTTTTGAAATTTTCTTAAAGTATAAAGAGCAGTCTGACAAATTATATCAAAACATTTATAAGAGACAACAATATCACAACTCCCGGTTACTCATCTCATTAAAGAGCTCCGTCTTCATCTGATACAGCTTATCCGACAGGTCCACATAGACATGGTGGGGATTCACCAGCCGCATGGTCTCGGCCCAGAGGGTCTCCTTCTCCTTGCAGCAGTACTCCCGGATTTCCATAACGGAGGGAGAGGTGTAGACGCATTCTCCCCTTTGGAAAATGGGAACCAGAAGCTCCCGCATGGTGTAGGTGCCGCCGGGGAGCCGGGTCTTCTTCCAGGTCTCCACCGGATCGAACAGGCGCATGTCTTCTTCCTCATTGAAGGTCTCATCCGCCAGGCAGATCAGGTCGGCCTTCACCTTGCCGGTGTATTTTTCATAGATCCGGTAAACGGTCTTGTTGCCGGGGTTGGTGACCTTCTCGGTATTCTCGGAAAGCTTGATCTTGGGGACGAATTCTCCCTGCTCATTCCGGATGGCCGCCAACTTGTACACGCCGCCGAAGGCCGGGCAGTCTCTGGAGGTAATCAGGCTGGTGCCGACGCCCCAGGAGGTAATGGTGGCGCCCTGCAGCTTCAGGCTCTCGATCAGGTACTCGTCCAGGTCGTTGGAGGCAGAGATCACCGCATCGGGAAAGCCGGCGTCGTCCAACATCTTGCGGGCCTTTTTGGACAGGTAGGCCAGGTCGCCGCTGTCCATGCGGATGCCGTAGAAGCTTAGGGGGATCCCCGCCTCCCGCATCTCGCTAAATACCCGGATGGCGTTTGGAACTCCGGACTTGATGGTGTCGTAGGTATCCACCAGCAGGATGCAGGCGGAGGGGTAGAGATCCGCATAGGTCTTAAAGGCGGTGTACTCGTCCGGGAAGCTCATGATCCAGCTATGGGCGTGGGTGCCCTTCACCGGCACGTCAAAAAGCTGTCCGGTCAGCACATTGGAGGTGCCGATACAGCCGCCGATCACGGCGGCCCTGGCCCCGTAGGTTCCGGCGTCCGGTCCCTGGGCCCTGCGCAGGCCGAACTCCATGACTCCGTCCCCCTGGGCGGCATGGCAGACCCTGGCGGCCTTGGTGGCAATCAGGCTCTGGTGGTTGATGATATTTAA